>NZ_JARKMU010000009.1:0-236621 GCF_037625995.1 Aminobacter sp. Piv2-1
GCCGTGGCCAAGAAGGACCTCAAGCCCGGCGACAGGCTCGACGCCATCGGCGAATACAGCTACCGCGCCTGGATCATGACGGCGGCAGAAGCACGTGCCGCCAAAGCGATCCCTTGCGGCCTCCTGCAGGGCGGCACCGTCACCGCCCCGATCAGGAAGGGCGAGCTCATCACCACCGCCAACGCCGCCGTCGCGCCCGGCTCGAAGATCGCCGAGCTCAGGGCACGACAGGACAGGCTGGTCTATGGCGAATAGCCCATACGCCGCGCGTCGAGACGGACGTGCGGCGCGGCTCGGCCTCTAAAGCACTTCCGCTTTTCTTCGAATCGCGGAAACGCCCTATGCTCTTTGTTCTTGCGCAATTCCGGACGGAAAACCGCTGCGCAGGTTTCCTGGAGTTGCTCTAGGCCTGTCGGCAAGCTGCAAGGATGGCCTCCCGCAAATCCTCTCCGCCGATCGGCTTGTGGAGGATGCGGGCGCCGCTCGCGTTCACTTCCTTCAGCCGTTCCGGCGAGGTGTCGCCGGTGATGATGATGGCCGGCACGGGGCGGCCGACATAGGCATTGAGGGCCTGGATCGCCTCGAAACCGGTGGCGCCGTCGGCGAGGCGGTAGTCGGCGACGATCAGGTCGACGGGTGCATTTCCGGCTTTCGAAGCCTGCGCGTGGGCGCTCTGCGCCTCGGCGGTGGAGCGGCCGGCATAGACGCGGTGCCCTTCAAGAGTGAGCAGTTGCACCATCGCGTCGAGCACGTCTCTTTCGTCCTCGATGACCATGATGCCGACCGAGACGCCGACATGGGCGACTTGCTCGACCGGCCTGGGCGATGGCGCTGCGCGGATGCTGGGAACCGTGACCGAGAACAGGGAGCCGCGGCCGGGCTTCGAGACAAGCCTGAGCGGATGCTTCAGCAGGCCCGCCGTGCGCCGCACGATGGCCAGCCCCAGGCCCAGCCCTTGCGTCCTGTCCCGCGCCGGGTTCTGCAGCTGCACGAATTCCTCGAAGACCATCGTCTGCTGGTCTCGCGGAATTCCCGGGCCTGTGTCCAGGACCTGGATCTCCACCATGTCGCCACGCCTGCGGCAGCCGAGCAGGATACGGCCTTGCGTGGTGTAGCGAAACGCATTCGACAACAGGTTGTTGAGGATGCGCCTGAGCATCATCGGGTCGCTCTCGACCCTAAGGCTGCTGTCGACCACGCGCCATTCCAGGCCGCGCTGCCTGGCCTCTTCGGCAAACTCGCCGTGAAGATCGCGGAACAGTTCGCGCAGCGCCACTGTTTCCGGGGTCACAGTGACGATGCCCGCGTCGAGCTTGGAGATGTCGAGCAGCCCGTTCAGCAGCCCGCCGAGGTTGCCGACGACGGATTTTGCCCGGCCTGCCAGGCTGCGGGCATCGGCCGAAGGCACGTCGCCGCGCTGTCCCAGCACGGCCAGCGTCGAGACCAGCAGGCTCAAGGCGTGGATCGGCTGGCGCAGGTCGTGGCTGGCGGCGGCGAGAAAGCGGGTCTTGGCGCGGTCCGCCGATTGTGCCCGGTCGCGCTGCTCCTGCAGGTTCAGGACCAGATCCTCGTTCTCCAGCCGCAGGTTGATGGTTTCGCGCAACATGCGATAGGTGATGCGGCAATAGTAGAAGTTGATGGCCACGAGTGACGCCAGCAGGAACAGGAAGGCGCCGGAGATGTCGCTTTCGGTGGTGATGGTGCGGACGGCGACCGGTAGGGCCGTGGCGAGGATCGAGCCGATGAGGGCCGGGGGGAACGCCGAGAGCGACGGCACGGTGCCGCAGACGAGGCCGGTCAGCACGATGACGGTGAAGGAAAGCACGATGGGCGCCTCGGGAAGGAAGCCTGCCCAGCCGAGCCCGCCCCACAGCAGGCCCGAAACCCACGAGAAGCCCGCCGCCAGCCATGCCCAGCGCAGCATCGATCCGGAATCCCGCTTGCGGCTGAAAAAGCGGCGGGACGCCAGGACGCGGATCGCGGTCAGCAGATAGAGCGCGGTAAGCCACGCCGTGAGCCAGGTCACGGAAACGGCGCTGCTGAGGACATACACGGCCGCGAGCGAAATGACGATGTTGGAGATGACCACGCCGTAGGAATTGCGATACAGAAGCTCGATGAGAGCCTGGCGTATCTTGTCTTCCCGCATGGTATTCCCCCAGTTGCCGCATAGATGCTAGGACGGATGATCTATCGGCAACTTGTTTCCCATAAGTTGGCGACTGAACATTATCTTTCTTGTTTTTGGATGGCGACCGGATGAATCACTTGCTCACCGCCATTGTCGCCGACGACCACGCCATTGTCCGTGAAGGGCTCAAGCTGCTGATCTCGGCGATGGACAACGTCACGGTCGTTGCCGAGGCCGCGGATGGCGAGGCCCTGTTGCGGCAGGTGCGGGGCACGCGCGCCGACCTTCTGATCCTCGACCTCGGCATGCCGGGCATTCCCGGAATCCAGTTCATCGCTGATATAAGGGAGCTTGCGCCTCGAACGAAGGTCCTGGTCCTGACCGCGAATGTCGAGCCGAGGACGGTGCGCGCTGCGCTCGAGGCGGGGGCGAGTGCCTATCTCACCAAGGACGGCGACCCCGAGGAGCTCGGCGCGGCCATCGAGGCGGTGAAGAAGGGCGGCACCTATCTGGCGCGAACCGTGCGCTTCGCCGTCAGCGAACCGTCCCGGCAGGCTGTTCCCATGCAGGAGGTGCTCTCGCCGATCCCGCTGACGCGGCGCGAGCGGCAAATCCTGGCGCTGGTCGCGCACGGCATGACCGCGCGCGAGGTCGCCGAACGGCTGGGCATCAGCCCCCTGACCGTCCGCAAGCACCGGGAAAACCTGATGCGCAAGCTCGATCTCCACAGCGTTGCCGAACTGACCGGCTACGCGGTACGCCTTGGGCTGCCGGCAGGCTGACCCGATCGCCCTGCGCCGATAACATTGCCTTAACCATCCGATGCGCGGGCGAAAGCGCGCGCGACCTAAATACGGCATCTGCCGTATGTTTTCACATAGGCGCCACGCCTATTCCTCCCAGCGGCTTGGTCGTACGGGGAGGAGCCGTCATGCTGTCGCTGGTCCTGTTGGTTCCGTTCGCCATCGCAACGCTTGCTTTCGCTGTCATGCCGGGGCCAGCGATACTCTACATGACCGCTCAAACCCTGACTTATGGCCGGCGGGCGGGATTGAGGGCGGCCCTGGGCATCCACATCGGCTGCTATGCCCATATCGTTGCGGCTGCCATCGGCCTGGCGTCGCTGATCGTCCAGGCGCCGACGGTCTATGCGGCAATCAAGCTGGCCGGAGCGGGCTATCTGGTCTGGCTCGGGCTCACCATGTTGCTGGGCTGGAACAAGGCATCCGAGAAGGGCAGCCCGGCCTCGAACACCCTGCGCGACAGCATCGTGGTGGAAGTTCTCAATCCGAAGACGGCGCTGTTCTTCCTGACCTTCCTGCCGCAATTCGTCGACCCGTCGGCGTCGATGCCGCTCTGGCTCCAGTTCATGGTCCTCGGCATGATCGTCAATCTCGTTTTCTCGACGGCCGACGTGGCTGCCGTGGGCATCGCCTCCTTCGCCCATGGCCGGTTGAAGGCCGGCAGGGCGGAATGGGTGATCCCCAAGGCCTGCGGCTCCATCCTGATCGGACTTGGCGTGGCGCTCGTCGGTTTCTACCAGTGACATGCCGGCAGCCGATGGGCCGGCGTAGGGTCAAAACGCTGTTATCGCCGGCTTCAGGAAACCAAACTTGGTTCTTCGTCCGGAGGTGAAGCGCCGGCCTGCCGCTTTCGCGCCTCGACCAGTGTGTGGATGGCAACGGCGGCGAACACGATAAGCCCTCCGGCGACCGTGCTGACGCCCGGCGTCTCTCCAAAGGCGAGCCAGACCCAGAGCGGAGCCAGTGGCGCATCGAGCGAGCCGATCAGGGCTGTTTCGATCGCCGGCAGCAGCCGCGCGCCAAGCGTGAACAGGGCAAGGCCGACCGCCGAGTTCACCAGACCGAACATGGCCAGGACGGACAGGTCGTACCCGGAGACGGCGAGCGGCTCGCCAAAGGGCCAGCAGACCAATCCGCTCAGCAGCGCGGAGAGGCAGGCGGCCGGCATGGTGGGAATGTCGTGGAACCGTCGCGCAATGACCATCATCGCAGCCATGCAGAAGGTCATTCCAAGGGCCAGCAGATCTCCGAGCAGGCCGCCCTCGGCGCCCAGGCCGACCATCAGGGCAACGCCTGCGAGCGCGGCCAGGCTGGCGATCATGGCATTTCTCGACGGCCTTTCCCGCATCGCCAGCCAGCCGAGTGCTGCGGCGATGAACGGCACCGTCGCATAGATCACAGCGACATGAGCAACCGTCGTGTGCCTGAGCGAGGTGATGAACAGCACCATGCCGACCGCCGAGACGATGGCGTACAGCCAGCCGGGCCAGGCCATGGAGCGCACGACGCGCCAGGCATTCCTGCGTTCCATGGCAAGGATCACCACGGCGATGCCGATGGCGCCGAAGATGCCACGCCAGGCGAGCATCGTCCAGCTATCCAGCGGAACGAGGCGGGTGAAGAATCCTGCCGTGCTCCAGGCAATCGCCGACGCGGTGACGAGGGCGAGGCCAAGCCTGTATTCCGTGGCATTCATGGCTGGCCTCGATCCGTACCGGGCGAGGCGGGCTTGTTCTTCCAGTCGCCGGTCGTATTCCACCAGCGATTGGGGTTGGTGCTGTCGTCGAGACCCCTGGACCGCGCGGTGACTATGGTCTGGAGCCTGATCACCGGCTCCTGATAGCTGTGCGACCCGAATATCGTCTCGATCACTCTTTCGATGAGTCGCTGCTCGTCGGGGAGTTCGAACGATACCTCCACCGTGCCGGGCCGCTTGCGAAGCTCCGCCTCCGGCCCGGCGGCTGCGCCTTCAAGCGGCCGGTATCGCTCGATGCCCGGTCCGGACTGCCACGCGTTGCTGTCGTAGTTCCCCATGGTCAGCGGTGCGATCTTCACCACCTCGGCCATGATGCGGTCCACGTCCTCGGACGGCGCCTGAAACGTAAGCAGGCACATCCGCTCCATCCTTACCGACTTCGTTTCAAATGCCTGGTCGACCATAGATGCCCTCGCAACTGATTGATCGCCAGCCTAGCTGCGCCATGCTGACACCTCGTGTCAGCATGCTCATGCTAAAAGTCGATCATGTGCAGGACGAACCGCGATGGGACGATCGAGCCGGCTGTTCGAGATCATCCAGATGCTGAGGCGGGCAGCGGGGCCGGTCTCGGCGGGCGCCATCGCTGAAACCCTGGAGGTCAGCCAGAGGACCATCTATCGCGACATCGTGGCGTTGCAGGCAATGCGGGTTCCCATCGATGGCGAGGCCGGCGTCGGCTACGTCATGCAGTCGGGCTTCGACCTGCCACCCATGATGTTCACGGCTGACGAGGTGGAGGCCATCGTCGTCGGCCTGTCACTCATCGGGCGTACCGGCGATGCCGAGCTTCTGGCGGCGGCGTCCCGCGTCGGCAGCAAGATCGCCGACATCCTTCCCGACGCCGTAGGCAGCCGCATCGAGCGATCGCCCCTTCACGTCTCGCATTGGAACGCCATTCCTCCCGCTTCGGTGGAGTATCGCGTCATACGCGAGGCGATCAGGGACGAACGCAAGCTTCACCTGCACTATCGGGACGCGGAAGCCCGCTCTAGCGAGCGCGCCATCCTCCCGATCGCGCTGGTCTACTACGTGGACAATGTCCTGCTCGCCGCCTGGTGCGAGCTGCGGCAGGATTTTCGGCATTTCCGTATCGACCGGATGAGCGCCTGCGTCGCGACCGAAAGCCTTTTCAAAGGCGAGGGCGAACGCCTCCGTGCCGAATGGCAGGCGCGGCATCAACTGTTCTCGGCCTCTTGACCGTGCAGCATGCCGATGACCGGCAAACCGGGCGGTCAAGCCAGCTGCGGGACAGTAGCATCCCAGTGGCCGGGGCTTGTCGGAACTCGCAGGAGACCGTGCCGAAGCCGGCAAAAGCCACGGTCAACCCCTGGCCGGGCAGCACCTGCAGCATCGGAGTGAACGAGCCGAGCGTCACGATGTCGCCGGCACTCAGCGCGGCGCGCCGCATGCGCAATTGCCGCGCGAGCCAGGCGAGGGCCAACAACGGGTGTTCGTCGGATGCCGCTGGGTCGGCCTTCGCCACGGCGTTTCCGTCGATCGTCGCCCGCACCGAGAGCGTGGCCGTCGCCAGCGGATCGAGGTGTCTGGTCGAGGCGCCGCAAATGGTGGCCACGTGCAGGCCGAAATCCGCGATGGCCGTCAGGTGCGCATCGCCCGCCGGCTTGGTGCGGCGACCCAGAAGACCGATCGCAGGCTGGCAGGCAACCACCGCATCCGCCGCGGCCTCCATGCCGATCGCTTCCCCGGGCGCGGGGAAGGTGCGGCCGAGCGTCAGCGCCAGCTCGCATTGCGCGCCGATCATCCCGGCCGGCAGGGTGTAGGCTGCCAGCTCCTCGTGAAAGGCCTTTCGGGGAATGGGGGCATATATCGGCTCCCGCAGCCCCAAGGTCCGGCGTGTGACATCAGTGGTGCCGACGAGTGCATAGCCCTTGAAATCGCTGTCATAGGCGTCAAGGGCCGTTTGCTGCACGGCGATTGCCTCCGCCTCGTCGGCAATGGCCGATAGCGCCAGCCCGGTGACCACGCCGGCCTTGCGATTTTGCGCCAACTGCTCCCCGAGCCTGTCCAGCATGTCGTCCATGCGGCGAGGCTACATCGGCAACGCATAAAAAATCGAGATGGGAGGCGCGGCGAAAACATTAAAATCCGCGGAGGATAATGCCTTCGCGACGCCGTCCCGTTTCGCGTATCTCAGCGCCGGAAGATCACCGGGAACCAGTCTTCGCGCAGCTTCTCGCCCGGCCGCATGCCGTGACCCGGGAAGGGCGGCGAGGTGCGCCCGGGGCGTTCGACGTAATGCGCGTCGTCGCCCATCAGCCGCAGCGAGAAGGCGCGGCGGCGCGACTTGCTCTCGTTGCCGCGGGCGCCGTGGAGCGTCTTGTAGTCGAAGGCCACGGCATCGCCCGGCTCCATCTCCCATTCCACGATCTTCATCCCTTCGGCATCCGGGTCGGGCACCGGCATGTAGGCATCGGCGTCGGGATAGAAATTCTGCTCCGACAGCCAGCGCGTCGGTAGCACCGGCTTCTCCCACAGATGCGAGCCGGCGACGCAGCGCAGCGAGGCTTCCCGCACCGGGTCGAGCGGCGACCAGAAGCTGACCGTCTGCCGGCCTTCGACGAAGTAATAGGGCGAGTCCTGGTGCCAAGGGGTGGGCTTCGACGTTCCCGGTTCCTTGACTAGCACATGATCGTGGAAGAGCTGCACGGCGTTCGACTGCATCAGGTCGGCGGCGACCTCGGCGGCGGGCGACGTGCGGATCACCGTCTCGAATTCCGGGATGCGCTGCCAGTTGCAGTAGTCGTCGAAGAAGCGGCCGCCTTCGCCCGCCTTCAGGTTCTCGGCGGCGTATTCGCCGGGTTCGGCCATGTTGGTCTCGACGCCCTTCCGCAGCGCCTCCACATGGTCGCGGAAGAGGCCCTTGATGAGCACGACACCGTCGCGCCGGTAGCTGTCGATATGGTCCTGGGTGATGAGCGGGTGGGGCATGGCTGTCTCCTCAAAGCGCCCCGATCATGCTGCCGATCGATTTTAACTTCCAATAATATATGGATAAGATAAATATAATCAGGTGTTATATATTTCGCTCAGGCAGCTCGAATATGTGGTGGCGGTGGCCCATGCGGGCAGCCTGACCGTTGCCGCGCAGCAGGTGAACGTCTCGCAGCCGGCGCTGTCGGTGGCCGTGACCCAGGTCGAGACGCATCTGGGGCGCAAACTCTTCCTGCGCCGCAAGGGCGTGCCGGTGATGCTCACCGGCTTCGGGCGGCTTTTCCTGGCGGATGCCGAGGCGCTGCTGGCCGATGCGGCCCGGATGGAGGACCCCGGGGCGCTGGGGCGTCGGCGGCTGGCGCGGATCACGCTGGGCATCTTCGAGGACCTGGCGCCGACCTATCTAGCGCCGCTGCTGCGGCGGCTGCGCGAAGCCTTCCCCGATGTCGAGATCAGGACGCGGGTGGCGAGTTTCGAGACCCTTGCCGAAGCCGTGCCGGCGGGCCAGATCGACCTTGCGCTGACCTATGATCTCGGGCTCGACGCCAGTTTCCGGCGCGAGCTCTATGCCCTGGTGACGCCGCAGGCGTGGCTTGCGCCGGACGACCCGC
Organism: Aminobacter sp. Piv2-1; assembly: GCF_037625995.1. Classification (NCBI taxonomy): domain Bacteria; kingdom Pseudomonadati; phylum Pseudomonadota; class Alphaproteobacteria; order Hyphomicrobiales; family Phyllobacteriaceae; genus Aminobacter; species Aminobacter sp. Piv2-1. The sequence continues at coordinate 8,257 of NZ_JARKMU010000009.1, forward strand.
TGGCCGGGCGCGACGAGATCGGCCTCGCCGAACTCGCCGGCCGGCCGCTGATCCTTTCCGATCAGGGCCTGTCGATCCGCCACATGCTCGGGCTGTTCCGGTCGCGGGGGCTGACGCCGCTCGTGGCGCACCGGGCAGCCTCGGTCGAGGTGATGCGCAGCCTGGCGGCGAATGGCGAGGGCGTGGGCATCAGCTACACCAACCCGGCAGGTGCGGTGAGCTATGACGGCAGGCCGCTCGCGCGGGTGCCGATTGCCGACGCCGAGGCCAAGGAGCCCATCGTCCTGGTCCATTGCGGCGACCAGCCGGCGCCCTTGGCCGAGATCCGCGCCGCCGTCCTGGCCACCGCCGTGCAAGGGCCGGCCGGACAATCAGCCGGATGACCGGCCGAAACCAACTCCCAGCGCGCCGTTGCCGACCCGTTACGCCTCCAGCGCGCCGGAGCGCGCGTCCTTGCTCGCTGCATTGCCGACCAGCTTGACGAGGTCGTCGCCGGCGCCGGTGAAGCGGTGCGAGCGGCGGGTGAGGATGTAGCCGTCCTGCGGCGCGAACACCTCGACGCGGCCGCCGTCCTCGCCGGGCGCGCGCACGATCGTCGCCAGCCGCGCGCCGGCCTTGACCCGGTCGCCCGGCTTCACGTCGTAGAGGATGGCGCCTGAGCAGGGCGCGGACATCATTTCGATATGGTCGATGGGCGCAACCACGCCGGCGAACGGCTTCGGCGCCTCGACCGATTGGTCGGCAATGACGCCGCGCGCCACCAGCAGGCGGTAGATGCCGTCGGCGTCGTGCTCGGCGATGCCCGAATAGACATCGGACGTGCCGCGATATTCCACCGTGGAGATGACGCGGCTTTCGAGGCGGGCTTCCTTGCGCGGCAGCTTCAGCCAGGGATGCAGCGAAGCCTCGTCGAAGGAGGCGCCCGACTGGCCGCCCCACAGGATCACGGCGTCGACGCCCATGGCCGCGGCACAATCGGCCATCGCCGGCCACAGCTCCTCGGGCACGTAGAGATAGGCGACGCCCTCGTCGTCGCAGTGCAGGTCGAGCACGATCTCGTGGCCGACGGAAAGCTTCAGGAGCCGCGCCTTGAGCCGCTTGTCGGCGGTCCTCGCCACCTCGTCGCCCGGCAGCAGCGACACATCGGGCCGGTCGAGCAGGGGGAAGTCGCGGTTGTAGTTGATGCGCGTGCCGAGGTCGAAACGGCCCTGCGTACCGTGGAAGAGCTGCTGGGTGCCGCCGATCGGGTTGGCGCGCGGCACGACGGTGAGGTTGCCGCGAATGCGGCCCTCCGCCTCCGCCTTGCGCAGGCGCGGCATCAGTGCGTCGATGGCGACCACGCCGGGCAGCTCGTCGCCATGGAGCGCGGCCTGGATATAGGCCGAGGGCGCGTCTGCCGCCGAGCCCTTCAGGCGCAGCACCGCAAATTCATAGGCGATGCCGTCGCGGTCGCCCCTGATCGTCTCGACGCTTTTTTCCAACTTTTTGACCCCTCGATTCTTTGCCTGAGCGGTAGAGCAGACCGCGGTTGCGCCGTCCTGATCCAGCCGCAACCGTCCGCCGCTCCAGGCGGCTTACGCCGCCGCTGCACCCCACTGCTTCATCAGTTGTACGGAGCGCGCCAGCTGGGGTGCGGCATGGAACTCGTGCCCGAGCGTGGCCGCCGCCCGCCAGGGCCAGCGCGGGTCGGCGAGCAGCGCGCGGCCGAGCGCCACCATGTCGGCCTGGCCGTCGCGGACGATCGCGTCCGCCTGGCGCGGCTGGTCGATCATACCGACCGCGCGCACCGGAATGCCGGTTGCCCGCTTCACCGCTTCCGCCAGATGCACTTGGTAGCCGGGGCCGGTACGCAGGCTCTGGTGGGGTGAGTTGCCGCCGCTGGAACAGCAGATATAGGCGATGCCCGCCTCCGCGTAGGCCCTGGCCACCTCGATGCCTTCCTCGACCGTGAAGCCGCCGTCGACCCAGTCGGTCAGCGACATGCGCGCGCCGACCATGAGCCCGGGCACGGCCTCGACGACCCGGCGGGCGACCTCGATGGCAAAGCGCATACGGTTTTCGAGCGATCCGCCCCATCGGTCGGTGCGACGGTTGGAGAGCGGCGACAGGAACTGGTGCAGCAAATAGCCATGCGCCGAATGCAGCTCGATGAAGTCGAAGCCGGCGCGCTCGGCCCGCTTGGCGGCCTCGACGAAATGGCCGATGGTCTGCTCGATCTCGTCCTCTGTCAGCGCATGCGGCACCTGCCAGCCGTCGGCATAGGCGAGTGCCGAGGCCGACACCACCGGCCACGCATCCTCGTTTGGCGCCAGCGGGCCGCCGCCTTCCCACGGCCTGCGGTTCGCGGCCTTGCGGCCGGCATGGGCCAGCTGCACGCCGAACTTGGCGCCCGGTGTCGCGACACGCCTGGCGGCTTCCAGCGTCCGTTTCGCCGCCGCCTCGTTGGCATCCGAATAGAGCCCCATGCAGCCGTGGCTGATGCGGCCGCGCCGCTCGACGTCGGTCATCTCGATGGTGATCATGCCGGCGCCCGACATGGCGAGGTTCATCCAATGCTGCAGGTGCCAGTCCGATGCCGAGCCGTCGTCGGCCGAATACTGGCACATGGGGGCGACGGCGATGCGGTTGGGGAATTCGAGCTTGCCGAGGCTGATCGGCGAGAACAGATGGGTGGTCATGGCGGCTCCGAGCGGTGGGTGCCGCGAATGTAGGACCTTTGCTGCCGCCGACAACCGTGTTGCATGGGGCCAGCGCGTGCTATTCGGAGCCTCGACGACTGCGTATCGCTCCGAATCGGATGCATCCATGAAGACCAGAGACCGGCTCGAAGCCATCCTTGAGCGGCTCGCCGCGCGCGCCGGCGAAGAGCGCGTGTTCATGAAGCTCTACGCGGAAGCCGCCCGAGCCGCCGCCGATGCTGCAGACGCGCGGGTCAGGGCAGGGCTTTCGCTCGGCCCGCTCGACGGCGTCATCGTCTCGATCAAGGACCTGCTCGACGTCAGAGGTGAGCCGACGCTGGCGGGTTCGCTGATGCGCCGCGAGGCAGCGCCCGCGCAAGACGACGCGCTGGTGGTGAAGCGCCTGCGCCGCGCCGGCACCGTCATCCTAGGCAAGACGGCGATGACCGAATTCGCCTTCACCGCGCTCGGCATCAACCCGCATTACGGCACGCCCGGCAACGCCGCCGATCCCACGCTCATCCCGGGCGGCTCGTCGTCCGGCGCCGGCGTGTCGGCCGCCGAGGGCACCTCCGACATCGCTATCGGTTCGGACACCGGCGGCTCGGTGCGCGTGCCGGCGGCGCTCAACGGTGTCGTCGGCTTCAAGCCGACGGCGCGGCGCGTGCCGCTCGACGGAGCCTTCCCGCTGTCGCCGTCGCTCGATTCGCTCGGGCCGCTGGCAAGGACGGTCAGTGCCTGCATTGCCGCCGACGCCGTCATGGCCGGCAAGGAGCCCGCCGGCCTCGCGCCGCTTTCGCTTGCCGGCCTGCGTATCGGCGTGCCGCGCGGGCGGCTTCTGGAGCATTGCGACGGCGTCGTCACCACCGCCTTCGGCGATGCGTTGGGGCGGCTCGCAGCCGCCGGCGCGCGGATCGGCGATCTGGTGCTCGACGATCTGCTCGCCGGCATGCGCGACGCCACCCGCGCGGCCTCGATCGCGGCAATCGAGGGTGCCGAGATCCACGCCGATTGGCTGTCCGCCGGTGCCAGGGTCGCGGTCGACCACCATGTCAGCGGCTCGCTCGGCCGCGCCATGCAGGTTCCGGCCGTCACCTACATCCGCACCATGCGGCGCCGAGCCGAGCTTACTGCGGCGATGGACGAGCGGCTGTCCGCCGTCGATCTGATCGTGCTGCCGGCGACGCCGATCGTCGCCCAGCCGATCGCCGAGATGCTGGCCGACGGGATGCACGGCAACCGCATCGAGGGGCTGTTGCTGCGCAACACCCAGGTCGCCAACCAGTTCGACCTCTGCGCCCTGTCGCTGCCCATGCCGGGCTCGGCGCTGCCGGCCGGCCTCATGCTCGTCGGCCGCCACGGCCACGACCGTCGCCTGCTTGCGGCCGGGCTCGCGGTCGAGGCGATGCTGAAGAGTTAGCCGATGAGCGCCCTGATCACCGAAGACGGCGTCGTCGCCCGCTGGCCGGCCAAGGCGGCGGACAAGGTTCTGGTGCTCGATTTCCTCGCCGCGAAGTTCGAGGCCGGCCGCGACTATGCCGAGCGCGAGGTCAACGACATGCTCAAGCGCCATCACAGCTTCGGCGACTGGGCGCTGCTCAGGCGCGAATTGTTCGAGAGCGGCCGCTTCTCGCGCGACCTCAGAGGCGGCGTCTACCGGCGCGTCGATGCCCGTTGAAATGGTCGTTCGCTGGCCTCTTGCGGAGCTGGCTCAAATAGTGGTCATCTGGCCCAGGACGTCGCAGGACCGGAATCGGGAGCAAGTGAGATGCCGTCGACAATGAAGGGTCCAGCGATCTTCCTCGCCCAGTTCGCGGGCGACGCGGCGCCGTTCAATACGCTGAAATCGATTACATCCTGGGCCGGCAGCCTCGGCTACAAGGGCGTGCAGATCCCGACGCCCGATGCCAGGCTTTTCGACCTCCAGAAGGCGGCGACCTCGAAGACCTATTGCGACGAGATCAAGGGCATCTGTGCGGAAGCTGGTGTCGAGATCACCGAGCTCTCCACCCATCTGCAGGGCCAGCTTGTCGCCGTGCACCCGGCCTATGATGCCCAGTTCGACGCGTTTGCGCCCGTTTCCGTGCACGGCAAGCCGAAGGAGCGGCAGCAATGGGCGGTCGAGCAGATGAGGCTTGGCGCAAAAGCCTCGCAGAACCTCGGCCTCAAGGCCTGCGTGTCCTTCACCGGGTCGCTCGCATTCCCCTATCTCTACCCCTGGCCGCAGCGGCCGGCGGGCCTGATCGAGGAGGCCTTCACCGAACTCGGCAAGCGCTGGCGGCCTATCCTCGACGCCTATGACGATGCCGGCGTCGACCTCTGCTTCGAGCTGCATCCGGGCGAGGACGCCTTCGACGGCGTAACCTTCGAGATGTTGCTCGACGCGGTCGGCGGTCACAAGCGCTGCAACATCAACTACGACCCGTCGCATTTCCTTTTGCAGCAGCTCGACTATCTCGCCTTCATCGACATCTACCACGAACGCATCAAGGCGTTTCACGTCAAGGACGCCGAGTTCAATCCGACCGGACGCCAGGGCGTCTATTCCGGCTACCAGGGCTGGCTCAATCGCGCCGGCCGCTTCCGTTCCCTCGGCGACGGCCAGGTCGACTTCACCGGCATCTTCTCGAAGCTGGCGCAGTACGGATACGACAGCTGGGCTGTGCTCGAATGGGAGTGCTGCCTCAAGCATCCGGAAGACGGTGCCGCCGAGGGCGCGCCCTTCATCGAGGGCCACATCATCCGCGTCACCGAAAAGGCCTTCGACGACTTTGCCGGCGGGACGAGCGATCGCAAGACGCTTCGGGCGATGATGGGGCTCGAATAGCCTCTTTGCCCCGGTCACGGGGAGAAGGTCCCCGTCCTTCGATAAACGCAGGACTGGATAGGGGGCGGGGAGCAACCTATCAACGGAGAATACAGCATGGTCGGTGTATCGAAATCCGAGGCAGGCAACGGCCCGATCCGCTACGGCATGGTCGGTGGCGGGCAGGGGGCCTTCATCGGCGGCGTCCATCGCATAGCCGCGCGCATGGACGGTGACTTCCAGCTCGTCGCCGGTGCGCTTTCGTCCAATCCGGAGCGGGCTAAAGCGTCTGCGGCCGAGATTGGTCTCGACCCCGAGCGCAGCTACGCCTCCTATGCGGAGATGGCCAAGGCCGAGGCGAAGCGCCCCGACGGCATCGAGGCGGTGGCTATCGTCACGCCGAACAACATCCATTTTCCCGCGGCCAAGGCCTTCCTCGAGGCCGGCATCCACGTCATCTGCGACAAGCCGATGACGGCGACGCTGACTGAAGCGAAGAAGCTCGCCGCACTGGTCGAGAAAACCGGCAAGGTCTTCGTGCTCACCCACAACTACACCGGCTATCCGATGATCCGGCAGGCGCGCGAGATGGTCCAGAAGGGGCTGCTCGGCGACCTCAGGATTGTCCAGGCGGAGTACCCGCAGGACTGGTTGACCGAGGACCTCGCCGCCTCCGGCCATAAGCAAGCACTATGGCGCGCCGATCCCAAGCAGTCGGGCGCGGGCGGCGCCACCGGCGACATCGGCACCCATGCCTACAATCTCGCCCGCTTCGTCTCCGGCCTCGAGCTCGACAGCCTGTCGGCCGATCTCGATACCTTCGTGCGCCGGCTGCTCGACGACAATGTCAACGTCATGCTTCGCTTCAAGGGCGGCGCCAAGGGCATGATCTGGGCGAGCCAGGTGGCGGCGGGCCACGAGAACGGGCTGAAGCTGCGCGTTTATGGCTCCAAGGGCGGCATCGAATGGGTGCAGGCCGACCCGAACTATCTTTGGTACACGCCTTTGGGTCAGCCCAAGCAACTGATCACCCGTGGCGGCGCCGGCGCTGGCGCGGCAGCAGCGCGGGTGACGCGTGTGCCTCCAGGTCACCCGGAAGGCTATCTCGAAGGCTTCGCCAACATCTACCAGGAGGCGGCGCGGGCCATCCGCGCGGCGCGCAAGGGCGGCAAGCCGGCCAAGGACGTCATCTACCCGACCGTCCACGACGGCGTCGAGGGCGTGGCCTTCATCGAGGCCTGCGTGCGCTCGTCGAAGAAGAACGCCGCCTGGACGAAACTCTGAGCGCAGGGGGCCCGCGCGTCGCCTCGCGGCGCGCATTCCGGTCGATCATTCGGCGAAGAACGCGGCGGTGCGCTGCGTCCAGCTCTTCACGTCGTCGAGGCTGCGGGCGACGTGAAGGGTTGCGTCGGGGATCAGCTCGGCCAGCCGTTCGGCGGTGGTCACGGGATGCAGCGGATCGGTGTCCCAGGCGAGAATCAGCGTGGGGTGCGGCAGCACGGCCAGCGCGGCCGGGTCGGGCAGGTCCGAACGCCCGACACCGCGCAGCACGGCCGGCGCCAGCTCGTCGTCGACGTCCGGACTGAACTTCGCCTGCGGATAGTCGGCGAAGATCGGCAGCGGCGGCATTTCGGCCCATTGGCGCCGCCATGCGGCCGGCCCGATCTCCTCGATGGTGTCGGCGGTATCGAAATACCATTGCCTCAGCTGAGTGGGGCCGGACTCCCACGCAACCGGCGGGATGAGCAGCGCCAGGCGCCGGAAGCGGTACGGCGCGGCAATGGCTGCATGAAGGGCAGCGGCAGCGCCCCAGGAGGAGCCGACGAAGTCGATGGGTTGGTCGATCCCGACCTCGTCGAGAAGGCCGAGCAGGTCGGCCGCGACCTGTTCGAACCGGTAGTCCGCGGATTTGGGCCGACCGGTCGAGTGGCCGTGCGCGCGCTGGTCGTAGGTGAGCAGCGGGCGACCGGCCGCGATGACGTCGAGATCGAAGATGCCCAGGCTCCGCACGGCGGCCCTGCTCAGCAGGATGCCGTGGGCATATCCGACCGGAGCGCCGGTGCCGCCGGTGAGGCTGTAGGCGATGCTGGCACTCTCGGCGGCGAACTGTCTGTCGGTCATGTCAGTCTCCTCGCGGGTTGGCGTAGGTGTGAGGCTGCGCGTTCCCGGCGATGGAGGGTCAAGCGCTTTCCCGAATTTTCGCGATTTCTCGGGGCTCGTCCGACATCGCAGCCGCATTTGGCTCTGGATTAGAACAGGATCCAGTCGATCCGGCGTTGGCCTTTTCCGGCCTTATTCACAAGCACGAACAATTGTATACACTACTTCGTTCTACCCTCTTCCTAATCGTACACAATCTATGCATACATAGCCGGGCGAAGCTCCGAGCCGCGCTCCGGGGAAGGCAGGCGCGGGCGGATCTTACGAGGATCAACACCTAGGGAGGGATGAATGAAACGTGGATTTCTGGCGCTGTGCGCCGCAACCGCAGCACTCGCCGGCGTGGTCGGGGCGGCGCAGGCCGCGACGATCGACACGGTCAAGAGCCGCGGCAAGCTGATCTGCGGCGTGTCGCTGAGCACGCCCGGTTTCGCGGCAGCCGACGAGAAGGGCCGGATGCAGGGTTTTGACGCCGACATCTGCCGCGCCGTGGCAGCTGCGGTGTTCGGCGATCCGGAGAAGGTCGACTTCGTTCTCACCAACATCAACACCCGCTTCCAGGCGTTGCAGTCGGGCGAGATCGACGTGCTGTCGCGCCAGACCACCAACACCTTCTCGCGCGAGACCTCGCTCGGCCTCGATTTCGGCCCGACCGTGTTCTACGACGGCCAGGGCCTGCTGGTGCCCAAGTCGCTCGGCGTCAGCAGCGCCAAGGAACTGACCGACGCGGCGATCTGCACGCTGCCCGGCACCACCACCGCCCAGAACCTGACCGACTTCTTCCGCACGATCGGCGGCAAGTTCGAACTGGTCGTGTTCGAGAGCCCGGACGAGAACCGCGCCGCCTTCTATTCCGGCCGCTGCGAGGCGATCTCGTCGGACCGCTCCGACCTGGCGTCGATCCGCGCGGTCGCCAACAATCCGGACGACTACGTGCTCCTGCCGGAGACGATCTCCAAGGAGCCGCTGGCGCCGGCCGTGCGCCAGAACGATTCCAACTGGCGCGACATCGTCTCGTGGTCGGTGTGGATGCTGATGGCCGCCGAGGAAAAGGGCATCACCCAGGCCAATGTCGACGAGAAGCTGAAGAGCGAGGACCCCGAGGTGCAGCGCATGCTGGGCGGCGCCGACGAACTCGGCAAGATGCTCGGCCTCGACAACAAGTGGGGCTACAACGTCATCAAGGCCGTCGGCAACTACGGCGAGGTATTCGACCGCAACCTCGGCGAGAAGACCAAGCTCGGCATGACCCGCGGCCCGAACATGCAGTGGAACGCCGGAGGCCTGCTCTACGCGCCGCCGGTGCGCTGACGACACCGGTCCGCGCCGTACCCCGGCGCGGACCTTTCCTTCCGGTCCACCTGCTCGGCGCGCCCATGCTTTTCCTGAACGACGCGCGATTCCGCGCCGCCTTCTATCAATTCGTTGCGATTTCCGCCGTGCTGCTCGCCGGATGGGCGATGTACAGCACCGCGAGCGCCAATCTCGCCAAGCAGGACATCGCCACCGGCTTCGGCTTCCTGTCGCGGCAGGCGGGCTTCGAGATCAGCGAGACGGCGATCGCCTTCCAGTCGACCGACAGCGTCGGGCGCGCCATCCTGGTGGGCATCGCCAACACGGTAAAAGTGTCGTTCCTGGCCGTGCTGTTCGGCACCGTCATCGGCCTGTTCGTCGGCATCGGCCGGCTGTCGACCAACCCGCTGCTCAGCCGCCTCATGCTTGCCTATGTCGAGGTGCTGCGCAACGTGCCGCTGCTGCTCTACCTTTTGCTCTGGTACTCGCTGATCATCCTGGTGTTCCCGCCGGTCAAGCAGGCGATCCAGTTCCTGCCCGGCTTCTTCCTGTCAAACAGCGGCCTCGCCGTTCCGGCCATGCAGTGGCAGAGCGGCTTCTACGCGCTGCTCGGCGCCGTGGCGGTCGGTGTGGCGGCAGCCTTCATCGCGCACGCGATCTCGCGCCGGCGGCGCATCGCCAGTGGCCGGGGCGGCTCGGGTTGGGCCATGGCCGCAACGCTGTTCCTCCTGCCCATCGTCGCCGTCTGGGCCAGCGGCCAGGTCGCGGTCACCTGGGAGGCGCCGGAACTCGGGCGGTTCCGGCTCACCGGCGGGCTGCACATTCGTCCCGAATTCGTGGCCCTGCTCTTCGGCCTGGCGCTCAACCTGTCGGCCAGCGTCGCCGAGATCGTCCGCGGCGGCATCCAGGCGGTGAACCGGGGGCAGTGGGAGGCGGCGATGGCGCTCGGCCTGTCGCGCTCGCTGGCGCTCCGGCTGGTCGTGCTGCCGCAGGCGCTCAGGGTCATCGTGCCGCCGCTCACCAACAACTATCTCAGCGTCTTCAAGAACAGCTCGCTCGCCATCGCCATCGGCTATCCCGACCTGGTGATGGTGTCGAACACGGTCATGAACCAGACCGGCCAGGCCATCGAGACCATCGCCATCTTCATGGGCGTCTATCTCGGCCTGTCGGTGCTGATCTCCGTGTTCATGAACTGGTACAACGCGCGTGTCGCGCTGAAGGAGCGCTGAGATGAGCGACGCCCAGGCACTCCCCGCAGCGGCGGAGAAGGTCGCCCGGCCGCCGCGCCGCTCGCGTTGGCGCGAAGCCTATTTCGGCACGCCGGGTAATGCCGTCGTCACGCTGATTTCCGGCGCGGTCATCCTGCTGCTGGCCAAGCTCGCCATCGGCTGGCTGTTCGTCGACGCCGTGTTCGACGGCAGCTCCGAAGACTGCAAGCAGAGCTCAGGCGCCTGCTGGCCGTTCCTCGCCGGAAAGCTGCGCTACATGCTGTTCGGCTTCTATCCGTTCGAGGAGCAGTGGCGGCCGCTCACAGCACTCATCCTGTTCATCGGCAGCTGTGCGCTGTCCATGGTTCCGCGGCTGTGGGGCAGGGGCCTGCTGCTCGCCTGGGCGCTCGTCATCCTGCCGCTGCTCTATGTGCTGATGGCCGGAGGCGTCTTCGGCCTCACCGCCGTGCCGACGTCGAAATGGGGCGGCCTGCCGCTGTCCTTCACGCTGTCCTTCGTCGGCCTGGCGTTTGCGCTGCCGCTCGGCATCGGGCTTGCGCTGGCGCGCGCCTCGGAACTACCCGTCATCCGCGTGCTCGGCACGGGCTTCATCGAGATCGTGCGCGGCGTGCCGCTGATCAGCATCCTGTTCATGGCGGCGGTGATGCTGCCGCTGTTCATGCCCGACGGGGTCACCATCGACAAGCTCTTGCGCGCCCAGGTGGCGATCATCCTGTTTGCCGCGGCCTATATCGCCGAGGTGGTGCGCGGCGGCCTGCAGGACGTGCCCAAGGGCCAGTTCGAGGCCGGCCGCTCGCTCGGGCTGCACTACTGGCTGGTGATGTTCAAGATCGTGCTGCCGCAGGCGCTGAAGAAGGTCATCCCGGCGCTGGTCGGCCTGTTCATCGCCTTCTTCCAGGACACCACGCTGGTGACGATCATCGGCCTGCTCGATTTCCTCGACACCGTGCGCACGGCGCTGCGCGACCCCGAATGGCAGGGCATCGCCGTGCTCGAAGGCTATGCCTTCGCCGCAGCCGTCTACTTCCTGTTCAGCGCCGTGATGGGCGCCTACAGCCGCTTCCTCGAAAGGCATTTCAACACGTCGTACCGGTGAGGGCTGCGCGCGCGAGGGGAACAGCGCGCGGCAGCGGTTCTGAACCCGGAGTTCCCCTGGCATCCGAGGGGCTCAGAGCCGGTAAAATGTATCCGTGCGCTTCGTCGGTCTAAGCCGCGTTATTCTGGCGCTCTACTGGCGCTTTGTTCGGTGCGCCACGCTTGCGCCAGCACCCGGCCTATTGCCGCCGGGCGACATGTTTGATTTCCTGCATCGGGGTTTGATTGTCGTTCAAAGGGGCGCATGTGGCTGAGGCAAGGGGGCCGCTTGGCAAATTAGCTAAGTTCTTGATGATCGCTTGGATATTGCTCGGCCTGTTGCCCATGCTTGCCCAGATGTTCGGCGGCGGCTTCGTGCCATCGACTGAATGGGCAACCGCAACACGCGGCCCTGGACTTGTTGCCGGTCTAGGAACCGTGATGCTGTGGCTTTGGTCGGTATGGAGCGCCGATGATTGGCCTTCGCGCAGTGACCTCAGCAAGTTTGGTGCTGCTCTTGGCGTGCTGCTTTTGGGTTTTATGACCGGCAAGAACATCGTTGACGTTACCGGCCCGATGGCAATTGCCCTTGTTGCTGGCGGAGAGACTGAGCTGCAGTTCACTGTAGAACGCACTGACAGCTTCGGACCCAAAGGCTGTCGTTCGCAGGTGGAGCTGCAGGGGCTGCCGCTCCTCTTCAATAGCGCTTGCGGCGTTCCGAGTGACTTCAGGGACAGCCTCACCCCAGGTACACGCGTCGTAGTCTCTGGCCGCGGGACCAGTCTAGGCGTCTATGCAAGGTATATGCGTCGAGCTGATTGATTGGCGGCAAGGAGGTAGGCGACGAAGCGCTGCTGCTTGTCAGTTGGCGCCACGTCTGGTTACCCTCGGCTGTTGTCGAAATGGGCGTGGGCAATGGCAGGCGACAAACCGAACCCAACATGGCTGAGGTTCCTCGTCCTTGTTCTGTTTTGTCTGTCGTGCGCCGCGTGGGTCTCTGCAATTCTCTCCGGCGAACTCAAGGATGTTGTGTCGATCATCACAGGCGCCACGTTACCGTTGGCCGGATTTTTCGCGTTTCGAACCTTTGGTGGGAAGTTTCAACGATAGACTGCCTGGCCCGGTCGCGGCTGTACTCATGGGTGATCGCAATCCTTCGCCCTTTGGACGGCATCAGAGATATATCTTCCCGATGACGTGTCGGAGCATCGATCAATTTCGTCATTGATCCGCTCGACGACTACCGCCAAGGTCACAAAAACGGTCACGAACACGCCCAAGAGCGCGGCTGACAACAACCACAATGAGATTCGCCAACGACCCACTTGTCACCGCTTGATCAATCGGCTTGCAAGTTGGCATGGCAACGGAACGGTGTCACTTGCCACTAGGTTTCAGATGCAGAGGGTACGCCTGAGCCCGTGCCCTGATCTGGTTGCAGGGGGAGGATTTCACCTTCAGCCTCCAGCTTATAGGGCTGGCGAGCTACTGGGTTGCTCTAGCCTGTGAAACTAAGGTGCTTTCTGGCGCCGCTCATCTAGACGTTGCCGATAGCGGCGATCATCGAACAACGCCTTTACGACGATTACTGTTGTGCAAAGAAGGCCAGCCCCAAGGAACCATCCTATCGGTCCCAAAAGCTGGCCAGCGAGTATCACTACGACGGCCATTACTGCGATGGCACCAGCACTTCTCGCAAAGAACTTCACACTGTCGACCATGGAGCGAAGACTAGCACCTTCGCGACTGTCGGCAACATCACCCCGCCCGATCACTCGGATGCCCTTTGATCCAGAAGTTCAGGAAGGGGCCGGGACCTGAGCCTGGGCTGAGCGGCGGCGTGGGCTGCCTTGAACTCAGCCCTCCGAATTCTTCGGAAACACCTTCCAGCGATTGGGCCGGAAGGTCACCCGGCTCTTGTGGGCGGCCGGATGGCCGACCGGCAGCTCGATCTCGACGCGCTCGCGGCCGCCGCCGATCTCGAGTTCGACGCGGCGCGTGCCGGCGACGCGGCGGCTCGACGCCACCGTGCCGGCGATGCAGCCGTTGCATTCGTCGAGCAGGTCGACATGGTGCGGGCGGAAATAGAGCGTCGCCTCGCCATTCGGCAGATCGGGCGTCGCAAGCCCGATCGGCCGGTCGGAGATCCAGACATGGCCGTCCTCGACCTTCACCGGCAGCGAGCTCGATTCGCCGATGAAGCCGTAGACGAAGGGCGAGTTGGGCTGGTCGTACACCTCGTCGGCGGTGCCGACCTGCTCGATGCGGCCCTGGCTCATCACCACCACGCGGTCGGCGAGCTCGAGCGCCTCCTCCTGGTCGTGGGTCACGAACACGGTGGTGTGGCCGGTGGCGTCGTGGATCTCGCGCAGCCAGCGCCGGAGTTCGCGCCTGACCTGCGCGTCGAGCGCGCCGAACGGCTCGTCGAGCAGAAGCACGCGCGGCTCGATCGCCATGGCGCGGGCCAGCGCCACGCGCTGCCGCTGGCCGCCCGACAATTGCGCCGGATAGCGCTTTTCGAGGCCCGAGAGCTGCACCAGGTCGAGCAGTTCCGAGGCGCGGCGGCGGATTTCAGCCTTGGGCGGACGCTTGCCGCCCGGCCGCACCTTGAGGCCGAAGCCGATGTTGTCGGCGACCGTCATGTGGCGGAACAGGGCGTAGTGCTGGAACACGAACCCGACATTGCGCTCCTGGATCGTCCTGTTCGAGGCATCCTCGTCGCCGAAGAAGATGGTGCCCCGGGTCGGCCGCTCCAGCCCCGCGATCAGGCGCAGCAGCGTCGTCTTGCCCGAGCCGGACGGGCCGAGCAGCGCGATCAGCTCGCCGGAGCGTATGTCGAGCGAAACATCGCGAAGCGCCGGAAACCGGTCGAATTCCTTGCGCACATTGGCAACGCGAACATCCATAAATCAACCTCGGTCAATGTCCGCGCGTAGCGGCAAGTTCGGCGCCGTAGCGCATTTCAAGTATGGTTTTCAGCACGAGCGTCACCAGTGCCAGGCCGGCGAGAACGGAAGCGACGGCGAAGGCGCCCACGGCATTGTACTCATTGTAGAGGATTTCGACCTGCAGCGGCATGGTGTTGGTCTGGCCCCTGATGTGGCCCGAGACCACCGACACGGCGCCGAATTCGCCCATGGCGCGGGCGTTGCAGAGCAGCACGCCGTAGAACAGGCCCCATTTGATGTTGGGCAAGGTCACGTGCCAGAAGGTCTGCCAGCCGTTGGCGCCGAGCGAAAGAGCGGCTTCCTCGTCGCCGGTGCCCTGTTCCTGCATCAGCGGGATCAGCTCGCGCGCGACGAAGGGGAAGGTCACGAAGATCGTGGCAAGCACGATCCCGGGGACCGCGAACAGGATGACGATGCCCTGCGCCTTTAGCCAGGGCCCGAGCAGGCTCGATGCGCCGAACAGAAGCACATAGACCAGGCCCGAGATCACCGGCGACACCGAAAAGGGCAGGTCGATCAAGGTGATGAGGAAGGCCTTTCCCTTGAATTCGAACTTGGCTATCGCCCAGGCGGCGGCGACGCCGAAGACGAGGTTGAGCGGCACCGAGATCGCCGCCACCAGCAGCGTCAGCTTGATCGCGGCGATCGTGTCCGGCTCGTTGACGGCTTCGAGGAAGGCGCCGATGCCCTTGGCGAAGGCCTGTTCGAAGACCACGATCAGCGGCACGACCAGGAAGATGCCGAGGAAGGCGAAGGCCGTCGCCATCAGCAGGAAGCGTGCCACCGGCGCTTCGCTGGTGGCCAGCGAGACGTGCTCGTGCAGTTGGTCTGCTGGGTAAAGCTCCGGATCAGCCATAACGCTTGCGGGTCCACGCCTGGGTGAGGTTGATGATGAAGAGCAGGCTGAAGGACAGCAGCAGCATGATCGCGGCGATCGCGGTGGCTGCGGCGTAGTCGTATTCCTCCAGCCGGATGATGATCAGCAGCGGTGTGATCTCCGACACGTAGGGCAGGTTGCCGGCGATGAAGATGACCGAGCCGTATTCGCCGACGCCGCGGGCGAAGGCGAGCGCGAAGCCGGTGGTGACGGCCGGCGCCAGCCCCGGGAACAGCACCCTGGTGATCGTCTGGAAGCGGTTCGCGCCGAGCGTGGCGGCCGCTTCCTCGACCTCCTTGTCGATCTCCTCGATGATCGGCTGCACTGTGCGCACGACGAAGGGCAGGCCGATGAAGATCAGCGCGATGACGATGCCGAGCGGGGTGTAGGCGACCTTGATGCCCAGGGGTTCGAGCAGGCGGCCGATCCACCCTTGGGTCGAATAGAGCGTGGTGAGCGCAATGCCGGCCACCGCGGTCGGCAGCGCGAAGGGCAGGTCGACCATGGCGTCGACGACGCGGCGCCCGGGAAAGCGGTAGCGCACCAGCACCCAGGCGACCAGCGTACCGAACACGACATTGACCAGCGCTGCGATGAAAGCGGTGCCGAAGCTGATCTCGAGCGCCTTGAGGGTGCGGCGGTCCGTGGCGATGGCGAGGAAGTCGCTCCAGCCGAGGGCGGCCGAGCGCCAGACGAGTGCGGCCAGCGGGATGAGGATGATGAGGGTGAGGTAGGCAAGCGAGAAGCCGAGCGTCAATCCAAAGCCTGGAATGACGCTCGGCTGTCTGAACCGCCACCCCGCCGTAGCGGGTGCTGAACTCATGTCGTTTGGAACTTCCCTGCTGGCTTACTGCGCTGGCTTGTAGATCTGGTCGAATATACCACCATCTCCGAAGTGATAGGGCTGCGCTTTTGCCCAGCCTCCGAAGATCGGATCGTCGATGGTCACCAGCTTGAGTTCGGGAAGCTTTTCCACGTCGACCGGAACCAGCTCCGGCTTGGACGGCCGGTAGTGGTGCTTGGCGACGATCGTCTGGCCTTCAGCCGAATAGAGGTAGTTGAGATAGGCCTCGGCCACCTTGCGCGAGCCCTTGGCGTCGACATTGGCGTCGACGACCGCAACCGGCGGCTCGGCCAGGATCGACGACGGCGGGATGACGATGTCGAACTTGTCGGCGCCAAATTCGTCGAGGGCGAGATAGGCCTCGTTCTCCCAGGCCAGCAGCACGTCGCCCAGGCCGCGCTCGGCGAAGGTCACCGTCGAGCCGCGCGCACCGGTGTCGAGCACCGGCACATGGGCGTAGAGGTTGCCGATATACTGCTTGATCTTGCCCTCGTCGCCGCCGAACTGGCCGTTGGCCCAGGCCCAGGCGGCGAGGTAGTTCCAGCGCGCGCCGCCGGAGGTCTTGGGATTGGGCGTGATCACCTGCACGTCTTCCTTCACCAGGTCGCCCCAGTCCTTGACGGCCTTGGGGTTGCCCTTGCGGACGAGGAAGATGATGGTCGAGGTGTAGGGCGAGGAATTGTTGGGCAGCCTGCCGCGCCAGTCGGGGTTGATCGTCTTGGATTTCTCGACGATCGCGTTGATGTCGCTTTCGAGCGCCAGCGTGACGACGTCGGCGTCGAGGCCGTCGATCACCGCACGCGCCTGCTTGCCCGAGCCGCCATGCGACTGCTGGATCGTCACCGTCTCGCCGGTCTCGGCCTTCCAGTACTTGGCGAAGGCCTCGTTGTAAGCCTTGTAGAGTTCGCGGGTGGGGTCATAGGAGACGTTGAGCAGCGTCGTCTCGGCATGGGCAACGCTCAGGCCGCCGAGTTGCATGGCCCCGGCGACCAGCGCCGAGAGGAGTAGGGTTCTGCGTGAAGTGGTCATTTCCGCCTCCGTTCGAATAGGCATAGTCTATCGAACTGGTAGAAATTAGATGCGGCGAATGTTCCGAATTTTCCCGCCGCGGGGCAATTTTCGGCCACACCCGGACCGGTCGCGAAATTTTTTTGCTCGCCCAAAAAGTCCTGACCGTCGGGGCAAACGATTCGCCACAGACCACGACAGCTAGGGGATGCGGAGGAGGTGGCAAGGGGCGGCGGTCGGGGATGTGCTTGGTTGCAGCCCCACGGAATTTGCGCCCAGCCGAAATATTCTGCACCGGCGTTGGTTCGTAGCCGTCGCGGCATGGATCCCCGGGTCTCCGCAACGTCGCTTCGCTCCTGCTCCGCCCGAGGATGACGAGCTTCATTAGACTTTGCCGCCAATCTCCAACGCATGCGATTGGCGAGGAGCCCCATGCCTTCGTCATCCTCGGGCGGAGCAGGAGCGAAGCGACGTTGCGGAGACCCGGGGATCCATGCCGTGACGGCTACGAACCAATGCCCGTGCAGAAGTTCGGAATGGTTGATTGATCCCGTTTCATGATCGATCTACTCCACGAACACCCTGACACTCGCCGCCCGGCCGGCCGCGTCGATCACCGTCAGCGTCGAATAGCCCGCGCCGTCCGGTTGCCACGTCGCCTCGCGGCGGCGTTCGATCGCGTCCAGCGGCTTGCCGTTGGCGAGCCAGCGGAACGGCGCGCGGCCGCCCTGCAGCTTGAGCACCAGCGGGCTCGTACTCCCGCTTGCCGCGCCCAGTTCGACCCGGGCGCCGTCGGGCGGGAAGACGATCTGCGGCGCGGGCTCGGTGACGGCGGCGGCGACGACCGTCGGCAGCTGCCCGGCCGAGGAGAAGCGTTCGAGCGTCACCGGCAGGTCGGCGCGGGCCAGGCGCAGGGCACCCGTGGGCGCCTGCGGCAGCGGCATCGCCGGCAGGCCGGAACGGGCAAAGCCCTCGAACAGGATCGGCGCGGCCGAGACGTAGCCGGACAGGCCGGGCACGGCACCCGCATCGGCGCGTCCGGCCCAAACGCCCAGCACATAGCGGCCGTCATAGCCGATCGACCAGGCGTCGCGGTAGCCGTAGGAGGTGCCGGTCTTGTAGGCGATGCTGCGCTTGGCCGCCCCCTCGGGCGCGCGCACGCCGGCAAGGATGTCCGCCACCTGCCAGGCCGCCTGTTGCTCGAGGATCGTGCCGTTGGCGAGCGGCGCGGGTGCGGAAGTCTCGGTGCCGTCGCGCAGGACCTTGGCGCGGCCGCCATTGGCGAGGCCGGTGTAGAGCTGGACGAGGTCGCGCAGCGAAACGCCGACGCCGCCCAGCCCGATCGCGAGCCCCGGCACCTCGCCCGGCGGCAGCGAAGGCGTCACGCCGGCCTGGCGGAAGCGCGCGGTCAGCCGCTGCGGCCCGACCGCGTCGAGCAGGCGGATCGCCGGCACGTTGAGCGACAGCTGCAGCGCCTGGCGCACCGACACGTCGCCCTGGTAGCTCATGTCGAAATTCTTTGGCCGGTAGCCGGCGAAATCGGCCGGCCGGTCTTCGATCAGCGTTTCCTGCGCCACCAGCCCCTGTTCGAAGGCGAGACCGTAGATGAAGGGCTTCAGCGTCGAGCCGGGCGAGCGCACCGTCCGGGTCATGTCGATCCAGCCGGAGCGGGTCGCATCGAGATAGTCGGCCGAGCCGACCTCGCCGAGGATCTCGCCGGTCATCGCATCGGCCATCACCAGGGCGACCGAGATGCGCGGCCCGAGCCGCTGTCCTGCCTCGCGCGCCACGGCCTCCAGCCCGGCCTGCACGCTTTTGCGCAGGGTGAGCTGGTGCCTGACGATGCCGGGCGCATTGCGCAACGCCAGGTCGGCTGCGTGCGGCGCCATGGCGGGCAGCGCGAGCCGGGTGGTGCCGACGTCCTCGAGTGCTGCGCGCGCCGCCTCGGCCTCGCCCAGCAGCCCCGCCGTCACCATCCGCCCCAGCACCCGGTCGCGCGCCACCTGGGCGTTGTTCGGGTTCCTGTCGGGCCGGCGCCGCTCCGGCAGCTGCGGCAGCGCCACCAGCAGCGCCGCCTCCGACACGGTTAGGCGCTTCGGCTCCTTGCCGAAATAGGCGAGCGCGGCGGCGCGCACGCCCTCCAGGTTGCCGCCATAGGGCGCGAGCGTGAGATAGCGTTCCAGTATCTGCTGCTTCGACAGCCGGCGCTCGATCTGTACGGCGCGGACAAGCTGCCTGAGCTTGGAGCTGAAGCTGCGCTCGGCGCGCGGCTCGATCAGGCGGGCCAGCTGCATCGACAGCGTCGAGCCGCCCGAGACGATCCGGCCGTTGCTTGCGAACTGCCAGGCGGCGCGGCCGAGCGCCAGGAGATCGACGCCCTCATGCTCCCAGAAGCGCTTGTCCTCATAGGCGACCAGCATCTTCACCAATGCTGGGTCGACGTCGTCGAGGCCGACGCCGAGCCGCCAATGCCCGGACGGCGTCGCATAGGCGCGCAACAGCTGGCCGTCGCGGTCGACCACCTCGGCCGAGACGACGAGTTTTTCGGGCAGGGGCGGGGGGAAGGTCCGGTCGAGCACGACAAGGCCGCCGAGAGTCAGCGCGGCCAGCGTGGCAGCACCCGTCGTGCAGAGGGCGATCCTGCGCGCTGTTCTCGCGGAGAGCATTGCTCTGCCCCTCACCCTTGCCCTCTCCCCGTGAAAAACGGGGAGAGGGGGGCGTCGACGTGGCCGCTTGTCCCTTCTCCCCGTCCTGAGCTTGTCGAAGGATCACGGGGAGAAGGTGCCGGCAGGCGGATGAGGGGCAGCGCAGACCGCGCCGTCAAAGTCGATGCTGGTCTGAAAGCAGACATGGCTACTCCGCCTTCACCTCCATCATGCCGGTGGCCGTGCGCGCCGAATATTGCGGACGGTACATGTCCTCGACATTGGCCGCCGGGTGGGCATAGACGCCCGGCGTCACCGCGCGGACGACATAGGCCAGGGTGAATTCCTGGTCGGCGCCTTCGCCGCTGTCCATGGCGGCGACGAAGCGGTCGTTGCGGAATTCGAGATGTGCCGCTTCAGTCTGTGTCAGCCACGGGAAGTTCGACAGGTTGGCGCTGTTGACCAGCCCCGGATTGTCGATCTCGAAGCCGGCGGGCAGCATGTCGGCGACGACGATGCGCGAGGGCCAGTCGTTGAGCTCGCTGATCTTGAGCACGACGACGAAGCGCTCGTTCTGCTTCACCTCGGTCACGTTGGCCTCGCTGCCGTCGAGCCGGTAGTAGGTGCGCTCGATGGTGAAGCCGTCGCCGCCCGCGGGCAGCGGCTGCACCGGCGGCGCCACCGTCGTCACCACCGCCTGCAGCGCATCCTTGCCGGTGTTCGACACCACGATCGGGTTGACCAAAAGGTCCGCCCCGCCGACCCGCTCCGAATAGGCGCCGCTGTGCGCCGCTCCGTTGACGTCGAGCGAGATCGCCTCGTTGCCGGCCTTGAGCGCGCGTGCCGCAAGCAGCATCCAGGCGTCGTCCTGGGTGCTCGTCCAGTTCGCGGCGACACGATCCGCCGCCACCATCTTGACCAGCGCCGGCACCACCGAGGGCACCGGCTTGCTCTCGGCGGCCAGCGCCAGCATGGCAGCGCTGTCGCGCAGGCGCGAACCGTAGTCCGAGCGGTACCAGTCGTAGTCGGTCGCAGCCTTGGCGAGCTGCAGCGCGGCTTCGAAGGTCTGCTCCGAGCGCTGGGCGTCGCCATAGAGCGCGAGGCTCGCGCCCAGCTGGGCCACCGCCATCGGGCTGGTGAAGGCTTCCAGCTTGGTGTCGGCGAAGTAGCGCAGGTCGCCCACCGAGGCCTGCTTGTTGCGCGCCAGCACATAGAGCGCATAGGCGATCTCCGAGCCGCGGTCCTCGACGTCGACGTCGTAGCCGATCGAGTTCTGCAGGTTGTTGAGCGCCTGCATCATCGCCTGCTGCGGCACTTCGAAGCCCTTTTCACGCGCCCTTGTCAGGAAGTCGGAGACATAGGCGTCGAGCCAGAGGTCGCCGGAGCCCGGCCCCCATAGGCCGAAGCTGCCCGAAGAGGCCTGGTAGTTGAGCACGCGGTAGACCGCGCCCTGGATGCGCTCGCGCAGCTCCGGATCGTCGGCCATGCCGGCCGCGGCGCTGAGCTCGCTGACATAGAGCAGCGGCAAGGCCCGGCTGGTCGTCTGCTCGGCGCAGCCATAGGGATAGCGGTCGAGCGTCATCAAGAGCGACGGCACGTCGAAGGCCGAGGCCTGCGACACGCCGACGCTGACATGGGCGTCCTGCAGCAGGCTCGCCGCCAGCAGCTCCTTGTCGATGCGCAGCGAGGCGTTGGGCTTGAGGTCCACCACCATGCGCGTGGTCACCGGCAGCTGGCCGGGGCGCACGGGGAAGGAAAGCTCCTGCTCGACCGTCAGGCCCTCGGCATTGGCGAGGCGGATCGTCAAGCCTGCCGTTCCCGCCGTCACCGGCATCAGCGGGATCTTCACCGTCTGGCGCTTGCCGGGCTCCAGCGCAAGCTTCTGCGGCAGGGCGGCATCGCCGGTGGAAAGATCGCCGGTGGTGTCGACCGACAGCGTGTAGTCGCCCGACGGGGCATCGGTGTTGGCGATGTCGAGTGTCATCTCGGCGAAATCGCCGGGCGCCATGAAGCGCGGCATGCCGGCGGTCAGCACGATCGGGTCGCGCACGATCACGTCGCCCACGGCGCGTCCCACCGCATCCCTGGTCCAGGCCACGCTCATCACGCGCACCGTGCCGTTGAACTGCGGAATGTCGAAGTCGACCGTGGCCTTGCCGTCGGCGTCGAGTTCGACGACGCCGGAGAAGAAGGCGACCAGCTTCTCCTTGGGCGGGCTGCCCTGCGAGGTCATGGAGGCGCCGTCGCCGCCGGTGCGCAGCTTGCCCATCGCCCCCAGTGAGCCGTCGATCAGCCTGCCATAGAGGTCGCGGATCTCGAGCCCCATCATGCGCTGGCCGAAATACCAGTCCTCGGGGTCGGGCGCGCGGTAGTTGGTGAGGTTGAGGATGCCGACGTCGACGGCGGCGACCATCACATAGGCCTTGTCGCCCGCCTTCGCCCCGGTCACGGCGACCGGGATCGACAGCGTCTTGCGCGGCTCGGTCTTTTCGGGAAGCGTGAGCGCGACGCCGAGTTTCTTGTCGGCGGGGTCGACCGCCAGCCATTTCAGGCCGATGGCGCGGGCCGGCATGCGCGATTCCTGCGCCTCGCCGGGCCGATAGAGGGTGGCCGTCACATAGGCGCCGGCGCCCCAGTCGTCGCCGACCGGGATGTCGACGGTGGCGCCGTCGGCCGGCACGCTGGCTGTGACGGTCCTGATCAGCTTCTCGGCGCCGATGGTGACCAGGAGCTCGCCGGCGAAGCGCGGCGAAACCTTCAACTTGGCCACCTCGCCGGCGGCATAGCTCTCCTTGTCGAGCGCCACTTCGAGGCCGTCGGGCGTTTCGGTCGAGGTCGCGGCCACGTACCAGCCGGCATCGAACTCGTAGCTCGAGGCCGGTCCGGCCGGGTTGGCGGTCTCCACCTCGAGGCGGTAGCGGCCCCAGTCGACCGGCAGCGAAACAGTCGGCTCGCCGTTGGCGTCGAGGTCCACCTGGCCGGTCGCCACCGACTTGGTGAAGGTCACCGGCTCATAGTTCCAGGAACTGCCCGCGCGGTACCACTGGTAGTTCCGCTCGACCTTGACCAGCGACCATTGCGCGCCCTTGAGCTCGGCGCGCTTGCCGTCCGGCTGGGCCGCGATCAGGCTGAACTTGGCGGTGCCGCCCTGCGGCACCTCCTCGCCGGAGAAGTCGGGGCGGATGCCGATCATCGTGCCTTGCGGCAGGATGCCGATGTCGAGCCGCTCCTCGACGGCGCGGCCGCCGGTCTCGCGCATGCGCACGGTCAGCGCCGCGTTGATCAGGCGGGTGGTCGAGGGCGCGGAGGCAATCACGACGGGGAAGGTCGCCTTGCCGTCGTCGCCCACCACGGGCAGGCCGGTCAGGGGGGTGCGGGTCGCTTCGCCTTCCTGTTCGTCGGCGAGGCCGAAATAGTAGCCCTTGAACGCGTCCCACTCGCGCTTGGTCGACAGCGTCACCTCGCCCTCGATCGCCAGGCCCGCGGCCGGCGCGCCATAGAGGAAGCGTCCGTCGACGGTGGCTGTGGCCGTCTCGCCCACCGCGATCTCCTTGCGGTCGGCGGTGAGGTCGAATTCGATGCGATCGGGAACGAAGTCCTCGACCAGGAACATCTGGCTGGCGACCGCCGGCTGCTTGGGATCGGTGTAGATGCCGAGGCTCCAGGTGCCGCGCATGGCGGCGCTGGACAAGGGCAGGTCGACGGCGTGGCCGCCGGCATTGCCGCCCTGGCTGACGATGCGCCTGTCCTCGACGCCGTCGGGACGGGTGAAGATGAAGGTCAGCGGCAGGTCGTTGGCGCGCGCCGCGTCGTCGCGGGCAAGTGCTGCCGCATGCACCGTCTCGCCGACGCGGTAGATGCCGCGCTCGGTCCAGGCATAGACGTCGAGCGCGCTGGGCGCGGCGCGGCCGGTCACGCCGCGGTCGGACAGGTCGAAGCCGGCCCTGGTCATGTCGAGGAAGACGAAGTCGTCGCCCCCCTTGCTCGCCATCAGCACCGCCGGCGCAAGGCCCGAGTCGCCGCGGGTCAGGCCGGGATTGAAGGTGGCGCGGCCCTCGGCGTCCGTCCTGGCGGTGCCGAGGATCTCGTTGTTGCGGGCAAGCAGGGTCACTTCCGTGTCGGCGATGGGCTTTGCTGTCGCCAGCGAGCGGGCGAAGACGTTGAGCCCGTCCTGGCCGGTATAGGTCGAAAGCCCGATGTCGGAGACCACGAACCATTGCGTCGCCTTGGTCGCCCACTCCTCGCTCCTGTCGTCGAGCGGCTGGGCGGTCAGCACATAGACGCCCGGCTTGCGGCTGGGCAGCGCCTCGTCGACGGGGAAGGAGGTCGTCACTTCCTTGTTGAGTTCGTTGGCGATGACCAGCTGGCCTTCCCAGATGGGTTCGCCCATCTGGTCGGAGATGCTCGACAGGTCATAGCTGTCGAGCTGGCGCAGGAACTGGTAGCCGGAGAGCAGCTGCGCCAGCGAGCGGTCGCCGATGCGATAGAGCTTCATCGCCGCCGCATCCATGTTGACCGTCACCACCGGGATGCCGCGACGGGCGGTCGAGGGCAGGACGAAGCTGTCGCCGGTGAAGCGGGCCGATTGCGCCCGGTCCTGGATGTAGACGCTGAGCACCACCGGCGCCTCCAGCACCTCGCCGATCGCCGCCGGCAGGCCGGGGCGGAAGGTGACGCGATAGTGCCTGCCGTGCTCCAGCCCCTCGACACAGATCTGCTGGTCCTTGGCCTCGACGGCCTTGGGCGCGGCATCGTCGACGGTCACGAAGGGGGTGTAGTCGACGCCGGCCTTGACCAGCGCTTCGGAGAACTGGGCGCAGACGCGTGGCGAGGTGGTGTCGGCGTCGATCGAGTGGTCGACGACGCGGAAGCCCTTGCGGGCCTTGAGGTCCTCGTATTCGGCTCGCACCGAGGCCGAGTTGTCGAGCGCCAGGCTCGCCTCGTAGGCCTGCAGTGCCGGGCGGAACATGTCGCGCTTGTCGAGGGCGCGGGCGATGAGCGTCAGGCTCTCGGCGCGCACCTTGGCGGTGCGCGACAGCAGGTAGGCGTTGTAGGCGCTGGCGGTGGCGTCGCGCTGCTGGTTGGCCGTCTCGTTGCCGTCGCCGGGCTGGATCAGCAGCACGGCATTGGCCAGCCGGTTCCAGATCGCGGTGTCGTCGGGCAGGATCTTCAGCGCGGCGCGGAACTTCTGGCTGGCCGCGCGGCCGTCGCCGCCCCGGATGGCGGCCTCGCCGGTATCCATCAGGCCCGCCAGGCCCTCGCTGCCGTCGATCTGGCCGCCGGTGACCTCGGCGCGAAACTTGCGGGCTTCCTCCGCGAACGCGGCGGGGAAGAACGACAGTTCGGCCGGCGCGCCGATGTCGGGATCGCCGTTGACCGGCACCACCTTGCCGGCGACCGCGCCGCTGAACGGCTTGATGGTCGCGAAGTCGGACTTGAGGAAGCACCACTTGGCCTTGGTGTTGTAGGTAAAGGCGCGGCAGGCCGAATCGCCCAGGCAGGAGGTCTGGCACTGGTCGAGGGTCACGTTCTGCTCCGACCTCAGGTCGAAGCCGAAATAGTCGCTGTTTTCGGTGGTCACCACGCGCCGGGCCTCGAGCGCCGCCGCACCGAGCGTCCAACCGAGCAGGAAGAGAACGAATACCGGAAAAACACGCGCCGCACGCATCATCAGTCCCTCCGACAGGCTCGTCGCCGTTCAAGTCACGTTCAGGCTAGCCTCACTACAGGCAATACGGAAGCCTGCCAGCGAGTGCTCGCCAAGGTTGTCGCTTGTCTTGGATGCCGTGCATGGTATTGCCCCACCATGCGGTTGCCCCGATGAACCTGCCGAATCCCTATCGCGGGGCTCGACCTTTCGCCCACTGGAATCTCATTCCTCGATTGTGTCTGCTTTACGAATGCACAGAAACTTCATTCCAATTTTAGATTTGAAGGTTACGTTGGCTTGATGTTTGTGCGGCGTAAGCGTGGAAACGATAGTTCTGCCGGCGCCCGCGTGCTTTGGCGCGCGGCGATGGCGGCGCTTTTGGCCACCACGATTCTCGCCGCCGAGGCGCGCCAGGCGGCGGCGCTCGAGATCTTTGGAATCAAGCTTTGGGGATCGAGCAAGGACGAGGACGCCGACATCGTCGATCCGCTCGACTATGCCGTCACCTTCGAGGTCGCTGGCGACGACGACGATCTGCGCGAGGCGCTCGAAAACGTCTCCCTGCTCAAGAGCGAGGAGGAGCGTCCGGTCTCCGGTTCGCTCGGCCTGCTCGCCAAGGCGCGCAGCGACCGCGAACGGCTGATCGCGGCACTCTTCTCCCGGGCGCGCTACGACGGCGTCGTCGAGATATCGATCGCCGGCAGGCCGCTCGACGAGCTCGAACCCGACGCCGTGTTCGACGGCCCCCAGCCCGTCCCGGTCACCGTTCGCATCCAGCCCGGCTCGCAGTTCACCCTGGGCGACATCGTGCTCCAGGGCGACGCGGCCGGCATCCGCGGCGCCGATTTCGGCCTGATCGCCGGCGGCGACGCCTCGTCCGACGCCATCCTCAAGGCCGAGGCCGAGATCGTGCGGGCGCTCAAGGAGGAAGGCCGGCCGCTGGCGCGCGTCACCGACCGCGCGATCGTCGCCGACCATGCCACCACCACGCTCGACGTCACGCTCAGCGTCGAGGCGGGGCCGATCGCCGGCTACGGCGACACCTCCGTGGAGGGCACCGAAGCCGTCGACCGCGATTTCACCGTCTACATGACCGGGCTGGAGCGCGGCCGCCGCTATTCGCCCAAGGAAATCGACGACGCGCGCGACCGGCTGCTCGCGCTCGACGTCTTCTCCAGCGTCTCGATCAGCGAGGCGGCGGCACTCGATCCCGCCGGTCAGATCCCCATCGACGTCCGCGTCAGCGAGCGCAAGATGCGCTATTTCGGCGCCGGCGCCACCTTCTCCAACACCGAGGGCGCCGGCATCGAGGGCTACTGGGGTCATCGCAACCTGTTCGGGCGCGCCGAGAAGCTGCGCATCGGCGGCGCCATCAGCCGCATCGGCGACACCACCGAGCTCGGCCAGCTCAACTACAATGCCGGCATCATGTTCGAGAAGCCGGGCGTAATCGGCCCGGCGTCGAAATTCTTCGCCAACGCCAAGGTGGTGTTCGAGCATCCCGACGCCTACGACCGCTTCTCGGTCAAGGGCGGCGCCGGCGTCTCCTACGAGCTGACCAAGCAGCAGACCGTGTCGGCCGAGGTCGCGGTCGACTATTCCGACATCGAGGACGCGCTCAATCCCGACGGCAAGCGCTACCTCCTGGTCAGCCTGCCGCTGCAATATGTCTACGACAGCCGCGACGACAAGCTGAATCCGACCCGCGGCTTCCGCGCGCTCGCCTATGTCGAGCCCACCTACGACACGCTCAACGGCAAGGCCTTCGTCAAGCTCAAGGGCGAGGGCTCGGCCTACTACGGCCTCGGCGCCGACAACCGCTTCGTGCTCGCCGGCCGCGTCGCCATGGGATCGATCCTCGGCGCCAGCCTCGAGGATGTGCCGGCCGACCGGCGCTTCTATTCCGGCGGCGGCGGCTCGGTGCGCGGCTATTCCTACCAGGGCATCGGCCCCAAGGCCGGCGACCAGCCCACCGGCGGCCTGTCCTATGCTGAGACCTCGGTGGAGATGCGCTACGCCGTCAACGACAAGTTCGGCATCGTGCCTTTCATCGATGCGGGCACGGTTTCCACCAAGCAGTTCCCGAATTTCTCGACCGTCAAGGTCGGCGCCGGCATCGGCGTGCGCTACCTCACGCCGTTCGGCCCGCTGCGCGTCGACGTCGCCGTGCCGCTCAACCCCGGCCCCGGCGATCCGAGCTACGGCATCTATGCCGGCGTCGGCCAGTCGTTCTAGGCTCGCTCAATGGCCATGCTGAAGATCATCCTGCGCTTCCTCCGCATCGCCGTCCTCGTCGTGCTGGCCTTGGCCATCGGCGCGGCGGCGGTCTTCACGCTCACCGCCAGGGGGCGGGAAAACCTCGCCGGGCTGATCTCCAGCGTCGCCTCCAGCGACGACCAGAAGATCAAGCTGAGCGGACTGAGCGGCATCTGGTCGGGGAACCTCCGTCTCGACAACGTCGTGATCGAGGACAAGCAGGGCGCGTGGCTCGCGCTGCGCGGGGTCTCGGTCGACTGGGCGCCACTGGCGCTGCTCTCCTTCACCTTCCGTGCCGACCGCATCGCTGTGGCGCGGATCGAGGCCGCGCGGCTGCCCAGGCCGGGCACGCAGCAGGCGAAGGCGAGCGGTGGCGGCTTCTCGCTGCCGGTGGCGCTCGACATCAGGCAGGTCGACCTGCCCCAGATCGCGCTCGGCGAGGAGCTTGCCGGTGCCGGCATCGCCGAGCTTTCGGCCAAGGGCATGCTGCGCGCCGGCGGTTCGCCGCTGGCGGTCGAGACCAGGTTCAATGTCGCGCGCAGCGACGGCAGGCAGGGCAGCGTCGATGCCGACATCGCCTTTGCGCCCGATGAGAACCGGCTGACGCTGAACGTCCGCGCCGCCGAGCCCGCCGGCGGCATCATCGCCAACATCCTCAAACTGCCCAACCAGCCTGCGGTGGAATTGGTTGTCGCGGGCGAGGGGCCCCTGGCCGATTGGAGCGGCAACGGCACCTTCGCCGTCGACGGCAACGTCGTCACCCGCGTTTCCGGCACGCACCGGCTCACCGACCAGGGCAACGTCGTCACCGCCATCGGCGACGGCGCCTTCGAGGATTTCCTGCCCGCGGCCCTGAAGCCGCTGCTTGCCGGCAGCACCAGCTTCGACATCGCCGGCACCCGCACCACCACCGGCGGCCTCGACATCGAGCGCGCCTCGATCGCCAGCGGCGCGCTGACCGCCACCGCCACGGGCTCGCTCGATCCGCAAGGCGCCGCCGACCTCGCACTCGACGTCAAGGCCAATGACGGGCCGATCGTGCTCAGCCTCGGCAGCGACGCCCAGCCGGTCACCGTCGCCATCAACGCGGCCAGCCTGCGTGCGCTCGGCGACGGCAAGGCGCCGGCCGTCGATTTCAGCGCCTCGCTGCTTTCGGTCATCGCCGGCAACACCGAGCTGCGCGACATCGCCGCCTCGGCCCAGTCCGACGGCTTCGACATCGCCAACCGCAGCGGCCCGGTCTCGATCAAGCTCGGCGTGGCCGAACTCAAGACCGACATCGCCACGCTGGCGCCGCTCGTCGCCGGCCGCGTCTCGGTCGACATGGCAGGCTCCATCAGCAAGGACGCGGTGGTCGTCGACCGCGGTAGCGTCCGCAGCGACGCGCTCAACGGCGAGATGAACGCCCGCCTGGCGCTGGCCGATCTGGCGCTGACGCTCGGCCTGAGCGCCGACGTCGCCTCGAATGCGCTGCCTGCCGGCGTCCGCATTGCGCTGGCCGACCGGGTGCAGCTGTCGGCCACCGCTAGCCGCGACGCCGAAGGCAGCTTCGCCGCCAACGCCATCGAGTTCACGTCCGGGGCGCTCACGGCGCGAGGCACGGCCAGGATGAAGGGCAGCGAGATCGACGCCGATCTCAAGGGCGCCTTCGCCGATGTCTCGCTGCTGTCGAAGGACGCCAAGGGCGCCATCGACTTCGCGGTCACCGCGAAGGGCGCGCGTACCGCGCCCGACGTGTCGCTCTCCGTCACCAGCGACCGCATCGAAGCCGCCGCGCGTGAAATCACCGGGCTGAACCTGACCGCAACCGGCAAGGTCGACCCGGCCAATCCCGCCGCCAATGTCGCGCTTTCGGGCGATGTGGCGGGCCAGAAGCTCCAGGGCAGCGCGGTGCTCGCCACCGCCGACGGTTCGAGCCAGATCAAGGGCCTGTCGCTGTCGCTCGGCCAGAACAGGCTGTCGGGCGACCTTGTGCTCGACAAGGGCTTCGTGCCGCTCGGCAGCATCGACATCGACATGCCCGACATCGGCCCGCTGGCCGCACTCGCCCTGGAGAAGGCCGAGGGCGACATCCGCGGCAGGATCGACTTCACCCGCAGCGGCGACGTCCCGCAGGTCAAGGTCGCGCTCGACACCGCGCAGCTCAAGCGCGGCGACCTCGCCGCCAACTCGGTCGCCGTCAGCGCGGATGTGCTGGACTACCTCAAGGCGCCGGCCATCTCGGGAACGGTCAAGGCCAGGTCGGTCACCTCGGGCAAGACCGTCATTTCCGGCATCGGCGTCGATCTCAAGCGCGACGGCGAGTGGACCGGCTTCTCCGGCGGTGCGACCGTCGCCGACATTCCGGCCAAGGCCGTGGGCCGCCTCAAGGTCGGCGGCGGCACGACCACCATCGAGCTTGCCTCCGGCGAGGCGATCATGCGTGGCATCCGCGCCGCCATCGCCCGGCC
The DNA here is from genome assembly GCF_037625995.1 of Aminobacter sp. Piv2-1. Classification (NCBI taxonomy): domain Bacteria; kingdom Pseudomonadati; phylum Pseudomonadota; class Alphaproteobacteria; order Hyphomicrobiales; family Phyllobacteriaceae; genus Aminobacter; species Aminobacter sp. Piv2-1. The sequence goes on from NZ_JARKMU010000009.1 coordinate 38,178, forward strand.
GACCACGGTGGCGATCGCCGGCGGCACGACGACGCTCGACCGCCTGGCCCTCAACCTCGGCGGCGGCACGGCGACCGTCTCCGGCACCGCCGGCTCGGCGCTCAACCTCAACGTGGCGCTCGCCAACGTGCCCGCGTCGCTGGCCAATTCGTTCGCACCGGGTCTGGACGCGGCCGGCTCGATCTCCGGCACCGTCAAGGTTTCCGGTGCCGCGGCCAACCCGACGGTCGGCTACGATCTCAAGGTTGCCGGCGCTGCCACATCCCAGACCCGCGGCGCCGGTTTCGGCGCCATGAACATCGGTTCGACCGGAACCTTCGCTGGCGGCAAGCTCGCCTTCCAGTCGACCATCGGCGACGGCTCGGGCCTGGCGCTGAAGGGCGGGGGTACTGTCGTCACCAACAAGCCCGTCGCGCTCGACCTGAATTTCTCGGGACCCGTGCCGTTTGCCTTCCTCACCCGCACGCTCGCGGCGCAGGGCATGGCGCTGACCGGCACGGCCGACGTCAACGTGCAGGTGCGCGGGCCGGCCACGTCGCCCGTCATAGGCGGCAGCGTCCGCTCCACCGGCGCGCGCCTGGTCGCGGCGCAGATGGGGCTCGCCATCAACGACATCGCCCTCGACATCGGCATCGCCTCCGGCGTGGCCACCATCAACCGGCTCAATGGCTCGCTGTCGACCGGCGGGTCGCTGTCGGCCAGCGGCACGGTGGGCATTGACGCGGCGAACGGGCTGCCGGCTGACATCTCCATCAAGCTGACCGACGGCCGCTACACCGACGGTCGCGTCGTCACCGCCAATCTCGGCGGCGACATCGCCGTCAAGGGACCGCTGGCCTCGGCGCCGGTGCTGAGCGGGACGATCAACCTCGCGCGCACGGTCATCAGCATCCCCGAGAAGATCCCCGGTTCGCTGACTGCCGTCGACGTCCAGCATAAGAACGCCCCCAAGGCCGTCGTCGCCCAGCAGGAGGCGATGCGCCCGCCGGCCAAGGCCAGCGGCGGCAGCGGCGCGCTCACCCTCGACGTCACCGTCAACGCGCCCAATCAGATCTTCGTGCAGGGCCGCGGCCTCGACGCCGAACTCGGCGGCTCGCTGCGCCTGACCGGATCGTCGGCCTCGCCTCAGGCGGTGGGCAACTTCGATCTCAGGCGCGGCCGTCTGTCGATCCTCGGCAAACGCCTCAACTTCACGCGCGGCTCCGTCGGCTTCGCCGGCTCGCTGGTGCCCACGATCGATTTTGCCGCCGAGACGACGGCCACCGACGCCACGGTGACGGTGGGCATCAGCGGTCAGGCCAACAATCCGAAGTTCACCTTCTCGTCGGTGCCGGCGCTGCCCGAGGACGAGGTTCTGGCGCGGCTGATCTTCGGCCGGTCGATGTCGAACCTGTCGCCGCTGCAGATCGCCCAGCTCGCCGACGCGGCCGCGACCATGGCCGGCATCGGCGGCTCCACATCGCTGCTCTCCAGCCTGCGCGCCACGCTCGGCGTCGACGATCTCGATGTCAGGACCAACGAGAAGGGCGACACCTCGGTCGCTGTCGGCAAGTACCTCAACGACCGGACCTACATGACCATCGAGAAGGGCGACAAGCCCGGCTCCGGCAAGGCCACCATCGACCTCACCATCGGCCGCGGCGTCAAGCTGCGCGGCCAGGCGTCGGACGATGGCGAGGCCAAGGGCGGCATCTTCTACGAGCGCGAATACTGATCCCGCCGGGATCGCGAGATCGGCTTGTTAGAGGTGTTTCGACACTCTGCTGACAATGTCCTGCATCGGCCGCAGCCCTGTCGCGGAGGGTGGTCCCATGGCGAATATAAACAACGGAGAATATTCCCTGGAATCCGCCGCGCATTACCATTTTTGCGCCAATCCTGTCGCTATCGCGCGAACTGCTCCACTCCCAAAATTGCAGAGTTGATCCGGGAACAACGACATCCACCCGTTTTTGACAACGGCAGTTGGATGCGGAATGGTAGCCAACAGGCCAATACAATGGGAGAAGCAAATGGCATTCTACAAAAGCAACTCTGATCTTGTCCCCGGCCACATCCGTGAGCTGGCGCGGGACGTCATCGACGGCAAAATGGACCGCCGCGAGTTTCTCGCGATGGCAAGCACCTTCGGTGCCTCCGCCGCCATGGCCTATGGCATGATCGGCCTTGCCGCGCCGACAGAGGCGCGGGCGCAGGAAGCCAAGAAGGGCGGCGTCCTCAAGGTCGCGCAGTGGATCAAGGACCCCAAGGACCCGCGCAAGGCCGACTGGTCCGAGATCGCCAACGCCGAGCGCCAGGCGCTCGAGCCGCTGGTCAAGTACACCGCCAAGTACACTTTCGAGCCCTACCTGCTCGAGAGCTGGGAAGTGAACGACGACGCCACCGAATACGTCCTGCACGTGCGTCCGGGCGTGACCTGGAACAACGGCGACCCGTTCACCGCCGACGACGTGATCTTCAATTTCACCCGCTGGGCCGACAAGAGCGCCGAGGGCAACTCGATGCCCGGCCGCCTGGGCACGCTGTTCGACGACAAGACCGGCAAGCTGCGCGAGGGTGCGGTCGAAAAGGTCGACGACAAGACGGTCAAGCTCAAGCTGACCAAGTCCGACATCTCGATCATCCCGAACCTGTGCGACTATCCCGGCCTGGTGGTGCACAAGACGTTCGACGAGAAGGGCGGTGACTTCAAGTCCTGCCCGATCGGCACCGGCCCGTTCGAGCTCGTCTCCTACGACGTCGGCCAGAAGGTGGTCTACAAGCGCCGCGAGGACAACAAGTGGTGGAACGGCGAGGTCTATCTCGACGGCATCGAGATGATCGACTACGGCACCGACCCGGCCGCCATGGTCAGCGCCTTCGAGTCCGGCGAGGTCCACACCAACTTCGAAACCTCGGCCGACTACGTCAAGATCCTCGACGATCTCGGCCTGGTGAAGTCGGAGGTCGTGACCGCGGCGACGATCGTGGCGCGCACCAACGTCGCCAACAAGCCCTATGACGACCAGAAGGTGCGCCAGGCGCTGCACAAGGCGGTCGACAATTCGGTCGTTCTGCAGCTCGGCTATGGCAATGCCGGCGAGGCGGCGGAGAACCACCACGTCGCCCGCATCCATCCGGAATATTTCGAGCTGCCCAAGCAGGTCCGCGACATGGCGGCGGCCAAGAAGATGATGGAGGAGGCCGGCCAGGCCGACTTCGAGCACGAGCTCATCACCGTCGACGAGGACTGGCACAAGAACACCGGCGACGCCATCGCCGCCCAGCTGCGCGAGGCCGGCATCAAGGTCAAGCGCACGGTGCTGCCGGGCTCGACCTTCTGGAACGACTGGACCAAGTATCCGTTCTCGATGACCAACTGGAACATGCGCCCGCTCGGCGTGCAGGTTCTGGCGCTCGCCTACCGCACCGGCGAGGCCTGGAACGAGACCGCCTGGTCCAACCCGGACTGGGACGCCAAGCTCAACGCGGCGCTCGCGGTGGCCGACGCCGACAAGCGTCGCGAGATGATGAAGGACATCGAACAGATCCTGCAGGACTCCGGCATCATCATCCAGCCGTTCTGGCGCAAGCTCTACAACCACTCGGTGGCGGCGGTGAAGAACCACGGCATGCACCCGACCTTCGAGGCCGACTACGGCAAGGTCTGGCTCGAGGAGGCATGACCTCAGGCCACGAGCCGGGGAGGGGTGCCCGACACCCCTCCCTTCCGTCGCGAGCGGTCTGACGCACCGGACCCCAAACCCGCAAAGGCAGGGGACGCACATGCTATCTTTCATCATGCGCCGGCTGGGCACGATGGCACTCACCATGTTGTGCCTGACGCTCGTGGTGTTCTTCCTGATCAACCTCGAGCCCAATCTCAAGAAGCTCGCGATCAGCCAGACCGAGATGCGCACCACCGCCGACCAGCTCGAAAGCTGGCTGCAGCGCAACGGCTACCGCCAGAACTTCTTCGTCCGCTACGGCCAGTGGCTCGGCGTCGTCCAGAAGCAGCCCAACGTCGACCCGGCCACCGGCCAGGCGGTGCCGCGCTTCCGCTTCTGCAACGAACCGGCGGAGCCGACCTATTCCGGCATCCTGCAGGGCGATTTCGGCTGCTCGACCAAGTTCAAGACCCCGGTCGCGACCAAGCTGTTCCCGGCACTCGGCTCCACCGGCATCCTGATGTTCTGGGTGCTGGCGACCATGGTGCCGATCGCCCTGCTCATCGGCATCCTCGCCGGCATGCGCGAGGGCTCGCGCACCGACCGCACGCTGTCGGTCGCCTCGATCGCCACGACGGCGACGCCCGAATATGTCTCGGGCGTCATCTTCACCGTCGTCTTCGCCTCGTGGCTGGGCTGGCTCAACGGCTCGGCGGCCTCCGCCAGCCAAGGCATCACCTTCTACAACTTCACCCTGCCGGTGATGACGCTCGCCATCTACGGCATCGGCTACATCGCCCGCATGACGCGCGCCTCGATGGTCGAGGTGATGACGCAGCAATATATCCGCACCGCGCGGCTGAAGGGCCTCGGCTTCGGCGCGGTGGTGGTCAGGCACGCGCTGCGCAACGCGCTGATCGCGCCGTTCACGGTCATCATGCTGCAGTTTCCGTGGCTGCTCACCGGCGTCGTCATCGTCGAGGTGATGTTCCGCTACCAGGGCTTCGGCTACACGCTGGTCGAGGCCGCCGGCAACAACGACATCGACCTTCTGCTCGGCTGTTCGCTGGTGTCGGTGTTCATCGTGCTGATCACCCAGCTGATCTCCGACATAGGCTATGCCTATCTCAATCCACGCATCCGGGTTCAGTAGGGAGCGCGCTTGATGCAGATCGAATATATCGGCGGCTTCCAGGTCTTCCTCGGCGTGCTGGCGCGGTTCTGGCCGGTCTGGGCAGCACTCGCCATCGTGCTCGTCGCCAGCTTCAACTTCCGCAAGCATCTCGGGCTCTACGGCCAGCTCTTCGATTCGGGCGTCGGCATTGCCGGCGTGTTCATCTGCCTGTTCTGGATGTTCACGGCGATCTTCGCGACCAGGATCGCGCCCTTCGACCCGCTCAGCCAGATCCCGGTGATGAAGGACGCGCTGCCCGGCGCCATCGAGCCGACGTCGAAGCAGATCTACCTCTTCGGCGGCGACAAGCTCGCCCGCGACGTGTTCTCGCGCATGGTGTTCGGCAGCCAGATCGTGCTGATCATCGCGCCCGCCGCCACTGCGTTCGCGCTGATGGTCGGCATTACGCTCGGCCTGCCGGCGGGCTACTATGGCGGGCGGATCGATGCGTTCCTGTCGTTCCTGGCCAACCTCGTGCTGGCCTTCCCGGTCATCCTGCTGTTCTACCTGCTGGTGACACCCGGCATCATGGACACGCCGATCCCCTATGCCATGGCGGGCGTCTTCTTCCTGTTCCCGATCATCTTCTTCGTCACGCTGTTCTACACGCGCTTCAAGGCGCGGCCGGAGCGGCTCTACCTCCTGGTCGGTCTCACCCTGGTCCTCGGCGGCTGGGTCTATGCCGGCCTGGTCTTCGACGCCGACCCGCTCGGCATCGTCTCGATCGACCCTAACCAGCTCAACATCTTCGTCGCCGTCGTCTTCGCCTCCAGCCCCGGCGTGTTCCGTATCGTCCGTGGCCTCACCATGGACATCAAGACGCGCGACTACGTCGCCGCCGCCCAGACCCGCGGCGAGAGCCCGTGGTACATCATGCTGTGGGAGATTTTGCCCAACGCCCGCGGCCCGCTGATCGTCGATGCCTGCCTGCGCATCGGCTACACCACCATCCTGCTCGGCACGCTCGGCTATTTCGGCCTCGGGCTGGCGCCCGAAAGCCCCGACTGGGGCACGGCGATCAAGGATGCCAGCCGCCTGCTGCGCTCTTTCATCCACCCGGCATTGCCGCCGACGATCGCGCTGATGTCCTTCGTGCTCGGCCTCAATCTGCTCGCCGATGCGCTGCGCGAACAATCGATGAAGGACTGATGGAGGCTCCCATGAACGAGACCGTCAGAAACGCCACCGCCCGGGAACCCATCCTCGAGATCGAGAACCTGTCGATCTCCTTCTTCACCCGCGCCGGCGAGATCCCCGCGGTGATGGATTTCTCCTGCACCGTCATGCCAGGCGAGGCCATGGGCATCGTCGGCGAGAGCGGCTGCGGCAAGTCCACCGTCTCGCTCGGCATCATGCGCGACCTGTCCAACATCGGGAAGATCGTCGGCGGGCGCATCCTGTTCCAGGGCAAGGACATGGGCGAGATGTCCGAGGCCGAGCTGCGCGCCGTGCGCGGCAACAAGATCGCCATGATCTACCAGGAGCCGATGGCGAGCCTCAACCCGGCCATGAAGATCGGCAAGCAGCTGATGGAAGTGCCGCTGATCCACGACAAGGTGTCGAAGGAGGAGGCCTACAGCAGAGCGCTCGACATGGTGCGCGCGGTCAAGCTGCCCGATCCCGAGCGCATGATGCGCTCGTTCCCGCACCAGCTTTCGGGCGGCCAGCAGCAGCGCATCGTCATCGCCATGGCGCTCCTGTCCAAGCCGGCGCTGCTCCTGCTCGACGAGCCGACCACCGCGCTCGACGTTACCGTCGAAGCCGGCATCGTCCAGCTGGTCAAGGGGCTCGGCAAGCAGTTCGGCACGTCGATGATCTTCGTGTCGCACAATCTCGGCCTGATCCTCGAGACCTGCGACCGCATCACCGTCATGTATTCGGGCGAGGCGGTGGAGACCGGCTCGATCAAGGACGTGTTCGACCGCATGCGCCACCCCTACACGCAGGGGCTGTTCCGCTCGATCCCGCTGCCCGGCGCCGACAAGAACGAGCGGCCGCTGGTTGCCATCCCCGGCCAGCTGCCCTTGCCGCACCAGCGGCCCAAGGGCTGCAACTTCGGCCCGCGCTGCCACCATTTCGTCGAGGGGCTGTGCAACGCCGCCGAGATCCCGATGATCCCGGTCGCCGGCCATGACGGCCATTTCAGCCGCTGCGTGCGCTTCAACGAGATCGACTGGGCGGCCCTGCCGCCCGGCGCCAAGGCAGCCCAGGAGCCGGTCAAGCCGGGCACGCCCGTGCTCAAGATCGACGACCTCAAGAAATACTACCGCGTCGGCGGCAACGAGGTGTTCGGCGGCGGCGAGGGGAGGGTGGTCAAGGCCAACGAGACCATCAGCTTCGAGGCGCGCGAATCCGAGACCGTCGCCATCGTCGGCGAGTCGGGCTGCGGCAAGTCCACGCTCGCGAAAGTGCTGCTTGGTCTCGAGACGGCGAGCTCCGGCAAGGTGGTGCTCGGCAACAAGGAGATCCAGTCGACCGGTATCGAGGCGCGCGACGTCGAGACCGTGTCGTCGATCCAGATGGTGTTCCAGAACCCGTTCGACACGCTGAACCCCAGCCATTCGGTCGGCTCGCAGATCATCCGTACGTTGGAGAAGTTCAAGGTCGGCAGGAACGCCGCCGAGCGCAAACAGCGCATGCTGGAGCTCTTGGACCTCGTGAAGCTGCCGCGGCCTTTCGCCGAGCGCATGCCGCGCCAGCTCTCGGGCGGGCAGAAGCAGCGCATCGGCGTCGCCCGCGCCTTCGCCGGCAACGCCCGGGTCGTCGTCGCCGACGAGCCGGTTTCGGCGCTCGACGTCTCCGTCCAGGCGGCGGTGACCGAGCTTCTGATGGACATCCAGCGCAAGTCGAAGACGACGATGCTGTTCATCAGCCACGACCTGTCGGTCGTCCGCTACATCGCCGACCGCGTGGTGGTCATGTATCTCGGCCACATCGTCGAGCAGGGCACGACCGACCAGATCTTCTCGCCGCCCTACCACCCCTATACGGAGGCCTTGCTCTCGGCGATCCCGATCGCCGACACCTCCGTGGTCAAGAAGCACATCGTGCTGGAAGGCGACATCCCCTCGGCGATGAACCCGCCGTCGGGCTGCCCGTTCCAGACCCGCTGCCGCTACAAGTCCCAGGTGCCCGGCAATCTGTGCGAGCGCGAGGTGCCGCCGGTGCGCGACATGGGCGGCGGCCACCAGATCAAGTGCCACCTGCCGCAAAGCGCCTTCGACGCCATGGAGCCGGTCATCAGCCTCGGCAAGGGCGCTGCCCCCGGCGCGCACGACATAACGCCCGAGGCGTGAGGGGCCATCGGTCTGGACCTGTCGTGGTTTCCACGCGGTCAGGATCAGCAACCTGACGAGGCGTCGGCATTCGTCATCCCAGGGCGAAGCAGGCGCGTTGGCGCCGTCGCGGAGACCCTAGGATCCATGCCGTGACATCTGTCTTCGCGGGTGGAAACCTTTCCCACGGGCCGGGGATTTTTTCGTGTGGGCCGGCCCTTCGTCTGGTCGCGCTTGAGGACCGCCTCATTCCTTCCCACCCCCCTCTGGGCTGCCGCCCATCTCCCCCACAAGGGGGGAGATTGGCAGCTCCGGCGTCTCGCCCGTTTCCGGCTGCTAAGAGTGGCTTTTGCAACGGTGGCGATTGGCAAAGGCCGTGGCGACAGCCAATCTCCCCCCTTGTGGGGGAGATGTCCGGCAGGACAGAGGGGGGTGGGAAGGAATAAGACGTAGAAGGTCTGCCTTCCTCGCACGCCTCGTTTTGGCAGGAACTCTGTCAGCAGACCGCGTGGAGAAATTCTCCCGTTTTTCCACCCCCTCCAAAACCTCCGGTATTCTCGTGCCATCGCCCTTGTCGGGACCTGGTGCGCACCGGGTGTCAGGAAGGGCGGCGGTGACCTCCCGCCACGGCTGCGGTAGCCGTGGCTCCGAGGGCCCGTCGACAGGCCGGCGTCGTCCGGCGCGCGCCGCAAATGGCGGGTGCCGGACGGTGCGGAGAAGCCGCGGGTTCAGGCCACGAAAAGACCGTGGGACGGACCTGTGACCGGCCGACCGAGGGACAGACACCGGGCGGGGCGCGCGGTTCGCGCCACGTATCAAACTATCGGAAGGCTCGGCCTCGCGCCCCGCTTCCCGAACTTTCTCCCGGCAAGGGAGCGTTCTTTGACAATGGCCAGGCGCGAAAGCGAGCGTGGCAGTGAATAGATGCGCCCCCAGCGCACCCCTCATCCGCCCCTTCGGGGCACCTTCTCCCGCAAGGGGAGAAGGTCTCGCCAACCGCTTCGCTCTCCTTAGGGAAGGCTGAGACCAGAATCGCCAAATCTTGACTATAATATTCATCTTTTATTTCAGCGAAATCAGCTGCTTATCCAAAAATTTGACCGATTGATAAAAAAACAGAAAGTGCTACGCTTCCTCAAAACCAATAAAAACTGGGGAACTGGAATGGCAGAAGGTCTTTTCAAGGAAGGCATCGTCGGCGGCCGCCTTGGCACCGCTCAATACGCCGAGAATTTCTCCGACCTGCACCCGCCGCTCGACAACCACGAGGCGCTGGTCGAGGCCGATCGTTGCTATTTCTGCTACGACGCGCCGTGCATGCAGGCATGTCCGACATCGATCGACATCCCGATGTTCATCCGCCAGATCGCGACCGGCAATCCGCTCGGATCGGCAAAGACCATCTTCGACCAGAACATCCTCGGCGGCATGTGCGCCCGCGTCTGCCCGACCGAGACGCTGTGCGAGGAGGTCTGCGTCCGCGAGGTCGCCGAGGGCAAGCCGGTGCAGATCGGCCGCCTGCAGCGCTACGCCACCGACGTCGCGATGGAGGAGGGCAAGCAGTTCTACAGCCGCGCCGCCTCGACCGGCAAGAAGGTCGCCGTCGTCGGCGCCGGCCCCGCGGGGCTTGCCGCCGCCCACCGGCTCGCCCGCCACGGCCATGACGTGACCATTCTGGAAGCCAGGCCCAAGTCGGGCGGCCTCAACGAATACGGTATCGCTGCCTACAAGAGCACCGACGATTTCGCGCAGGCCGAGGTCGACTACGTCACCGCAATCGGCGGCATCAAGACGGAAAACGGCAAGGCGCTCGGCCGCGACTACCACCTCGCCGACCTCACCGCATCGTACGACGCCGTGTTCCTGGGTCTCGGCCTCGCGGGCGTCAACGCGCTGCGCGCCGAGGGCGAGGACGCCGACGGCGTCGCCAACGCCGTCGACTTCATCTCGACGCTGCGCCAGGCGAGCGATCTCTCGAGCCTGCCGGTCGGTCGTCGCGTCGTCGTCATCGGCGGCGGCATGACGGCGATCGATGCTGCCGTCCAGTCCAAGCTGCTCGGCGCCGAGGAGGTGACGATCTGCTACCGCCGCGGCCAGGAGCACATGAACGCCTCCGTCTTCGAGCAGGATCTGGCCGCCGCCAACGGCGTCGTCATCCGCCACTGGCTGCAGCCCAAGGCCGTCGTCGCTGAAGGCGGAAAGGTCACGGCCATCGAGCTCGAATATACCGCCATGAAGGGCGACAAGCTCGCGGGCACCGGCGAGACCGTGCGGCTCGCCGCCGACCAGGTGTTCAAGGCCATCGGCCAGAGCTTCGAGGCGTCGGCGCTCAACGGCAGCGGCCCGTCGGTCGCCATGGAAGGCGGCCGCATCAAGGTCGATGGCGAAGGACGCACCTCGCTCGCCAAGGTCTGGGCCGGCGGCGACTGCATCGCCGGCGGCGACGACCTGACCGTTTCGGCCGTGGCGCAAGGGCGCGACGCGGCTGAATCCATCAACCGCGCCCTGATCGGCTGAGGGAGGCTAAGATGGCAGACATTCGCAACAACTTCGTCGGCATCAAGTCGCCCAACCCCTTCTGGCTGGCCTCTGCGCCGCCCACCGACAAGGCCTACAACGTCGAGCGCGCCTTCAAGGCGGGCTGGGGCGGTGTCGTCTGGAAGACGCTGGGCGAGGAAGGCCCGCCCGTCGTCAACGTCAACGGTCCGCGCTACGGCGCGATCTGGGGGGCGGACCGCCGCCTGCTCGGCCTCAACAACATCGAGCTGATCACCGACCGCGACCTGCAGACCAATTTGCGCGAGATGAAGCAGGTCAAGATGAACTGGCCGGATCGGGCGCTCGTCGCCTCGATCATGGTGCCGTGCGAGGAAAACGCCTGGAAGGCCATCCTGCCGCTGGTCGAGGAAACCGGCGCCGACGGCATCGAGCTCAACTTCGGCTGCCCGCACGGCATGAGCGAGCGCGGCATGGGCTCGGCGGTCGGCCAGGTGCCCGAATATATCGAGATGGTGGTGCGCTGGTGCAAGCAGTACACGCGCATGCCCGTCATCACCAAGCTGACGCCCAACATCACCGACATCCGCAAGCCGGCGCGGGCGGCCAAGTCGGGCGGCACCGACGCGGTGTCGCTGATCAACACCATCAACTCGATCACCGGCGTCGACCTCGACAGCTTCGCGCCGCAGCCGACCATCGACGGCAAGGGCAGCCACGGCGGCTATTGCGGCCCGGCGGTGAAGCCGATCGCCATGAACATGGTGGCGGAGATCGCCAGGGACCCCGAGACGCGCGGCCTGCCCATTTCGGGCATCGGCGGCATCACCACCTGGCGCGACGCGGCCGAATTCATGGCGCTCGGCGCCGGCAACGTGCAGGTCTGCACGGCGGCGATGACCTACGGCTTCAAGATCGTGCAGGAGATGATCGCCGGCCTCGAGAACTGGATGGACGAGAAGGGCCACCGCTCGCTCGACGACATCGTCGGCCGCGCCACGCCCAACGTCACCGACTGGCAGTATCTCAACCTCAACTATGTCGCCAAGGCGCATATCGACCAGGATGCCTGCATCAAGTGCGGCCGCTGCCACATCGCCTGCGAGGACACCTCGCACCAGGCGATCACCAGCATGGTCGACGGCGCGCGCCACTTCGAGGTGATCGAGGAGGAATGCGTCGGCTGCAATCTCTGCGTCAACGTCTGCCCGGTCGAGGGCTGCATCACCATGGAGCCGCTCGCCGCTGGAGCCATGGACAAGCGCACCGGCAAGCCGGTGTCGCCGACCTACGCCAACTGGACGACGCATCCCAACAACCCGATGGCCAAGGCGGCGGCGGAGTAGGGGAGCCAGGTGAGCCGAAGGCTGCGTCTTTCCAGTCTCGCCATGGCACTTGCCGCCGGCCTCTCGGCCGGCGGTGCTCTTGCTGACGACCTCAAGCCGCTCGATCTCGATACGCTCGACAAGGCCGAGGTCGAGGATTTCCTCGGGCGACCGTGGGAGATTCGCAACGAGGCCGGTGACAAGCGTTGCCGGGTCGTGCTCAAGCGCGAGCCGGTGATCGGCGGGTCGGAGATCGAGGTCGACCCCGGCTGCGCCAAGGTGTTTCCGATCATGGACGAGATCGCCGCATGGCGGCTCAAGGAGGGCTGGGCGATCGACCTGGTCGATGCCGTCCGCCAGATGCGCCTGCGCTTCGAGGTGCCCGACGTCACCTATGTCGCCGTCCAGGACATCGACGGCATCTTCACCATCGAGCAGCTTCCGAAGGAGTGATCTTTGGGCCGCACCTGGCACCGCCTCAGCGTCTCGTTTCGCGCCATCCACCCGGTGACCGAAGCCAGGGCAGCCTGAGTTCGCTCGACCTTATCCGTTTCAAAAACGACAGTTTGTCAGTGGCCGCCGGCGGCCGCGCATGGGACCCTCGTCATGGAAAACGACTTTTCGGTGCTCGCCCTGATGGGGCGCTTCTTCCTCGGCGGGGCATTCGTCTTTGCCGGTTTGCGCAACATAGCCAACGCGAAGCTGCTCACCGGTATGATGACGGCGCGCGGCGTGCCGCAGGCGGGCCTGGTGCTCTGGGCAGGCATCGTGCTGCAGATCCTTGCCGGCCTGATGGTGGCAATCGGCTTTCAGGCAGCCTATGCGGCTGCGGCACTGATCGCCTTCCTGGTGGCCGGGACGCTGATGTTCCACAATTTCTGGGACCATCAGGGACCGGACCGCGCCTCGCGGATCAACGGCGTGGTCAGCAACGTGGCGCTTGCCGGCAGTTTTCTGCTGGTGATCGCAAGCAGCCAGTAGCTGAGGAGCCGATTCAGCTTTTCGGCCTAAGCCCTTCGAGGAAAAGCTGTTCGAGGAACCGGGCGGCGTCCTCGAAGCGGCCATCGCCGCCGCGGTCCGGGCCGAGCACGGCGCGGACCTGGACGTCGAAATCGGCATAGTGCTGGGTCGTCGCCCAGATGGCGAAGATCAAGTGCCAGGGATCGGTTTTCGCAATCTTGCCCGACCGCATCCAGCCCTTGATGACCTCGACCTTCTCGTCGACCAGGCTTTTCAGCTCGCCCTCGAGCATCGGCATGATGCGCGGCGCGCCCTGCAGGATCTCGTTGGCGAACAGCCGGCTCTCGCGCGGATAGTCGCGCGCCATCTCGAGCTTGCGGCGGATGTAGCTCCTGAGCTCGGTCATCGGGTCGCCGATGTTGTCGAGTTCCTTCAGCGGCGCCAGCCAAGTGTCGAGCAGCCGGTGCATCAGCGTCTCGTGGATGTCTTCCTTGCGGCGGAAGTAATAGAGCAGGTTGGGCTTGGACATGCCCGCCGCCTCGGCGATCTGGTCGATGGTCGAGCCGCGGAAACCGTTGGCCGAAAACACCTCGAGTGCCGCTTCGAGGATGACCTCGCGCTTCTCCTTCTGGATGCGGGTGCGGCCGCGCGATGTCGAGCCTTCCATGGTCATGACGTCCCGCATTCGAGGGTGGACAGCGATCGCATCTGGACCAATCCGCTGGACCAGTTCTTGCCGACCTGTGGAGCGCGCCTCAGAAGCCGCATTTCCGGTAGTAATCCCTTGACCGCCAATGCGGCGGTGCTAACGTTTGTCCAATCGGTCAAAAAATTGCGTAGCATGAAAACGCACCGAAGACCAAGCGTTGGCCGTACCGAAACAGGGGAAGAAAGGAAAGCTTGGTCATGTCGGACAGGCTAAAAGTTACGCCCAACGATCTCAGCGCATTCTGGATGCCGTTCACCTCGAACCGGCAGTTCAAGCAGGCGCCGCGCATGATGGTTGCGGCCAAGGACATGCATTACACGGCCAGCGACGGCCGCAAGATCCTCGACGGCACCGCGGGTCTCTGGTGCGTCAACGCCGGCCACTGCCGGCCCAAGATCACCGAGGCGATCCAGCGCCAGGCGGCCGAGCTCGACTACGCGCCCGCCTTCCAGATGGGGCATCCGATCGTCTTCGAACTGGCGAACCGCCTCGTCGACATCGCGCCCAAGGGCATGGACCATGTGTTCTTCACCAATTCCGGTTCGGAATCGGTCGATACCGCGCTGAAGATGGCGCTCGCCTACCACCGCGTGAAGGGCGAGGGCTCGCGTACCCGCCTCATCGGCCGCGAACGCGGCTATCACGGCGTCAATTTCGGCGGCATCTCGGTGGGTGGCATCGTCACCAACCGCAAGATGTTCGGCACGCTGCTGACCGGCGTCGATCATCTGCCGCACACCCACCTGCCGGCCAAGAACGCCTTCACCAAGGGCGAACCGGAACATGGCGCGGAGCTTGCCGACGAGCTCGAGCGCATCGTCACCCTGCATGACGCCTCGACCATCGCCGCCGTGATCGTCGAGCCGGTCGCCGGCTCCACCGGCGTGCTGATCCCGCCGAAGGGCTATCTGCAGAAGCTGCGCGATATCTGCACCAAGCACGGCATCCTTTTGATCTTCGACGAAGTCATCACCGGTTTCGGCCGTCTCGGCACGCCGTTCGCGGCCGACTATTTCGGCGTTACGCCCGACATCATCACCACCGCCAAGGGCGTCTCCAACGGCGTCATCCCGATGGGCGCGGTGTTCGTGAAGAAGGAGATCCACGACGCCTTCATGACCGGCCCCGAGCACATGATCGAGTTCTTCCACGGCTACACCTATTCGGGCAACCCGATCGCCTCGGCGGCAGCACTCGCCACCCTCGACACCTACAAGGACGAGGGACTGCTCACGCGCGGCGCCGAGATCGGCGCCTATTGGGAAGAGGCGCTGCATTCGCTCAAGGGCGAGCCGCATGTCATCGACATCCGCAACATCGGCCTGATCGGCGCGATCGAGCTGCAGCCGATTGCCGGCGCGCCGACCAAGCGCGCCTTCTCGGCCTTCGTGAAGGCGTTCGAGCGCGGCGCGCTGATCCGCACGACCGGCGACATCATCGCGCTGTCGCCGCCGCTGATCATCACCAAGGGCCAGATCAACGAGCTGATCGACCACGTCCGCGAGGTGCTGAGGATGATCGACTGACGCATTCGCCCGAAGATCGGGTTCGGTCTTCGGCGATGCGATTGAAGACGTCAGAGCGTCTGTCCGCGTCCGTATGGACGCGCAACGCTCTGGAGCTTGAACCCGCAGGGCGTCCGTGCTCTGCGGGTGTCGCTCCGACGAAGACAGGGGCCCCGTTCCGAAGGCGTGGGGTTCCAGGCGAAAGCCGACCGAAGGAGATCCGGCGCCGGGAACCGCTGGGGTTTCCGGGCAGAACAAGAAAATGAGAGGACGTTTGCGATGGCCGCCCCCGGCGAAAATCTGCGAATCAATTCAGAGCGTTTGTGGGATTCGCTGATGGAGATGGCGAAGATCGGCCCCGGCATCGCCGGCGGCAACAATCGCCAGACCCTGACCGACGAGGACGGCGAGGGCCGTCATCTTTTCAAGAAATGGTGCGACGCCGCGGGGCTCGACATGGGCATCGACGAGATGGGCACCATGTTCGCCCGCCGCGAGGGCACCGATCCCGAAGCCTTGCCGGTCTATGTCGGCAGCCATCTCGACACCCAGCCGACGGGCGGCAAGTTCGACGGCGTTTTGGGCGTGCTCGGCGGGCTCGAAGTGATGCGCACGCTCAACGACCTGGGCATCAAGACCAAGCACCCGATCGTCGTCACCAACTGGACCAACGAGGAGGGCACCCGCTTCGCGCCGGCCATGCTGGCGTCGGGCGTGTTCGCCGGCGTGCTCGAGCAGGACTGGGCCTGTGCACGCCAGGACGCCCACGGCAAGCGCTTCGGCGACGAGCTCGAGCGCATCGGCTGGAAGGGTGCGGAAAAGGTCGGCGCCCGCAAGATGAAGGCCTTCTTCGAACTTCACATCGAGCAGGGGCCGATCCTCGAGGACGAGGACATCGACATCGGCGTGGTCACCCACGGCCAGGGCCTGAAGTGGCTGCAGGTGACGCTGACGGGCCGCGAGAGCCACACCGGCTCGACGCCGATGCCCAAGCGCCGCAATGCCGGCCTCGGCATGGCGCGCGTGACCGAGCTGGTGCACGAGATTGCCATGGACTACCAGCCCGATGCGGTGGGCGCCGTCGGCCACATGGAGGTCTATCCCAACTCGCGCAACATCATCGCCGGCCGCACCGTCTTCACCATCGACATCCGCTCGCCGGAGAAGGAGGTGCTCGACACGATGGATGCGCGCATCCGCGAGGGCATCGCCACCGTCTGCGAGGCGCTGGATATCTCCTTCGAGGTCGAGCAGGTCGGGCATTTCGACCCCGTCGCCTTCGACAAGGACTGCGTGAAGGCCGTGCGCGATGCGGCTGATCGCCTGGGCTACAGCCATCGCGACATCGTTTCGGGCGCCGGCCACGACGCCTGCTGGATCAACCGCGTGGCGCCGACGGCGATGGTGTTTTGTCCGTGTGTCGACGGCCTCAGCCACAACGAGGCCGAGGAGATCTATCCGGAATGGGCCGCGGCCGGCTGCGACGTGCTGTTCCACGCCGTGGTGGAGACCGCGGAGATCGTGGAGTGAGTTTCTGGACCGACATTGCCGCGCAGGACGGCCTTTCCCCCGTGGGGGAAGGGCTGCCTGTGCTTGGCCTGCGCGGAGTGCCTGTCCGTACATGATCTGAACCAATGCCAAAGCGCACAAAAGAGGCGCGGCACGAATAAGGGGAACTAAAATGACCAAAGTCATCAGAAACGGCACCATCGTCACGGCCGACCGGACGTGGAAGGCCGACGTGCTGATCCAGCACGGCAAGATCGTCGCCATCGGCGAGAACCTGCATGCCGACCACGAGTTCGATGCCACCGGCTGCTACATCATGCCTGGCGGCATCGACCCGCACACGCATCTCGAAATGCCGTTCATGGGCACCTATTCGGCCGACGATTTCGAGAGCGGCACGCGCGCCGCCCTTTCCGGCGGCACCACGATGGTGGTCGATTTCTGCCTGCCCGCGCCCGGCCAGTCGCTGCTCGAAGCGCTGCAGATGTGGGACAACAAGACCTCGAAGGCGTGCTCCGACTTCTCGTTCCACATGGCGATCACCTGGTGGGGCGAGCAGGTGTTCAACGAGATGGCCGAGGTCGTCGACAAGGGCATCACCTCGTTCAAGCACTTCATGGCCTACAAGGGCGCGTTGATGGTGGACGACGACGAGATGTACGCGTCGTTCAGGCGCTGCGCCGAACTCGGCGCGCTGCCCCTGGTGCATGCCGAGAATGGCGACGTGGTCGCGCAGTTGCAGCAGAAGCTGATGGCCGAGGGCAACAACGGCCCGGAGGCGCACGCCTATTCGCGCCCGCCCGAGGTGGAAGGCGAGGCGACCAACCGCGCCATCATGATCGCCGACATGGTGGGCTCGCCGCTCTACGTGGTGCACACCTCCTGCGAGCAGGCGCATGAGGCGATCCGCCGGGCCCGGCAGAAGGGCATGCGCGTCTTTGGCGAGCCGCTGATCCAGCACCTGGTGCTCGACGAGACCGAATATTTCAACAAGGACTGGGACCATGCCGCGCGCCGGGTGATGAGCCCGCCGTTCCGCAACAAGCTGCACCAGGATTCGCTGTGGGCCGGCCTGCAGGCGGGTTCGTTGCAGGTGGTTGCGACCGACCATTGCTCTTTCACCACCCAGCAGAAGCGCACCGGCGTCGGCGACTTCACCAAGATCCCCAACGGCACCGGCGGCCTCGAGGACCGCATGCCGGTCTTGTGGACCAAGGGCGTGAACACCGGCCGGCTGACGATGAACGAGTTCGTGGCGGTGACCTCGACCAACATCGCCAAGATCCTCAACATGTACCCGAAGAAGGGCGCCATCGTCGAAGGCGCGGATGCCGACATCATCGTCTGGGATCCCAAGCGCAAGAAGACGATCTCGTCCAAGACCCAGCAGTCGGTGATCGACTACAACGTCTTCGAGGGCATCGAGGTGACGGGCCTGCCGCGCTTCGTCTTCACCCGCGGCGAACTGGCGATCCAGGAACACGAGGTCAAGGCGCATCCCGGCCACGGCGAGTTCGTCGCCCGCGAGCCGCATGCGGCGGTCAACCGGGCGCTGTCGCAGTGGAAGGAGATCACTGCGCCGCGCAAGGTGGAGCGCACCGGCATCCCGGCGACGGGCGTGTGATCATCCACCCGTTGCGCCATTTCTTCAAAGGATGGCGCAACGCTGTGCGAGGAGCTTTTTGATGCAATCGGATGTGGCTCGGTTCGCAACGCGGTCAAGCAACTACTTTTCCATCGGGGCTCTCGTTGGAAGTGTGTTCGTTGGGCTGTGGGTTGGTGGTGGGGTGTTCTTGGTCTTGCGAGAATTGGTCGAGGGGTATTCGGAATCGACTTCAAGGTTTCCGATGGTTGTGGCGGGAGCGGCATTCTGGAGCTTGCTGGCCGCACTTGTTGCCACACTGCCGGTCAGCATGGCCGTAGCCGGATTGACGCTGTTGTTGGCTAGGCTGGCACATGCTCGGCAATTGCCCAAAGTCTCTGGTTTTGGACTGTTGGGTGCAATGGTGGGAACGGTTCTTGCGGCGCTGCTCGTGATTGCCGACATCCTTGCCGGCAACTCCATCGCACTGGCGGTTGGCACCCCATTGATCATTGCAGGGGTCGCGGGTGGAGCGTTGGCCGGCGTCATCTATCGTGCGCTGCTCGTTTACCGATATCCCGCATTGAATCGCGAGACACTCAGGCAGGATGCTTAGTTTGAACAGCCGGGACGATGCCGAAAAGACAATCGGATTCAGACGCCTGGAAAAACATTCCGATCAAGTGGACGCCTCCCTCATCTTCGGAGAGGATGGCACTATGTGGGGTAAAGTCGGGCAATGCTCATGACAGTCAATCGAGCCACGGCGGCCAGCGTCGAACAGAACGCGGTCGTCGAAGCCAGAAAGCTGGGACTGACCTTCCAGACCAATGACGGCCCGGTGCGGGCGCTTTCCAACGTCGACCTGACCATCAACAAGGGTGAGTTCGTCTCCTTCATCGGACCTTCGGGCTGCGGCAAGACGACGTTCCTGCGCGTCATCGCCGATCTCGAGAAGCCGACGGAAGGCTCGATCTCGATCAACGGCATGTCGCCGGAGCAGGCGCGCGAGGCGCGCGCTTACGGCTATGTGTTCCAGGCGGCGGCACTGCTGCCGTGGCGGACGATCGAGCGCAATGTCGGCCTGCCGCTCGAGATCATCGGCCTGTCCAAGGCCGAGCAGCAGGAGCGCATCAAGCGCACGCTCGACCTGGTCAACCTCTCCGGCTTCGAGAAGAAGTACCCCTGGCAGCTGTCCGGTGGCATGCAGCAGCGCGCCTCGATCGCGCGCGCGCTCGCCTTCGACGCAGATCTTCTCTTGATGGACGAGCCGTTCGGCGCGCTCGACGAGATCGTGCGCGACCATCTGAACGAGCAGCTTCTGCAGCTGTGGCGGCGGACCAACAAGACGATCTGCTTCGTCACCCACTCGATCCCGGAGGCTGTGTACCTGTCGACGCGCATCGTGGTGATGTCGCCGCGCCCCGGCCGCGTCACCGACGTGATCGAATCGACCCTGCCGCGCGAGCGGCCGCTCGACATCCGCGAAAGTCCGGAGTTTCTGGCGATCGCGGCCCGCGTACGCGACGGCCTAAGGGCAGGGCACAGCTATGACGACTGACATGGGGTTCGAGGATCCTCGCGCGTCGAGGATCACGACGTTGAACGTGAACGGTGAGACCGTCCTGCGCGTGCCGCCGAGCCGCAACGCATTTGCCTTGGCCTTTCTGATGGTGTGGCTGGGCGGCTGGACTGTCGGCGGAGCAATGGCATTTAGTCAGCTATCGTCTGGAGCGGCACAAGGTGGGGCGCAATGGTTCCTGGTGTTCTGGATGTGCGCGTGGGCCGTGGCCTGGGTTACTTCAGCCGGTACTCTCGTCTGGCAGGTTTTTGGCATGGAGGTGATCGCAGCCACGAGCACTGCCCTGATGCATTCGTACCGTGTGTTCCTATGGTCGCGGACCCGTAGGTTCAATCCTGCGTCGATCACCAAGCTTCGCTGGAACGAAGGGTCCGGATCGCAGTGGAGCCGTCATGGAACGCCGTCATCCGTGGCCTTCGACTACGGCGCCAAGACAATCCACATGGTCAAAGGCGTGGATTCCGGGGAGGGCGACTACATCGTCAGTGCCCTGCGGCAGCGCCTGGGGCTCGAGGGGAGGCGTCCATGAACATGATCGTGGAAGCCGTCGTCGACGGCAGCAAATCACTGGGGCTCTGCTAGATGGACCGTCTTCGAGACAAGATCATCCCGGTGCTGTCGATCCTCGCCGCACTCGTGGCCGTCTGGTACGTCGCGGCCGTGTTCATGAACGCGCCGTTCCAGCGCGACCTCGACCGGCGCGCCGGCGAGACGCCCACGACGATGGAGTTCATCGGCAAGACGCTGTCGCAGCCGAAGCCGACGATGCCGGCGCCGCACCAGGTGGCGCAGAACTTCTTCGAGAACACGTTTCTCAGGAAGGTCACCAGCAACCGCAGCCTCGTCTACCATGCGTGGGTGACGCTGTCGTCGACGCTGCTGGGCTTTGCCTTCGGCACCGCGCTCGGCATCCTGATCGCCGTCGGCATCGTGCATGTGCTGGCGCTCGACCGCAGCCTGATGCCGTGGATCATCGCCTCGCAGACCATCCCGATCCTGGCGGTGGCGCCGATGATTATTGTCGTGCTGGCGGCAATCGGCGTTACCGGGCTGATCCCCAAGGCGATGATCTCGACCTACCTGTCGTTCTTCCCCGTTGCCGTCGGCATGGTGAAGGGCCTGCGCTCGCCCGAGATCATGCATCTCGACCTGATGCACACCTACAATGCGAGTGCCTCGCAGACCTTCTGGAAGCTGCGCGTGCCGGCATCGGTGCCGTTCCTGTTTGCCTCGATGAAGGTGGCGGTGGCGGCGAGCCTCGTCGGTGCCATCGTCGGCGAATTGCCGACCGGCGCGGTTGCCGGCATCGGCGCCAAGCTGCTTGCGGGGGCCTACTACAGCCAGACCATCGATATCTGGGCGGCACTGGTCGCCGGCTCGGTGGTGGCGGCGATGCTGGTGGTGCTTGTCGGGCTCGTCGGCAAGCTGGTCGAACGGTCCATGGGCGGGAGGCCGGCATGAGTTTTTCCAGACTGTCCTGGCAGGTCGGGCTGGCGCTGGCGCTGTGCGCCGTGGCCATGACCACGATGCCGATGCTGGCGGCCGAGGCCGCAGCACCGATGTCGAACGGCACGTCGACCTTGATCATCGGGCTCATCGCGTTGAGCGCCGTCGCCTCCTTCGCCATGTTTTCGGGCGCCGCCAGCGCCGCCGTGCTTTTCATTGGAGCGCATGGCGCCGCCTGGCTGCTGATTGCGGGCATTGCCGGCAACGAAGGCATGGCGCGCATGCCCTATTTCCTGCTGCTGGCCGCCGCATGGCTGCTCGCCTGGCGTTGCGTGGCACTGCTGTCGGCGATGAAGCCGGCGCGGCGGCAGGTAAAGACCCTGCTCAGGCTCTTGATCCCGGCGATCTTCGGCGCCTGGATCCTGATCCTGTGGGAGGCGGTGACGCGCGGCGCCGGCATCCCGTTCATCCTGCTGCCGCCGCCGAGCTCGGTCGCGGCCCGCATCGCCGGTTCCCTGCCGATCCTCGCGGCCGACGTGCAGCAGACGATCTTCAAGGCCGTGCTGTTCGGCTATGTCGTCGGCTGCGGGGCGGGGTTCGTGGTGGCGATCCTGGCCGACCGGGTGGCCTTCCTGCGCCGGGGGCTCCTGCCCATCGGCAACATGGTGTCGGCGCTGCCGATCATCGGCGTGGCGCCGATCATGGTGATGTGGTTCGGCTTCGACTGGCAGTCGA
Source organism: Aminobacter sp. Piv2-1 (assembly GCF_037625995.1). Lineage (NCBI taxonomy): Bacteria > Pseudomonadati > Pseudomonadota > Alphaproteobacteria > Hyphomicrobiales > Phyllobacteriaceae > Aminobacter > Aminobacter sp. Piv2-1. The sequence continues at coordinate 60,123 of NZ_JARKMU010000009.1, forward strand.
AGGCGGCCGTGGTTATCATCATGACCTTCTTTCCGATGCTGGTGAACACTGTGGCGGGGCTGACGGCATCCGGGCACATGGAGCGCGACCTGATGCGCACCTATGCGTCCAACTATTGGCAGACCCTGTTCAAGCTCAGGCTGCCGGCCGCGGCCCCGTTCATCTTCAACGCGCTCAAGATCAACTCGACGCTGGCGCTGATCGGCGCCATCGTGGCCGAATTCTTCGGCACGCCGGTCGTCGGCATGGGCTTCCGCATTTCGACCGAGATCGGGCGCATGAATGTCGACATGGTCTGGGCGGAGATCGCTGTTGCGGCTCTGGCCGGCTCACTCTTCTATGGCGTGGTCGCCCTCGCGGAGAGGGCTACCACATTCTGGCATCCGTCCGTCCGTGGTGGACGGGCGTGACCTAAGCTCCGGGGGCGGGGCCGCGGTCCAACTTCAGAGGGAAAAGAAGATGAAAAGACTTGTGGTTTCACTGATGGCGGGGGCGATGTCGCTGGCCGCGGTGCAGGCGATGGCAGCGGAGAAGGTGACGCTGCAGCTCAAATGGGTGACGCAGGCGCAGTTCGGCGGCTACTACGTCGCCAAGGACAAGGGCTTCTACGAGGAGGAAGGCCTCGACGTCGACATCAAGCCGGGCGGTCCCGACATTGCGCCTGAGCAGGTGATCGCCGGCGGCGGCGCCGACGTCATCGTCGACTGGATGGGCGGCGCGCTGGCTGCCCGCGACAAGGGCGTGATGCTGGTCAACATCGCCCAGCCGTTCAAGAAGGCCGGCATGCAGCTGGTCTGCCCGAAGGACGGCCCGGTCAAGACCGAAGCCGACTTCAAGGGCCGCACCCTCGGGGTCTGGTTCTTCGGCAACGAATATCCGTTCTATGCCTGGATGAACAAGCTCGGCATTCCGACCGAGGGCGGCAAGGATGGCGTGACCGTGCTGAAGCAGAGCTTCGACGTGCAGCCGCTGATCCAGAAGCAGGCCGACTGCATCTCGGTGATGACCTACAACGAGTACTGGCAGCTGATCGACGCCGGCTACAAGCCGGAAGACCTGACCGTCTTCAACTACTCGGCCATGGGCGTCGACCTGCTCGAGGACGGCCTCTACGTGATGGAGGACAAGCTCAAGGATCCGGCCTTCGAGGAGAAGATGGTCAAGTTCGTCCGCGCCTCGATGAAGGGCTGGAAGTATGCCGTCGACAATCCCGACGAGGCGGCCGGCATCGTGGTCGAGAATGGCGGCCAGGACGAGAACCACCAGAAGCGCATGATGGGCGAGGTGGCCAAGCTCATCGACAACGCCGACGGCAAGCTGATCGAGGCGGCCTACGCGCGCACCGCCAAGGCGCTGCTCGACCAGAAGATCATCACCAAGGAACCCTCGGGGGCCTGGACCGCGGCCATCACCGACAAGGCCATCAAGTAAGCGCTTGCCTGGCACCGGCGGATCTTTGCCGGAAATTGCCCCTCACCCTTACCCTCTCCCCGTGAAGAACGGGGAGAGGGGACGTCCCCCGTCAGTTCAGCGAGTTTCATGCCTCAGCTGATCTGCGAGCGCCCATGCGTTTGACCGCAATGTTTCGAGGCGATCGTTCTCAGCCTTGGACGGCTGTCCATCCTGGCGAAGCACCAGATCGGTCAGCGACCCCATGCCGCCAAAGAGGTCGAGAAATTGCGTCAGGCCATATGCATCCGAGCGGGCCACTGTGTCGGCGGCCCGCTCAACTCTGATTGACCAGAAATCCTCGCCATTTTGTTTAAGCAATCGCTGCAACTCACGCATTGCCTCGAGGAGAGCCTGAACATCGGGAGCCATGCGCGCTACTTTGCCAGCGTGTAGAAGGTCAGCGTGCGGGGCTCGCCCTTGGAATAGTTCATGCCCTCGATGCGGCCGAGCTCCCTGAGCGCCGCCGCTCCGCCCGGCACGGCGTCGAGGAAGCGCTTGGTTTCGGCCACCGAGACGACCGCGATGGTGCAGGCCGGGTCCTGGGCGAGCGCTTCGGCCGCGCCCTTGCCGTTGGTGAGCAGCGTATCTGTGCCGGCCAGGAAGACGAGGCTCGGCTCGCCATAGCCGGCCGACACCAGCCGCGAGGTCGGGCAGGTCTTCAGCTGCTCGAATTGCCCGGCGATCTGCGGGCTGAGCCACAGGGGCCGGAGCGGCGGCAGCACCTTCCAGGTGAGGACGCCGAACGCTGCCGCAGCGGCGGCAGCCGCAAAGCCGGTGCGCCGGAGCGGCGACATGTCCTTCGGCATGCCGGCGCCGAGGGCGGCTGCGACCAGAACCAGCAGGCCGGCAAGCTGGCCCCACAAGGAATACTGGCCGAGGAAATAGGGCGTGACCCCGGTGGCGATCGCCGCCAGGCCGGCGCTGACCCCGATCACGCCGAACGCGCAGGCGCGGCGCAGCCAGAGCTGCCAGCGCGGCTGGACGATGCCTGATGCCGCCGGGTCGGTCAACGACCAGGCCATCAGCAGGATCAGCGCCGGATAGGCCGGCAGCGCATAGTGCGGCAGCTTGGTCGGGATGAGCTCGATGGCGATCCAGTAGGGCAGGTACCAGGCGAGGCAGAACAGCAGCCGCGGATCCTCGCGGAAACGGTTGAGCGCCTTGAACCCGCCGTCCAGCGCCGCCAGGGCGAAGGGCCACATGAACACCGAGTAGGTGAGGAAATAGTAGCCGGGCGGGAAACCGTGGGATTCCTGGCCGGAGCCGACTTTGCTGAGCAGATCCTTGCCGACCGATTCCTGCCAGAAGGCAGCACCCGTCTTGAGCGTGATCAGCACCAGCCATGGCGCGGCGACGAGCAAAGTGAGCAGGATGCCGGTCAACGGCCGCAGCCGGCGCAGCCAGGAGCGGTCGCGGTCGAGGATGGCGATCGCCGCGACCGTCAGCAGGCTCATGAAGGGCACGACCGGTCCCTTGATGAGGAGCGCCAGGCCCTGTGCCGCCCAGAACAGCCAGTTGGCGCTGCCCTGCGGCCTGCCGGCACGATGGCCGAGATAGACCGCGGCGAGCGCGCCGTGGGCGAGGAGGGCCGTGGCCAGCAGCGTGGCGTCGGTCTTGGCGATGCGCGCCTCGATGCCGAGCACCAGTGCGCCGGCGAGGCCGAGCCCGGCGATCAGGCCGGCGGTGCGGCCGAACATGCGGTCGCCGATGAAGGCGAGCGCCAGCACCGAGAACGTCCCGGCAAGCACGGAGACGAGCCGGTAGACCCAGATCGGCGCATCGCTGCCCTGGCCGCTGACCAGCACTGCCGCAGACTGCAGCCAGTAGATGCCGGCCGGCTTCTTGTAGCGCGGCACGTCCTGGAAGCGGATGTCGACATAGTCGCCGCTCTCGACCATCTGCTTGGTGGCCTGGACGAAGCGCGACTCGTCGCGGTCGGTCGGCGGCAGCGTGGCGATGCCCGGCGCGAAGGCGAACAGGCAGAAGACGGCGAGCAGCAGATAGTTGAGCGGCGTCAGTGCCTTGCGCTGCTTCTCGGAGAAATTGATTCCGGCGTGTTGCATGCCACCGGTCACTCCGTCTGCGCCATGGCGGCGCGGCGCTCATTGGCGATCAGCCAGAGATTGCGGATGTAGATGAACAGGCCGAGCCCCTGGCCGGCGATGAACACCGGGTCCTGCCGCTGGATGGCGTAGATCAGGAGCAGGGCGCCGCCGCCGAGCGAGAAGAACCAGAAGGCGACCGGCACGACCGAGCGCTTGGCGCGTTCGGAAGCAAGCCACTGCACCACGAAGCGCATGGTGAACATGCCCTGGGCGATGAAGCCGAGCAGGATCCAGCCGTCGAACTGGGCGACGAAGACGTCGTGCAGCCAGGTGCCGAGTTCGGAAATGAAGGTCATTGGCCAAGCTCCGTGACCGTCGGTACGACCCTGCGGCGGCGACGCAGCCACCAGACCCCGGTGAGGTCGAGGATGCCGCGCAGGCCGCGATCGAGGATGCCGTAGTTGGATTTGCCGTGTCGGCGCGAGCGGTCGACGACGTCGACATGGACGACGCTACGGCCCTCGCGGATGACCAGCGCCGGCAGATAGCGATGCCAGCCGTCGAAATAGGGCAGCTGGCGGAACAGGTCCGTGTGCAGCGCCTTGAGCCCGCAGCCGGAATCGCGGGTGCCGTCGCGCAGGATGCGTTCGCGCAGGCCGTTGGCGAAGCGCGAGGAGAACTGCTTGAGCCTGGTGTCGGTGCGCTTGAGCCGCTGGCCGGCGGCGATGCCGACCTTGGGGCCCGCCGCGGCAAGCGCGTCGGCGAGCTTGGGCAGGTAGGCGGGGTCGTTCTGGCCGTCGCCGTCCATGGTCACGACGATGGCGCCCCTTGCGGCGAAGACGCCGGACCGGACCGCCGCACTCTGGCCGGCCGAGCGATCATGCCGAACGTGGCGCAGGCGGCCGGCGGAACCGGCAAGGTCGGCGAGCACCTGGGGCGTGCGGTCGGTCGAGCCGTCGTCGACGACGATGACCTCGTAGTCGCGCCCGTCCATCGCCGCGTGGACCTCGCCGATCAGGAGCGGCAGGTTGTCGGCCTCGTTCTTGCACGGAATGACGATCGATATCATCAGCTTGCCTGGAGAATGTCGGAACTATGCGGGGAAATGCGCGGCCTCAATAGCATCAAAGCCGCGCCTTTGCCACGGTTCCGGGTTTCCGCAGGGGAAGGATCAGCGCTTCTCCCGGATGTCGGTCAGGGTGCGCATCGGCGTGATGGCCTCGGGATCGAGCTTGATCTCGATGATCGACGGCTTGCCGCTCGAGCGCGCGCGTTCGAAGGCGGCGGCGAACTCGTCGGTCTCGCGCACCGTCTCGCCATGGCCGCCATAGGCGCGGGCAAGGGCGGCGAAATCCGGGTTCTTGAGATCGGTCGCCTCGACGCGGCCGGGATATTCGCGCTCCTGGTGCATGCGGATGGTGCCGTAGATGCCGTTGTTGACGACGATCACGATGATCGGCAGGCCGTATTGCACGGCGGTGGCGAATTCCTGGCCGTTCATCATGAAGCAGCCGTCGCCGGCAAAGGCTATGACCTCGCGCTCGGGGAACAGGCCCTTGGCGGCGACCGCGGCAGGGGTACCGTAGCCCATCGAGCCTGAGGTCGGCGCGCCTTGCGTGGCATAACGGCGGAAGCGGTGGAAGCGATGCACCCAAGTGGCGTAGTTGCCGGCGCCGTTGGTGAGGATGGCGTCCTCGGGCAGCACCTTTTCCAGCCAGTTCATGATCGGACCCATCTGCACCGCGCCCGGACCGGTGAGCGGCGGCGTCGACCATTCGAGATAGGCGGAGTGCAGCGCCTTGGTGGCCTCGGCCCATGCCGGCCTGGCGGCGGGCTTGCGCCTGGCGAAGGCCTCGACGAAGGCCGCCGGCGACGCGTTGATGGCAATCGTCGGGCGATAGACGCGGCCGAGCTCGTCGGCGTCGGCATGGACGTGGACCAGCTTCTGGTCCGGGTAGGGGCTCTTGATGAGCGTGTAGTCCGACGACGGCATCTCGCCGAAGCGGCCGCCGACCAAAAGCACGACGTCGGCCTCCTTGATCGCCTTGGCGATCTTCGGGTTGACGCCGATGCCGACGTCGCCGGCGTAGTTGTCGTGCAGGTGGTCGAACAGCATCTGGCGGCGGAAGGAGACGCCGACCGGCAGCGACCAGGCCTCGGAGATATTCTTCATGCGCTCGACCGCCTCGGCGTTCCAGCGCGTGCCGCCCAGGATGACGAACGGGTTCTTCGCGCCGTTGAGCAGGGCTTCGAGCTTTGCCAGCTCCTGCTCGCCCGGATGTGTCTCGACCGGCGTGGCGGGCAGGGCAGCCGGGGCCTCGACCTCGCTGGTCAGCATGTCCTCGGGCAGCGAGATGACGACGGGGCCGGGACGGCCCGACGTGGCGACCGAGAAGGCGCGCGTGACCAGTTCGGGGATGCGCGCGGCGTCGTCGATCTCGACCACCCACTTGGCGATGTCGCCGAAGAAGCGGCGGTAGTTGACCTCCTGGAAGGCCTCGCGCTCCTTGGCGTGGCTCGCCACCTGGCCGATGAACAGGATCATCGGGATCGAATCCTGCATGGCGATGTGGACGCCGGCCGAGGCGTTGGTGGCGCCGGGGCCGCGGGTGACGAAGCAGATGCCCGGATTGCCGGTGAGGCGACCGTGGCAATCGGCCATCATGGCAGCGCCGCCTTCCTGGCGGCAGACGATGCTGCGGATCCTGGAATCATGCAGCGCGTCGAGCACGGCGAGGTAGGACTCGCCCGGCACGCAATACATGCGGTCGACGCCATTGGCTTCGAGGGCCTCGACGATCAGCTTTCCGCCGGTCTTCATTTTTCGGTCTTCTCCAGTTCGGCAAGGATTTCCGCGGTGTGTTCGCCGAGCCGCGGCGAGGGGCGGGAGTAGGAAAGCGGTGTCTCGGACATGACCATGGGCGCGCGCACCGAAGGCAGCTTGTTGCCGTGGCCGTCGTCGAGGTCCATGCGCATGCCGCGGGCAATCGCCTGCGGGTCGGCGAAGGCCTGGCCGATGTTGTTGATCGGGCTCGCCGGCACGCCGGCCTTTTCGAGGGCCGACAGCAGCGCCTCGCGCCCGAAGCCTGCGAGGGCCGCGATCATCTTCTCGCGCAGCGCGACGCGGTTGGCGACGCGGGCCGAGTTGGTGGCAAACAGCGGGTCGGTGGCGACGTTCTCGAGGCCGACGACGGCGCAGAACTTCTGGAACTGGCCGTCATTGCCGACGGCGAGGATGAAGTGCCCGTCCTTGACCGGCAGCACCTCGTAGGGCGCGATGTTGGGATGGGCGTTGCCCATCTGCACCGGCGGGTTGCCCGAAACCAGGTAGTTGAGGTTCTGGTTGGCAAGCACGGACATCTGCGCGTCGAACAGCGCCATGTCGATGTGCTGGCCCTGGCCGGTGGCCTCGGCGTGGCGGAGCGCGGCCTGGATGGCGATGACCGAATAGAGACCGGTGAAGATGTCGGTGACGGCGACGCCGACCTTCTGCGGCTCGCCGCCGGCGGGGCCGGTGATCGACATCAGGCCCGACATGCCCTGGACGATGAAGTCGTAGCCCGCGCGCGGCGCGTAGGGGCCGGACTGGCCGAAGCCGGTGATCGAGCAATAGACCAGCTTCGGGTTGATCTTTTTCAGGCTCTCATAGTCGAGGCCGTATTTCTTCAGGCCGCCGAGCTTGAAGTTCTCGATCAGCACGTCGGCGCCGGCGACCAGCTTGCGCACCACCTCGGCACCCTCGGGCGTCGAGAAGTCGAGCGCGATCGAGCGCTTGCCGCGGTTGCAGGAATGGTAGTAGGCGGCCGACAGGTTCTCGCCGTCATGGCCGGTGACGAAGGGCGGGCCCCATTTGCGGGTGTCGTCGCCACCGTCGGGATTTTCCACCTTGATGACGTCGGCGCCGAGGTCGGCGAGCAGCTGGCCGGCCCAGGGGCCGGCGAGGATGCGGGCGAGTTCGATGACACGGACGCCGCTAAGGGGCGGATTGCTCATGAGGCACCACAGTTCATTTCGGTCGGGCCACGCTCTATCAGGAGTCCTTATGTCCCGCCACCACGTTGCAATGGGCCAGTTGTGCCGTTCATGTGGGCAAGGCGCCATCCAGCCAGGCGGCAAAGTCCTGCATGACCACGTCGCGGTTCACCTCGTTGAGGCTTTCGTGGCGGGTCTCGGCGTAAATCCTTGAAACGAGATTCGAAAAGCCCATCCGGCGCATGCGCCGGGCAAGCGCCTCGACGGCCTTGCCGCCGTCGGTCGCCGGGTCGCGGGCGCCGCCGACGAGGTTGAAGGGCAGGTCCTTGCGCACGGAGGCGAAATTGCGGTCGTCGGCGCCGGTGAAGACCAGTTCGAAGATATCGCTCCACATCGAGACCGAAGCATCCCAGCCGCAGAGCGGGTCGGCGACATAGGCGTCGACCTCGGCGGGATCGCGCGACAGCCAGTCGAAATCGGTGCGGCGGCTCGCGATCTTCCTTGCCCAGTCGCCGAAGGTGAGTTTCGGCAGGATGCGGGAGGGGACGTCGGAGCCGAGCCGGAAGCGCTCGAAGGCGAGGATCGCCTGGGCCAGCCGGCCGAGCAGGCCAGCGGAGAAGTTGGCGTTCCAGACGGCCGCGGCGGCGACGCGGCCGGAATGGCGGAGCACGAAATTGAGCGTAATCAGGCCGCCCATCGAATGGCCGAAGATCACCACCGGCAGGCCGGGATGGTCGGCGGCGATGCGGTCGTGGACGGCGAGCACATCCGCCAGCACGAGGTCGACGCCGCCCTTGGCGGCGAAGCGCCCGGTGGGGGCATCCGGCGCCCGGGTCGCGCCATGGCCGCGGTGGTCGTGGGCGTAGACGTGAAAGCCGCGCGCAGCGAGGAAATCGGCGAAGCGGGCATAGCGCGCGGCATGCTCCGCAAGCCCGTGGTTGACCTGTACCACGGCCCTGGCCGGCGCCTCGGCGCGGCGCATGTGAAGGTTGAGCTGCGCTCCGGTGGGCGCGGCGAGCGTGATGAAGTTGTCGAACGGCATTTTTGGTCCCCTGGCAGGACTGTTGAGGGACAAGACCGCAATCGTCAAGCTTGCCGGGCGCGCCGCACAGCGACGATGTCAGGAGCCGTCAAGGGTGGCCTTGCAGGCCCAAAGTCAGCCCATATATTTCGCTTACCTTCCAGGCCGGTCCGTCCCCGCCGTCCGCGTCTTGCATCCTCCGAACCGCAAGTGACCGCCATGCAGCCGATTATCTCCGTTTCCAATCTTTCCAAGACCTATGCGTCCGGATTCACGGCGCTGAAGAACATCAACCTGGACATCCGCCGCGGCGAGATCTTCGCGCTGCTCGGCCCCAACGGGGCGGGCAAGACGACGCTGATCAGCATCATCTGCGGCATCGTCAACCCGTCCGAGGGCAAGGTGCTGGCCGACGGCCACGACATCATCACCGCCTATCGCGCCGCGCGCTCGCGCATCGGGCTGGTGCCGCAGGAACTGACCACCGACGCCTTCGAGACGGTGTGGGCGACGGTCAGCTTCAGCCGCGGCCTGTTCGGCAAGCCGGCCAACCCGGCGCTTGTCGAGAAGATCCTCAAGGATCTGTCTCTGTGGGAGAAGAAGGACAGCAAGATCATGACGCTGTCGGGCGGCATGAAGCGGCGCGTCATGATCGCCAAGGCGCTGTCGCACGAGCCGCAGATCCTGTTCCTCGACGAGCCGACCGCGGGCGTCGACGTCGAGCTCCGGCGCGACATGTGGGAGGTGGTGCGCTCGCTGCGCGAGACCGGCGTCACCATCATCCTCACCACCCACTACATCGAGGAGGCCGAGCAGATGGCCGACCGGGTGGGGGTGATCTCCAAGGGCGAGATCATCCTGGTCGAGGAAAAGGCCGAGCTGATGCGCAAGCTGGGCCGCAAGCAGCTGACGCTGCAGCTGCAGAACCAGCTCGACAGCCTGCCGGCGGCGCTCGCCAGCCACGGGCTGGAACTGGCCGAGGGCGGCCACGAGATCGTCTACACCTACGACACGCAGGGCGAGCGCACCGGGATCACGGCGCTGCTCAAGGATCTCAACGACAACGGCATCCGCTTCAAGGACCTGCAAACCAAGCAGAGCTCGCTCGAAGAGATCTTCGTCAATCTGGTGAGGGAACGGCGATGAACATCTATGCGATCCGCGCGATCTACCTGTTCGAGATGGCACGCACATGGCGCACGCTGCTGCAGAGCATCGTTTCGCCGGTGATCTCGACCTCGCTCTATTTCGTCGTGTTCGGCGCGGCCATCGGCTCGCGCATCAGCGAGATCAACGGCATCAGCTACGGCGCCTTCATCGTGCCGGGGCTGATCATGCTGTCGCTGCTCACCCAGAGCATCTCCAACGCCTCCTTCGGCATCTATTTCCCGAAATTCGTCGGCACGATCTACGAACTGCTCTCGGCGCCGGTGTCCTACATCGAGATCGTCATCGCCTATGTCGGGGCGGCGGCGTCGAAGTCGATCATTCTCGGGCTCATCATACTGGCGACCGCCTCGCTGTTCGTGCCGCTCAGCATCGCGCATCCCTTCTGGATGCTGGTCTTCCTGGTGCTGACGGCGGTGACCTTCAGCCTGTTCGGCTTCATCATCGGCATCTGGGCCGGCAGCTTCGAGCAACTGCAGTTCGTGCCGCTCCTGATCGTGACCCCGCTCACATTCCTGGGCGGCAGCTTCTATTCGATCGACATGCTGCCGCCGTTCTGGCGCGCGGTGTCGCTGTTCAATCCGGTGGTCTACCTCGTCAGCGGCTTCCGCTGGAGCTTCTTCGGCGTCTCCGACGTCAATGTCGGCATCAGCCTCGGCATGACGCTGGTGTTCCTTGCCGCGTGCCTGACCGCGGTGTGGTGGATTTTCCGGACGGGCTGGCGGATCAAGGTCTAGGCAGGCCGGTCCAGCTGGTCCGCGACGCGGCGCGGAGGCATATTTCGGACGGCGTGCGATCAAGTCCCGCCGACTTCGATCTTCAGCCATTTCTGGAACGCCTTCATGGACGGCGTTTCCGGCCGCGATTTCAGATGCGTCAGCCAATAGCTGCCGGTCGCGACTGCCGTGCTGAACGGCTGGGCGACGCGGCCTTGCTGGATTTCCCGGGTGAACATGGCGACAGGCACGAGCGCAATGCCTGCGCCCTGGGCGGCAGCCTCGACCAGCGAGAGCGACGAATCGAACATCCAGCCGCGCAGGGCGGGCGGCTCCAGGCCGGCAATACCGAACCACAGCGCCCACTCATCCCTGCGGTAGGAGCGCAGCAGTTCCTCGCCGGCGAGGTCTGACGGGCTCGCCAGCCGTGCTGCGATCGACGGCGAGCAGACGGGGGAGAGCGGGGCATCCATCAGGTGGGATGCGTCGGTGCCGTGCCATGCGCCGTCGCCGAAGCGGATGAAGAAATCCAGGCCGTCGAGGAGCATGTCGGCGCGGTTGTTGTTGGTCTTCAGCCGCAGGTCGACGTGCGGGTGCTGCTGCTTGAAGGACGTCAGGCGGGGCAGGAGCCAGCCGATGGCGAAGGTCCCGACGACGCCCACCGTCAGGATCTCGCGAAAATTGCCTTCCTCGAACTGGCTGAGGGTGGCGCTCATGCGGCGGAACGCGTCGGTAAGCACCGGCAGCAAGGCATGGCCCTCGTCGGTCAGGGTCAGTCCGCGCGGCAAGCGCTTGAACAGCGTCGCGCCCAGCGTCTCCTCGAGCGCCTTGACCTGATGGCTTATCGCCGTCTGCGTTACCCGCAATTCGAGGCCTGCGCGGGTAAAGCTGCCGAGCCGGGCAGAGGCCTCGAAAGCGCGCAGGGCGTTGAGGGGCAGTTGCGAAACTTCCATGCGAAGCAATTCTCCAAGACCAAGTTTTTCTCATGCCTGAGCAGAGAATTGATCGTTTGGCGAGGGGCAAGTTCCCGCGTATCGGCTTTGGGAGGCGGCGGACAATTGCAACAGCGAGTATAGTTATGAGAAATATTGGCCTTCCCACCGTCGGAATCCTGATGGCCGGCAGCCTGCTATTCGGCGCATCGGCACAGGCCGCGGAGGATGCCGACGCGGCAACGCTTCGACGTGTCGTTGACGAGGCGATCCGGCCGGTGCTGGAGGAAAACGGCGTGCCGGGAATGGCCGTGGCGGTGACCGTCCGGGGGAAGAAGCATGTCTTCAACTACGGCGTCGCCTCGAAAAAGGGCGGACAGAAGGTCTCCGAGAACACGATCTTCGAGATCGGCTCGGTCAGCAAGACCTTTACCGCGACGCTTGGTGCCTATGCGCAGGCGCAAGGGAAGCTGTCGCTTGGCGACCGGGCGAGCAGATACCTGCCAGGGCTTGCCGGCAGCAGTTTTGACCAGGTCAGCCTGCTCGATCTCGCCACCTATACGGCGGGCGGGCTGCCGCTGCAGTTTCCGGACGGCGTCTCCAGCGAGACGATGGTCGACTACTACAAGGGCTGGCGCCCCGACTATGCCGCAGGCAGCACCCGGGTCTATTCGAACCCGAGCATCGGGCTGTTCGGCCATCTTGCCGCAAAGAGCATGGGCGCGCCCTTCGACGAGCTGATGGAGCAAAGGCTGTTCCCGATGCTAGGCTTGGCAAGCACCTACATCTCGGTGCCCAAGGCGCGGATGGGCGACTACGCCTTCGGCTATTCGAAGGCCGGCAAACCTATCCGGGTGTCGCCGGGCGTGCTGGATTCGGAAGCCTATGGCGTGAAGACCACCGCCGCCGACATGATCCGCTTCGTCGAGGCGAACATGGATGGCTCGGGGCTGGACGAAGCGCTGCAGCGCGCGATGGCCGCGACCCAAACCGGCTACTACAAGGTGGGCGACACGACGCAGGGGCTGGGGTGGGAGATGTACGCCTATCCCGCCAGCCTGGAGCGGCTGCTTGCCGGCAATTCGACGCAAATGGCGCTCGAGCCCAACACGGTGACCAAGCTTGCGCCGCCGCAGCCGATGCAGGGCGACGTGCTGGTCAACAAGACCGGCTCGACCAGCGGCTTCGGCGCCTATGTTGCCTTCGTTCCCTCCAAAGACATCGGCATCGTCATGCTGGCGAACAGGAACTTCCCGATCCCTGCAAGGGTGAAGGCCGCGCACCGGATCCTGCAGGCGCTGGACGGGCAGTCCGACTGAGGGTTTGGTGGGGAAAACAAGCGCCTCGCCCTGCGCCGCGCCGGTGCGCGGCGGGGTGCGAACCTGGCATGTGGTGGCGGCGATGCCCGAAAGCATTTGCCGTTTCGGGCTGGATCGCCTACATAGCGGCCAACTCTCCACCAACTGAGCAGCAGGATACGCGCGCGTGGCACGCCAGTTCATCTATCACATGGCGGGACTGACCAAGTCCTACGGCACCAAGAAGGTGCTGGATAACCTCAACCTGTCGTTCTACCCGGACGCCAAGATTGGCATCCTCGGCCCGAACGGCGCCGGCAAGTCGACCGTGCTGAAGATCATGGCCGGCCTCGACAAGGAATGGTCGGGAGAGGCCTGGCTGGCCGAGGGCGCCACCGTCGGCTACCTGGCGCAGGAGCCCAAGCTCGATCCGAACAAGACCGTGTTCGAGAACGTCATGGAAGGCGTCGCCAAGAAGACGGCCATCATCGAGCGCTACAACGAGCTGATGATGAACTACTCGGACGAGACCGCCGACGAGGGCGCGCGTCTGCAGGACGAGATGGACCGCCTCAACCTGTGGGACCTGGAACAGCAGGTCGAGATGGCGATGGACGCGCTGGGCTGCCCGCCCGGCGATTCCGAGGTCACCCAGCTGTCTGGTGGTGAGCGCCGCCGTATCGCGCTGTGCCGCCTGCTGCTCGAACAGCCCGACCTTCTGCTGCTCGACGAACCGACCAACCACCTCGACGCCGAGACCACCGGCTGGCTGGAAAAGCACCTGCGCGACTATCCGGGCTCGGTGCTGATCATCACCCACGACCGCTACTTCCTCGACAACGTCACCGGCTGGATCCTCGAGCTCGACCGCGGCCGCGGCATCCCCTACGAGGGCAACTACACCAAGTACCTGGACGCCAAGGCCAAGCGCCTGATCCAGGAAGGCCGCGAGGACGACGCCCGCCAGAAGGCGATCTGGCGCGAGCGCGAGTGGATTTCGTCCTCGCCCAAGGCACGCCAGACCAAGTCGAAGGCGCGTATCAAGGCCTATGAGGAACTGGTCGAGCAGTCGCAGAACCGCAAGCCGACCGACACGCAGATCGTCATTCCGTCGATCGAGCGCCTCGGCAACCGCGTCATCGAGGTCGAAGGCCTGAACAAGGGCTACGGCGACGAGCTGCTGATCGAGGACCTGGCCTTCAGGCTGCCGCCCGGCGGCATCGTCGGCGTCATCGGCCCGAACGGCGCCGGCAAGACCACTCTGTTCCGGATGATCACCGGCCAGGAGACGCCCGACAGCGGCTCGATCCATGTCGGCGAGACCGTCAAGCTCGGCTATGTCGACCAGAGCCGCGACGCGCTCGACCCGAACAAGACCGTCTGGGAAGAGATCTCCGGCGGCGCCGAGGTCATCAAGCTCGGCAAGCACGAAGTGAACAGCCGCGCCTATTGCTCGTCGTTCAATTTCCGCGGCGGCGACCAGCAGCAGAAGGTCGGCAACCTGTCGGGCGGCCAGCGCAACCGCGTCCACCTCGCCAAGATGCTGAAGAACGGCGGCAACGTGCTTTTGCTCGACGAACCGACCAACGACCTCGACACCGAGACGCTGGGCGCGCTCGAGGACGCGCTCGAAGCCTATGCCGGCTGCGCCGTCATCATCAGCCACGATCGTATGTTCCTCGATCGCATGGCGACCCACATGCTCGCCTATGAGGGCGACGCCCATGTCGAGTGGTTCGAAGGCAACTTCGAGGAATACGAGAAGGACAAGGTCCGCCGTCTCGGCGCGGAGGCAACCACCCCGCACCGCATGACCCACAAGCGCCTGACGCGCTAAGCTCCCGAACTTCCAGCGCCCCGCCAAAAGCGGGGCGCTTTCATTTTGGAGGTGGGGCTACCCGCCGCTCAACCCATCAATGCGGCAATGCGGGCCGGATCGGGCTCGCGGGCGAGATCGAACATCTCGGCGTGGAAGCCGCCGAGGCTTGCCTTGTCCTTGAGGGCGATCGGGAAGTTGTGCTTGCGGCAGGGCACGCCGATCCTGCGGCTTGCGGGGGCGATCGCGGCGAGCATGGCCGCGTGGTCGACGTCTTCCCGGCAGCCCGTGCTGTAGAGGAGATAGCTGGGCGTCTCCAGCGGCAAGCGACAGTTGCACAGCGCATCAAACGCGCCGACCCGCAGGCCCTTCGCCATCGATCCCGGATGCCAGGTAAACCTGCCGCCGACGCTGATCGCCCGGTCCGCGGCCATGAGGTTGCCGGCTCGTATGGCGGGAAAGCCGCCCATGCTGGTGCCGTAGGTGACGATCGACCGGTAGCCGCGCCGGTGGGCGAGGTCGCCGACGCGCAAGGCCAGGTCGTGCAGCGACGCGGCATACCCCTCGATGCCGCCATCGAAGAACTCGCGCCGGGGATCGGCAAGCTGCAGGAAGTCGTGCCCGGCGTCGTCCAGATCCTGGAGGAACAGCGACGCGCCCATCATGATGAAGCCATGCTTGGTGGTGAAGCCGACGACGAGATTGGGGGCGCCGCGCCCGGCCGAGTAGAGATTGACGTGGGGTGCGATTTCGGTGCGCGAGAAGCGCGTCAACGGCGGTTCGGCGGAACTCATCAGGCCGAAACGGACGAGATTCTTCGATATGCCGCGCGGCAGCTTCAACCCAAGGCCGGGGGAGGCCGCCTCGGCCGCGACCTCGGTGGCGGATCGCCTGCGGAACCTAAACACGCGCGGCCGAGATGAGCGCCGCGAGTTCGCCGACGTTGGCGCAGCCGTTGACGGCTTCCTCGTCGAGCAGGACGCCGAAGCGCTCCTCCAGCCCCATGACGTATTCCATGACGGTGAGGCTGTCGACGTCGAAGGAATCTATCGGATCGGACAGTATCTGCGCATCCGAAATACCAGCGCCGTGGCTCGAGCTGTTCAGGCCGGCAATGTCGCGGAACATCTCGACGCAGGCACGGCCAATATCTTCAGTCATGGATGCTCACTCGCGCATATTCGGGGAAGCTGAAGGCGTAGTCCCCGGTCCTCATCCTGATTGCACCGATGGTGAAACGCCGTGCGTTGGCCGCCAATGCCTTGATCAGGCTGCGCCAGATGGCGAGGGTCGCCGGCTTTCCCAGGCAGAGGTGGCGTCCCCTGCCGAACAGCAGATCGGCCTCGTCTTCGGAGACGTGATAGGCGGTCGCGTCGATCATCAGCCGGACGCGCTGCCCCTTGCCCACGACCAGGCCGCCGATTTCCAGGTCCTCGGTGGCTACCCTCTCGATGAAGGGGACGCCGGTCGAGGGCAGGTCGTCGGGATAGACGATCTCATCCAGGCGCTTGCCGGGGTTGCGCGACAGGGTGTGCCACAACGACAGGGCAATCGAGCCGATGAGGGCGTCGTTGCCAAGGATGTTCATGGCGACGGCGATCTCCGGCGTCGTCGGCAGCCGGGCCTGCTGCCCGGCAAAAGCGCAGGTCATGGCCGCCACCTGCTCATTCACGCCCTTGCGGCGGTTGAGGCTCATGGTCATGTCGAAGACCTGCGAGACATTCATGTGCTCGACGAGTTCGGATTGCGCCAGGCCGAACCAGAGCGAGAACAATCTGTCGAAGACCGGCATGGCCACGTCGTGCACCAGATCGACTTCGCGTCCGGCGGTGAAGGTCTCGCTTGCCAGCGCCGCGATGAAGTCTTCGATGGCACGCAGCTTGCCGCGCGAATCCGCGCCAATGACCGACGCGACCTGTCCGCGGAGATGGCGGTGATGGTCGCCCTCGTTGGCCAGCGGCACATGGTGTAGTGCGGCAATGCTCGCATCGAAATTTATCGTGGTGCGGTCTGCTATCTGGCGGTAATGGTCAGCAAAAGCGATGACCTTGAACCGATCCGACCGAAATATCTCTGCGATGAGGTCTTTGTCGAAAACACAGATGCACCTTAGCTGTTCGTCGAAACGAAACGGCTGCATGGCTTTATATGCATCAGCTCTATCAGGGTCGTGATGAATTTTAAGCATTGGCTACTGCCGGGTATGTAATTCACCCCTCGTAGCGGATTCAATTTGGTGGCTCAAGCGTGTTCGCGTATTTCGTGCATGAGCTTTCACGAATTCAGCGGAAAGTTGGTATTCAAATGCATGAAGGCCGATGATGATGGCCATGCGAAACCGATTCCGAAATTGCAGGCCATGCGCTAGACGTCAGTAGGATTGTGCAGGCGGTATTGCATTGACCGCACGAGAATTGGACGGACAGTATTTCATGCATCGCGTCATCATCAGCGGCATCGGCGTCGAAATCCCCGAGGCCTCTATCAGCAACGACGAACTGGTCGACAGCTTCAACGCCTGGGTCGAAACAGAAAATGTGAAGCGCGAGGCGACCGGGCAGGAGCCGCTGGCGAAGTCCGACAGCGACTTCATCGTCTATGCCTCGGGCGTGAAGCGCCGGCACGTGCACACGCTGGACGGCATCCTCGACCCCGAGCGCATGGCGCCGCGCATTCCCGCGCGTGCCGACGACGCGCTGTCGGTGGAAGCGGAGTTCGGGGTCGCTTCGGCGCGCAAGGCTCTCGACCATGCGGGGCTCACCGGCGCCGACATCGACATGGTGATCTGCGCGGCCTCGCACCAGCAGCGGCCCTATCCGGCGATCTCGATCGAGATCCAGAAGGAACTCGGCATCGAGGGCGCGGCCTTCGACATGAATCTCGGCTGCTCCTCGGCGGCAGCGGCGCTGCATGTCGCCTACAATCTGGTGCGCGCGGGCGGACAGAAGCGCGTGCTGATCGTCACGCCCGAGATCATCACCGGACACCTCAACTTCCGCGACCGGCAGACGCATTTCATCTTCGGCGACGCGTCGGTGGCACTGGTGGTCGAGGCGCTCGGGCCGAAGGAGACGCGGCCCGGCCGCTTCGAGATCCTCGACACGCGCAACTGGACGCAGTTCTCCAACAACATCCGCACCAATTTCGGCTTCCTGCTGAGGGCAGGGCAGGAAGGCACCTCCGTCGTCGAGATGGAGGGCAACATGATCAAGCAGGTCGGCAACAAGGTGTTCAAGGAGGTGACGCATGCGGCGCACCGCTTCATCACCGCCTTCCTGGCCGACCACGGCATGACGCCGTCGGACGTGCGCCGCTACTGGCTGCACCAGGCCAACGCGCGCATGAACGCGATGATCCTGAAGCTGGCGCTCGGTCACGAGGCCGGCCAGGACACCGCGCCCATGGTGCTCGAACGGCTGGGCAACACGGCCGCCGCTGGCGCCATCGTCGCGCTCAAGGAAAACCACGAGGACATGAAGGCGGGCGACCACGGGCTGATCTGTGCCTTCGGCGCCGGCTATTCGATCGGTGGCGCGCTGGTCAGGATGATGTAGCGATCAAAGCCAGTGATGTGAAAGATCAGGCTTTTTGTCTGGATTTCCAGAAGGATGCGGGCCAAAGCTGCGGCCCGATACCGAGAGGCGAAAGATGCTCGATCCGACGATGCACCGCGAAGGCGAACCCGAAATCCTGCCCGGCAGGAAGCTCACCGCCCGCGTCGCCGGCGTCTATACGGCGCCTTTCGACCATTTCGTCACCCGGGTGGTGGAGACGCTGCCCCTGGGTTTCGAGGGCATCGAAGGCGACTACCATGCCGGCCACACCCGCCGCTCGGGCGGGCGCGAGCCGTGGTATCCGCGCGGCACCGAGATGCGCAACGAGCGGCAATTGTCGATCGTTGCGCCCGACGAACTTGCCATCATCGCCGAGCGCATGGGGCTCGCCGAGGTCCGGCCGGAGTGGATCGGGGCCAATCTCCTGCTCGAAGGCGTGCCGATGCTGTCGATGCTGCCGGCAGGCACGATGCTGTTCTTCAAGGGCGGCGTGACCGTGAAGATCGACGGCCAGAACGCGCCCTGCCGGCTCTCCGGACGCTCGGTTGCCGAGCATGCGCGCATGGCCGACCAGGATGCCGGCTCGCTGCTGTTCCCCAAGATGGCTCGCCGCCTGCGCGGATTGGTTGCCTGGGTCGAGAAGCCGGGCGTGATCAGCGCCGGCGAGGAGGTCAGCGTGCGCGTGCCGGAGCAGTGGATCTATCGGGCTTAGCGAGGCAATGTGGCGGACCCGGTGATCGAAGCCGTATTCGGCTTCTTGATCGTGGTGACCTTGTAGATTTTTCCCGTCTTGTCACAGGTCGTCCAGTCGCCGACCTGGACGCCCTTGTCGAAGTGGCCGGAACGCAGCTTCGTGCCGTCCTTGCGGAACCATTCCCAGTAGCCTTGGCCTTGCCGTCGCGCAGCTGGCCGACGACCCAGAGGCTGCCGTCCTTGTGATGGTGGCGGTAGGGTTCTTCTGCCATGCGTCGCCTCCTTGTGCTGAACTGGCCGGGGAGGAAATCAGGGATGGCGCCTGCGGGCAATGGGCCAGATCGAAGGCGACATGCAGGCCGCACACTGGTCTGCGCGGTCTAGGATTTGTCCCTTGCGTCGACGCGGTCCGCGGCGGATTCCGCCCGGCACAGCCGCATGAAGGCCCATGCGAGCAGCGACAGGACCCCGAGCATGATCGCGGTGTTGGAGATGTATTTCATCGCGTAGGACGGATTGCCGAGGGGGGCGACGGCAAAGGCCAGGGCGGCGTTGACCACGAGGGCGGCGCCTGCCGCCGCCAGCACGTGCCTTTGCGTCCAGGCCGCGCGGCCGGAAAAATGGAGCAGGAGCATTCCGGCCAGGAGAAGTGCCGCGGCGGACAAGGCGAGCCCTGGCCAGCTCGGCGACGACAACGTGTGCACGATCAGCGCTGCCAACGCGAGCAAGCCGATGAACGAGGGCCGCGGCACCCAGCCGTCTGCGAGGCCGGAGCGCCGGGGGATTGCGAAGGCGGCGACGGCAAGCAGCAATGCGATCGCCCCCGCGGTCGCCAGTTGCGTTGGCGTCGCCATGAACTGCTCGGTCTCAAGATGGTCGTTGAAGACGAGGGCGGCCGCGATCAGGTAGAGGGCCACCATCACGGCTATGCCAGGCTTGCCGAGCCAGGGGCGGCGGGCAAGCCTGGGCACGCAGGATTCGACCACGGCGATCGGCGCGGCGAAGCTCCAGATGATGTGCCCGCCGACGAAGTCCAGCACATGGTTGGCGCTTACCCCGAGGCCTTGGACAAGCGTAGGCTGCCGCTCGGCGTCCCAGTAGGGAATATCGACCTCGCCGCCATATTCGGGATTGAACAGGCTCTGGTCGATCAGCCCCGCCTGGACCAGCCCGAAGGCGCCGCCGAGCAGCAGGATCGACGGCCAGCCCCGCCCGGCCCGCCGCGCGAACTCCCGGATGAGCAACGCGACGGCTCCGTATAGTGGCCCGAGGATAAGCAGCCCCGCGAGCATCTCCAGCGGATTGCCGATGCTCTCGGCGTAGCCGATCAAATATTCGGCGCAGATCGGAGACAGGAAAAAAAGGCCGACAACCGCCGGCAAGCGTTGCATCCGCGGCGGCATCGGGAACTCCATGGTCATCTGTTATTAATGGAGCGCATGCTCTATTTATGACTATGGCGCCTCGGGCTGTCAATGGATACATCTGGACCCAATGCGAACCGTCGATCCCGAGAAACATGCCCTGAAGCGGGCAAACATCGTCGCTGCCGCTGCCGCGGAGTTTGCCGCCAACGGCGTGGACGGCACGTCGACCGCGGCGATCTGCAGGCGTGCCTGCATCGGTTCGGGCACGCTGTTCCATTACTTCCCGACCAAGCGCGACATCTTCCACGCCGTGTTCAGCGACGATTTCGAGCGCAGTGCCGCAATCTACGAGGAAGCGGTGACCGCAGTTCGGGCGGAGGCAGGCCTTGAACTGCTGGTGGATCACCTCGTGGTCAGCCTGGCGGACCCGCTGGCGCCCGGCCTGATGGCGGCTGCGGTGCTGCAGGCCTATCGCGACGAGGAGTTTGGCCGCCTGCTCGCCGGCGACGAAGCCAGGTTGAGGGCCGCCTTGACAAGCCTGCTGGAGCGGATGGCCGCCGACGGGCGCCGACTGGCATTCGGTCCGGACCGGACGGCCCGCTGGATCCAGCGGTTGTTCGACGCGAGTTTCCTGGCGACCGGCGATCGTGATTACGATCCGAGCGCTCAGGCCACCGAACTGAGAAAGACCGTCGACTGGCTGACGGGCCGCCAAGGGTCCTGATGGGCAGGGATGGCGCCGGTCGAGCGATCGGCCTCCGACCGCCAGCAGGCTGGCCGAAGATACGCGGCGCTTCAGGTGGCCTGCTACACATCCTCGTCGTCGGCATCGAGCAGTCGCGTGGCGCGCCAGCGGGTGAGGGTGGCGTTGATCTGGTCGACGACGAAGAAGCGGGCGGAATCGCGATCGTAGCCCTCGGACAACAGCTTCTCGTAGTCGGTATGAGCGTGGCGGACATGGGCGACGGTGGCGAGCCAGACGGCGATCGACGGCGGCAGCGTCTTCATGTGCACGGCGAGCGCATCGGCGCGGATGACCTCGGTGTCGGCGTAAGGCGCGAGCGGCAGCAGCGCGGTCAGCGACTTGGCCACGGCGCGCTGGCGACCGGTGGGGGCTGCCATGGTCAGGCTTCCTTGTTCGGACGCATGGCGTCCGGGAAGGCGTCGACCGAGGCGAAATAGGGCTTCAGGTCGATGACGGGCGTGCCGTCTAGCGCATCGATGGCGTCGATCTCGACGATTCCCCGGTCGACGTCGAGCGACACGACGCGGGCGACATGCAGGCCGACCGGGTTCGGTCGGGCCGGCGAGCGAAGGGCAAAAACGCCTTTGGCGTCAGTGGCATGGCGCGGTTTCTGGACAATCAGATTCCGCGGCGCCTGCTCGAACCAGCTGAGCACCACGACATGGCTGAAGCCGCCGAGACCAGCGAGGCCGGCACGATAGGGCACGTCGACCGTGACGGTCGCACCGCCGCCCTTTTCGCGCGCGGCATCCATGTTCTTGGGGCAGTCCTCGCGCCGCTTCCACGGCGAGCGGATGCGGCCGATGAAGGCCAGGCGGGCATCGTTCGCCTCGGAGGCCGGATCGCCCGAAAGTGCGACTTCGCCCTCGCGCTGCTCGAACATCTGCATGATGACCTCCCACGGCCGCGCCATTTTCTTGCCCGCATGCGACATTGGGCGTTGCAATCGCTCTCTGTGTCACATAAAGATATGTTTATGTCTTTTGGCAAGAGATAAACCGATGCACGTGACGCTCGATACGATGGTAGATACCTTGAAGGCGGCAGCCGAATCCAGCCGCCTACGCATCCTGACGCTGCTTTCCCGCGGCGACCTGACGGTGTCCGATCTTACCGAGATCCTCGGGCAGTCGCAGCCGCGCGTATCGCGCCACCTCAAGCTCCTGCTCGAGGTCGGGCTGATCGACCGCTACCAGGAGGGGTCCTGGGCGTTCTTCCGGCTTTCCGATGCGGATCAGGAACGAGGTTTCGTGCAGGGGCTGGTCGCCGGCATCGACAGGGGCGACGGCCAGGTCACGCGCGACCTGGAGCGGCTCGGCGACGTCAAGCGCCGGCGCCAGGAGCGGGCGGCGCACTATTTCAGCGCCAATGCGGCGAGCTGGGATGAAATCCGATCGCTGCATGCGCCGGACCGTGCGGTCGAGGCGGCCCTGCTCAAGCTCGTCGGCAAGCGGCCATTCCAGTCGATGCTCGACCTCGGCACCGGCACCGGCCGCCTGCTCGAGATCTTCGCGCCGCTCTACCGCCGGGGCGTCGGCATCGACATGTCGCGCGAGATGCTGACGGTCGCCCGCGCCAATCTCGACAAGGCCGGCATCGCCAACGCGCAGGTGCGCCAGGGCGACATCTTCTCGCCGCCGGTCGAGCGCGACGCCTTCGACCTCGTCACCATCCACCAGGTGCTGCACTATCTCGACGATCCGGCCCGCGCCATCCAGGAGGCCGCGCGCCTGCTGCGCCCCGCAGGGCGGCTGGTGATCGTCGACTTCGCCCCGCATGGGCTCGATTTCCTGCGCTCCGAGCATGCGCACCAGCGGCTCGGCTTCTCCGACCGGCAAATCGCCGACTGGCTGGCGGAAGCCGGCCTGGAGCTCGAGGACACGCAGGAATTCGAGCCGCGCAACTCGGCCAAGGCGAGCCTGACGGTGAAGCTCTGGCTGGCACGCGACAAGCGCCTGTTGATCGCCGACCCCAATCCTGAAATCCAAGCCGCGAGGGAAACCGCCTGATGAACCAGTACAATCTTTCCAGGCGCTCCGACATCGGCAACAAGATCCGCGTTTCCTTCGAGTTCTTCCCGCCCAAGAACGACGACATGGAGGCACGCCTCTGGGACACGGTGACCCGGCTGGAGCCGCTCAGGCCGCAGTTCGTGTCGGTGACCTACGGTGCCGGCGGAACGACGCGCGAGCGCACCGCCCGCACCGTCAAGCGCATCCTCGACGAAACGACGCTGACGCCGGCGGCGCACATGACCTGCGTGGACGCCACCCGCGAGCAGGTGGACCAGGTGATCGCCGAGTTCGCGGCAATGGGCGTGAGCCGCTTCGTGGCGCTGCGCGGCGACCCGGCCGAGGGCGTGGGCGCGGCCTACCAGCCGCATCCGGGCGGCTATGCCAACGGCGCCGAACTCGTCGGCGCGCTGAAGGCCCAGGGCGACTTCGACATCTCTGTGTCGGCCTATCCGGAAAAGCATCCGGAGAGCCCCGACTTCGCCACCGATTTCGACATGCTCAAGCGCAAGGTCGACAACGGCGCGACGCGCGCTATCACCCAGTTCTTCTTCGACAACGACCTCTACGAGCGCTACGTCGAGCGCGCCCGCAAGGCCGGCATCTACATTCCGATCGTGCCGGGCGTGCTGCCGGTCCACAGCTTCGCCCAGGTGGCCAACTTCTCGGCCCGCTGCGGCGCGCATGTGCCGAAATGGATCGCCGAGCGCTTCGAAGGGCTGGACAAGGACCCCCAGACGCATGCGCTGGTGGCGTCCGCGGTGGCTGTCGAGCAGGTGCTGGACCTCGTCGAGCGCGGCGTCAACGACTTCCATTTCTACACCATGAACCGGGCCGACCTGGTGGTCGCGGTGTGCCACATGATCGGCATCCGCCCGCAGCCGGCGGTGCAGGGCTCGGCCGCGGCCTGAGGGCGCGGCCCCGAATCAAAAAGGCCGGGAGGGTGATCCCGGCCTTTTCGAAGCTTCCACCTTGGAGGTGTCATCGTCTTCCGCCGTCAAGCGGCCTTATGGAAGAACTCCAACAATCAGCGCGGCTATGAAGGCAAAGGCCGCGCAAATCATGAGTGCATTGATTGACCTAGTCAGTCCCATGCATAGCCTCCTCTTTGCAAGCCACAGAGCGGAATCTAGGGGCATTTCGGCCACACACAAGAAAAAAATGTGCTGCATTGCGACAGGATTATGAGAAAAACGACAAATTCATTCCGCTTAGCCTTTGGATTTGTTCGGTAAATGCGGCGCTTACGGTTGTGGAGAAATTGTGGCTAATCGATTAGCAACACCAGTGAAGTGCGTCCCGTCGGGCGCGCAAAAAGGGACGCCGCAGCAATCTTGAATTGTGCTTGATCGGGGTTATGCCCCCGCCGCCTGGCGGCGCCTGAACAGGCGTCCGTCGATGGTGACCAGTCCAAGGGCGATCAGCGCCATGCCGCCCATCTCGAACAGCTCCAGCCGCTCGCCGAGGAACGTCACCGACAGCAGCATGGCGCTCGCAGGCACGATGAGCGTTACCAGCGAGGTGTTGGTGGCGCCGGCCGAGGCGACCAGCTTGAAGAACAGGATATAGGCGAAGGCGGTGGCCACCAGGGCCAGCGCCAGCGTGGCGAGCCAGGCATTGGCGCTGGCCGCGAACAGGTTCGTGGTGCCGTAGGTCGCGAGCACGACGGGGATCATGATGATGGTGGATGCCGTCATCTGGCCGGTGGCGATGATCGCCGGAGGAACGCCGCGCATCCGGCGGGCGACCATCAGCGCAAACGCATAGGAAAGCGAGGCGCCGACGAGCGCGAACTTGGCCCAGACCGGCCCGCCGAGGCCGGCGACGATGCCCGGGCCGACCATGACGGCGGTGCCGGCGATGCCGAGCGCGGTGCCGGCGAGCTTGTTCCAGTTGAGCTTCTCGTCGCTGGTGAAGGCGTTGGCCACGATCAGCGTCCAGAACGGGGTGGTGGCGTTGAGGACGGAGGCGAGGCCGGCGCCGATCTCGGTCTGGCCGATGCTGATCAGCGAAAACGGGACGACGTTGTTGAGCAGCGCCAGGAAGAACAGGATGCCGGCGTGGGGCAGGGCCAGTCGGAAGGACGGACCGCGCAGGAGCAGGAAGAGGTGGAGGGCCGCCCCGGCGATCAGCACCCGGAACATCACCAGCTTGAGCGGCGGAATCTCGGGGACCGCGATGGCGACGCAGAAGAACGATCCGCCCCAGATCATGCCGAGCAGCAGCAGCCTTGCCCAGTCGCGCGCAGTCATGCCGAATCCCTTCTTCGCTTCGTCACATTCGACCGCTAAGCGCGTTTCACCGGTAGGGCCACCCGATTCCAACAGCCTGACGCAACACTCCTGCCAAACGCATCGGTCAAATCTGCTCAGGTTGCATCGCGGTTCGCTTGGGTTAGATTCCAGCCGGCAGACGAGGAGCTTCCATGCAGCGATTCGAGAATGCACGCGAGGCAGCCCTCGCTCTCCGCCCCGATGCCCCGATCTATTGCTTCCGGCCGGAAGTGCTGAAGACGGATGCCCGCGCCTTCATGGAGATGTTTCCGGGCAAGACCGCCTATGCGGTGAAGACCAATGGCGAACTGATCGTGCTCAAGGCGCTGGTCGAGGCCGGGGTGACCGCCTTCGACGTCGCCTCTCCGGGCGAGTTCGCCGCGGTGCGGGAGGTCTCGAAGGACGCCGAGATGCTCTACATGCATCCGGTCAAGGCGCAGTCGGACATCCGGCTGGCGCTCGAGACCTACGGCATCCGCGTCATCTCGGTCGACCACGAGGACGAGATCAACAAGCTGAACCGCGTGGTGCGCGCGCTCGACATCGACCCGGGCGCGATCTCGGTGTTCGTGCGGGTGCAGACCAAGGGCTCGGCGGCCTACGAGCTGTCGAAGAAATTCGGGGCGGGGCCGGCGAATGCGGTCGAACTGGCCGAGCGGCTGAACCGCAACGGCTACAAGGTCGGCCTGTGCTTCCATGTCGGCAGCCAGATCGAGGACCCCGACACCTACGAGCGGGCGCTGGCGTCGGTCGACTGGGTGCGCAATCGCGTCAGCTTCGACCTTGCCGGCCTCGACGTCGGCGGCGGATTTCCGGCCGAATACGGCCACGACCCGAACAGCCGCAAGCCGGCCATGCCGTCGATCGGGCAGATCATGTCGCGCTTCCGCGCCGACCTGAAGGAGTACGGCTTCGACGAGATGCCACTGGTGGCGGAGCCAGGCCGCGTGATCGTGGCGCGCTGCCTGTCGCTGATCGTGCGCGTGCTGTTGCGCAAGGGCCGGCGGCTCTACATCAACGACGGCATCTGGGCATCGCTGTCGGATTCATGGACCGGCAAGATCACGCTGCCCGCGCGCTTCATCCCGGATCCGGCGATCCGCACGCGCAATGGCGATGCCGGCAACATCGTGCCGTTCAAGGTGTGCGGGGCGACCTGCGATTCCGTCGACATCCTGTCGCGGCCGTTCTGGCTGCCCGAGACCATCGACACAGGCGACTGGATCGAGATCGGCCATATCGGCGCCTATTCGCTGTCGCTGAGGACGCGCTTCAACGGCTTCTATCCCGACACCTTCGTGGAGGTGACGACGCCGTTCGACGAGGGCGAGGCGCCGCAGGGCTTTGCCAGCCTCGAGACGATGGCGGCGGAGTGAGAGAAGAAGCGAGTAGGGAATAGTGACGGCGCGTGCGTGCCATCAGTCCTTCACTACCCACTACTCACTCACAGATTCGCCAGCAGCTCCTGCGTCGGCCAGCCGTCGACCGGCAGCTTGAGGCGCATCTGCTCCTGGCGGATGGCCTCGCGGGTGTTGGTGCCGAGGATGCCGTCGATGCCGCCGACGTCGTAGCCCTTGTCGGCGAGCTTCTGCTGCAGGGCCTTCATCGCCTCGCCGGTGAGGCCCGCATCCGGGTTGCCGAGGCCGAAGGCGGGCTGGCCGGCGAGCCGGGCGGCGAGGTGCGCGGCGGTCAAGGTGTAGGTGGCCGACTGGTTCCACTGAAGGTAGACGTCGTAATTATCGTAGGCCAGGAACGCCGGTCCCTTGCGGCCCATCGGCAGCACGACGCCGGCCTTCAGGCCGTTGTCCTGGAGCGGGCTGCCGTCACGGTTGGTGACGCCCATCTTCGTCCATTCGGCGAGGGGCAGCTTGTTGGTGCGGCCGGTCATTTCCCAGGCCATCTCGGCGGGAACGCGAACCTCCTCGATCCAGGGCTGGCCGCGCTTCCAGCCGCGCGACTCGATCTTGCGCGCGGTGGTCAGGATGACGTCGGAGGGCGTGTTGCGCAGGTCGACGACGCCGTCGCCGTCGGCGTCGACGCCGCGGGCGAGATAGTCGGACGGCAGGATCTGGGTCTGGCCGATCTCGCCGGCCCAGGCGCCCTTGACGTCGGCCGGAAGCACCCCGCGGTCGATCAGCGTGAGCAGCGGCACGACCTGCGGCCTAAACAGGTCAGGGCGGCGGCAGTCATGCGCCAGCGTGATGAGTGCGTTCAGCGAGTTGAAATTGCCCTGGACAGCGCCGAAGTCGGTCTCCAGGGCCCAGAAGGCGGCGACCACCGGGCCGGGCACGCCGTAGTCCTGCTCGCCCTTGGCGAAGTACTGGGCATATTTCTGCAGGTTGGCGGCGCCGTTCTTGAGCCGATAGCTGCTGATCATGCGGTCGGAGAATTGCGCGAAGGTCTGCGAGAAGACGCCCTGGGCACGGTCGCGCTCCAGCACCTTCGGGTCGAGCGTTGCTGAGCCAAGCGCGGCAAGGCCCTTCTCGCCGACGCCTGCGGCGCGCGCCTCGTTGGCGAGGTTCTGCTTCCAGGTGGCGAAGTCGGCGCCGCATTCCTGGGCAATTGCCGGCAGCGCCGTGGCGGTGACGAGGAGAGCGGCGAGTGCTTTGCTGAGCAGTTTCATGGGCAGAGGTCTCTTGCTTTGCCTGGCAGATTCCATTCATGCCCGCGCCAGATGGCGAAAAGCGGGCAAGACGGCAGGCTGGATGGCTTGGCCGGACTTCTACAGGAGCGGGGTTGGATCCGCACTCCCTCTTGTTGTCGCATCTGCCATGCGAAATCTGGAGATCAAGGCAGGCGGGAGTCCGCGCGCCCTAACGCGTGTTCACGGCGAGCCACTTCTTCCAGGCCTGCTCACTGCCGTTGAACACGTTGATGTCGGCGTTGCCGCTTATGCCGGGCACCACGCCGGTGCCGGTGTACTGCCAGAAGGTGAAGGGGTGGTCGCCGTATTTCTGGGTCGGATGGCCGGCGACGGAGCGCAGCCAGTAGGGATAGCCGCGGAAGGTCGAGAGGTCGTTGTCGTCGAAGAAATCGACCGAGGTGTAGATGATCGGCTTCTTGCCGTAATACTTCTCGACGATGTCGAGGAATGTCTTCATCTCGCTGCGCACGGTTGTTGCCGGCGGCCGGAGCTTGCAGCTCGGCGAATCCGGGTTCCACTCCATGTCGAGGATGGGCGGCAGCGCCGAGGCCTCGTTGGGCACGTTCTGGATGAACCAGCGCGCCTGCTCGGCCGCCGGGCGGCAGAAATAGTAGAAGTGGTAGGCGCCGCGCGGCACGCCGGCGGCCCTGGTGGCGCGCCAGTGCTCGGCGAAATAGTCGTCGATGCGGTCGCCGCCCTCCGTCGCCTTGATGAAGGCGAACGAGATGCCGCTGCCCCTGGCGGTCTGCCAGTCGATCGAGGTCTGGTACTTCGAGACGTCGGTGCCGTGGATGGCGTAGGTCCAGGGCGCGCCGCTGTCCCACTGGTGCGGATCGCTGTCGCTGAAGCGCGGGTTCTTGACCGAGACGCCGGCGAGCGTGGACGATTTGCCGGAAGGCGCCAGGGACAGGGTGTCAGCGGTCGAACAGGCGCCGAGGAAGGCGAGCAGCAAAAGGGCCGAAGGGCTGCGCATCACGTCTCCTTGGGACCGGCGCAACCGGTCGAACCAACTGGCTTTGGGGCTGGTCCTGACGACCAATCAGATTTTTGCTGGATGGCGGTTCCCCACGAGACCGCATATCCCCTCCCTGTCTCGCCGATCATGGTTGATAAACCGTTGATCGTGCTCGACAGCCTTCGAGATTTGCGGAAGGAATGACGGCATTTCGATGGCGCGGGGGGCGCAAGGGGGAGCGATGCGCATGGCAGGCAGGATAGCGCGGCGGCTCGCGGCTTTGCTGGCCCTGGCCACTGCGGGGCTCTTCGGCTGGCTCTACTTCACCCCGCCGGAGCTGATCCGGGTCGGGTCCGGCTACGCCGCCAAGATCGTCTGCTCCAACGTCTTCATCGCCGGCCGCGACGCGGAACAAGTGCTGGCCGACGACGTGCAGGCGCCGGGGCATCCGCTGCTCAGGCTGATGTCGGTCGATGTCGACGAAAGCGCCGGCACGGTGCGGGCCGGGCTCTTCGGGCTCTTCGGCAGGGGCCTCGCGGTCGCTCAGGACGGGGCCGGATGCACGAACGTCCCGGATGGCGACATTGCCGCGGCAAAGCTCGGGCCGGTGCCGGTCGCGGCCGCACCCGACACGGACGCGCTGTGGCCCGAGGGCGAGCGGGTCGAGCCGTCGCAGGCGCCCGAGATCGGTGCGGTCCTCGACGATGCCGGCCTGGTGGGCCCCGGGATGCGGGCGATCGTCGTGGTGAAGGACGGCCGGATCGTCGGCGAGCGCTATGGAGAGGGCTTCAGCCAGGCTACGCCGCTGCTCGGCTGGTCGATGACCAAGACGGTTACGGCTGCGATCATCGGCACCCTGGTGGGCGAGGGCAGGATGTCGGTCGACAAGACCGGGCTGTTCGAAGGCTGGAATGCTGACTGGCGCGCCAAGATCAGCCTTGCCGACCTGATGGCGATGTCGAGCGGGCTCGCCTTCAACGAGGATTACGGCGACGTCACCGACGTCACGCGCATGCTCTACCTCGAAACCGACATGGCGAGCTTCGCGGCGGCCAAGCCGCTCGCGGGCGAGGTCGGCAAGGTGTTTTCCTATTCCAGCGGCACGACGCTGCTGCTGTCGCGTCTGTGGCAGGATGCGGTGGGCGATCCGGCGCGGGCGCTCGCCTGGCCGCGCGAAAGGCTGTTCGGGCCGGCGGGCATGAAGAGCGCGGTGCTGGAGGCGGATGCGCGCGGTACCTTCGCCGGCTCGTCCTACATGTATGCCAGCGCGCATGACTGGGCACGCTTCGGCCAGTTGCTCCTGCAGGACGGGACATGGGACGGGAACCGCATCCTGCCGGAAGGGTTCGTCGGCTGGATGCGCGAGGCGGCACCCGCCTCGAACGGCGAATACGGCCGCGGCCAGCTGTGGCTGCGGGGACCGGAAGGCGGCTCTCCGCCCGGCGAAGATCCCGACAAGGGCTTCGACCTGCCCGCGGACACCTTCTGGATGCAGGGCCATGACGGACAGAGCGTGGCGATCGTGCCGTCGCAAAGGCTGGTGGTGGTGCGAATGGGGTTGACGCCGTCGACGCTGCACTACAAGCCGCAGGCGATGCTGGCGGCGCTGGTGGCGGCGCTCAACTAGATCCCGGCCCGTCGACGACGACGAGCCAGGCATAGCCGCGGTAAAGCACGGAGAAGTGCGGATTGCGTCCCAGGGCGAGGGCCTGGCGGCCGACCTCGGCGAGCAGCGTCTCGCGCGGGGAGACGTGGAATTTCGCAAGCCAGCCGCGCAGGAGCGTTCGAAACCAACCCGGAAGCCGCTCCTGCTGGCCGAAGTCGACGATGTGGAGGGAGCCGTCGGCGGCGTTCAGCGCGGCCGCCACCGCACGTTCCCAGCCGGGGATCATCGACAGCGAATAGGAAACGAAGACGCGGTCGAAGCCGCTGCGGCCGAACAGCGCCTTGGCGTCGAAGGCGGTCGCGTCGGCCTGGGCGAGCGTGATGCGGTCGGACAGGCCGGCCCGGGCAATCGAGGCCCGCGCCGTCGCCAGCATCTCGGCGGAGATGTCGAGGCCGTAGAAATGTGCGTCGGGGAAGCGGCGGGCGGCAAGGATGAGGTTGCGGCCGGTGCCGCAGCCAAGCTCGAGCACGGTGCCGCCGGCCGGAGGATCGAGTTCGGCGATCATGCGGTCGCGGCCGAGCAGGTAATATTTGCGCGTCAGGTCGTAGATGTGGCGCTGGTGCCGGTAGACGCGGTCCATAAGGCCGGAATGGGCGGACGAGAAATCGGAGGCGCTCATGCGGGCTTCTTCACGTAGAGGTGGAAGCCGCCATAGATGGCCGAGCGGTCGCGGGCGGTAAAGTCGCGCGACTGCGCCTCCTCGTAGCTCCACTGGTCGAGGAGCGCGGGTGACAGTCGGCCGGGCAGCAGGCTCGGTTCGGCGGCGGTGCGGAAGATCACCCGGGCGCCCGGCGCCGCGGTACGGCTGATCTCGGTCCAGATGGCATTGAGCTGGGCGTCGCTCATCCAGTCCTGGGCGTCGAGAAGCACGAAACGGTCGACGGATGCGGCCTCCCTGGCAGCGAGGTGCTCGGTGAAGTTGGCATGGTGGATGGCGACGCGGTCGACGTTGCCGCGGATCGTGGCGTAGTTCGCCTGTTCGAGATAGGCGGGCAGCGCGGCTTCGCCCGGTTTCGGATAGCGCCGGGCGAAGGCCTGCCAGGCGAAATAGTTGTCCTCGAGCGGGAAGTCGCAGGCGAGCTTTTCGAGGCGGGCCTTGAGCACCCCGGCCATGGAGCCGTCGCCCGAGGTCAGCAGCGAGTCGTACTGGGCGGGCGGAATGCCGAGGCCGAAGAGCGAGGCCTTGCGCGACGTGACCCAGCGCAGCATGCGCCGATCGAACACCGGGGCGAGCTGCTCGTCGAAGAAGCGGCGCTGCGCCTCGCGGCCGCCGGCGAGCATGATGCCGGACGGATCGACTCCGTAGAGCTTGGCGACGCCGTGGCCGGCGGCGATGAACAGGCCAAGCAGGCCGGTGCGGTAGAAATTGCCGTCGAAGGTGGCGATGCGGCGCCGGCCGCGCCAGTCGCGGCGCTCCCAGTAGCTGCGGCTCGTGGCGTCGAGCTGGGGCGCGATGAAGCGGTCGTAGGCATGCGAATTGTGCGCGACGCCGGCCTCGCCAAAAAAGCGGAACAGGTCGGAATGGGAAGGCAGGTGGCGGACCGCCGTCAGCTTCATGCGGTTCAGAGCGATGTGGGCGGCGTTGAGGTCGACTGCGTCGATCCGTGCGGGCGAGCGCGTCAGGTAGGCAAGGATGTTGCAGCCGCCCGAGGCGATGGTGACGATGCTGTGGCCCTCGGAAAGCTGCATCGCCTCCATGTCGACCTCGGGATCCTCCCAGATCTGCGGGTAGACGAGGCCCGAGAACAGCAAAGCGAAGAGCCGTTCCGAAATGCCGGCCTTGGAAAGCGGGCGGTTCCGGTAGACCGCCTTTCCGACTTTCCTGCCGCGACGAAAGACGAGTTCTCCGGAAACGTCGGTCATGGAAATGCGATTCCCCACTTCGTTGCTGGGCGCAGCGGGTAGCGCACGGGCATGACAGCGCGGTGACGGAGCAATGACGGCCACGCGACAGCCGGCCGGCGAGCGTATCAATGTGACAGACGGTCACCGAACGTTATGAAACCGCTCGCCTGGCGCCGCATTGTGTCTCCGACTGCCCGCTCGACGGGCGTGTCGGTGAAAGGAGAGGTCATGAAGAAAATCATTCTGGCGTCGGTCGCGGCGATCGCCCTGCTGGGCGTTGCCGCCTGCAGCGACACGGACAGCACCACCACGCAGAGCGTGGACCAGCCGCCGGCAACGACCGAGCAGCCGGCGCCGCAGACCGGCACCGGCGGCGCCATGCAGGGCAGCGAACCGACGCAGCCCAAGCCGGTGCAGCCGGATGCCTCCGGGCAATAGTCAGCGGTGGGTGGCAGAAAGGCCGGAGCTCAGTCTCCGGCCTTTTTCGTTCAGCGCGACACGCGTGCCCGCCGCCCCAGTGCTACGACGGCGATGACGCCGAGGGCGAACAACACGGTCTGCGCGCCCACTTGTTCGCCAAGCAGGTAGGCGGAGATGGCGAGGGTGACGAAGGACTGCAGCAGCTGCACCTGGCTGACACGGGCGATGCCGCCCATGCCGAGACCGACATTCCAGGCGAAGAAGCCCAGGAACATCGATCCGAAGCCGAGATAGAAGAACGCGAAGGTCTCGGCCGGGGACGCCAGGGTGAAGGCCTGATCCCAGCTCCAGATCGCTGCGGGGATGGAGATCGGCGCAGTCAGGATCAGCGACCAGCAGATCACTTCCCAGCCGGGCATGTGGCGCGACAGCTTGCCCGAGACGACGTAGCCGAGGCTTGCCGAAAGGGCCGCGAGCAGGAGGAAGAGGTCGCCGATGGTCAGCGTCATGCCGTTGTCGCGCATGGCGAAGGCCATCACCAGCACCGCACCCGCGACCCCGCAAAGCCAGAAGAACGCCGACGGCCGCTCGCCGCCGATCAGCGCGGCAAAGATGCTCGTGGTCAGGGGAAGCACGCCGAGGACGACGCCGCCGTGGGACGCCGGCACGGTCTGCATGGCGATGGACGAGAAGACCGGGAAGCCGAAGACCAGCAGCAGGCCGGCAACGAAGAGGGCGCGCGCATCTCGCCTCGGGAAGCGCTTGCGCAACACGACGAGCAGCGCCGCCGCCGCGATCGAGGCCATGGCGGCGCGGCCGTAGGTGATGAACCAGGGCGAAAAGGTGCCCAGCGCCACGCGCGTCGCGGGCAGGGTTCCGCCGAAGATGAACACACCCAAAGCCCCCAATGCGAGACCGATCGTCTCGCGCGAAACGGCGGATGCCGGCGGGTTGGGATTGCGTGCGTCCATGGGCGCAACCGATAGCCGGGCCGAAGCGGCGCGTCGTGCGATTTCGGTTGGTCCAGAACTATGGTCCAGAGGCGGGCCGCTCCCCTTGCCGACAAAGTTGCCGGCATGCAAGTTGGCATCTCGCCTTCGCGAGTGTTTCATCCTAAGAAGCTGGCCATGTCGATTTGGGACCGTCTCGGCGACTTTGTCGCGCGTATCTCGGCAACAGCAGCGAGCGGCGTCGCAGACGTCGTGGAGGCCGTCCGGACTATCTTTTCGGGCGATGCCGAATTGCGCCGGCGCGTCGCCTTCTCGGTGGCGATGATCGCGCTTTCGGCCAAGATGGCCAAGGCCGACGGCATCGTCTCCCAGGACGAGATCCGCGCCTTCTACGAGATCTTCACGGTGCCGCCGCAGCATGCCCGCGACGTGGAGCGCCTCTACAACATCGCCCAGCAGGACGTCGCCGGCTACGAGATCTATGCCCAGCGGATGGCGCGCCTGTGCGGCTCCGGCCACCCCAACTGCGGCATGCTGGAGGACATACTCGACGGGCTGTTCCACATCGCCAAGGCGGACGGGATGATGCACCAGCGCGAGGGGACGTTCCTGCACCACGTCTCGCAGATCTTCCGCATCGAGGAGGGCCACTACCAGACCATCCTGGCGCGCCATCTCGACCTCGGCGAAACCGATCCCTATCGGGTCCTCGGCATCGAGCCGGGACAGCCGTTCGAGGACGTGCGCAAGCACTATCGCAAGCTCGTCGCCAACAATCATCCGGACCGCCTGATCGCACGCGGGCTGCCCGAGGAATTCATCCGCATCGCCACCACGCGCATCGCCGCCATCAACGCGGCCTATGAGATGATCGAGAAGGGGCTCCGGCACGTATGAGCGGTTTCTTGCCCGATCATCGGCATGCCGACGTGCGCGTTTCGCCCAATTTCGGGCCGCGCCGCGAGGGCGCCAAGCCCGACATGATCGTGCTGCACTATACCGGCATGGAGACCGGGGCGAGCGCCGAAGCCTGGTTGTGCGACCCGGTAAGCGAGGTCTCCTCGCACTATCTCGTCCACGAGGACGGGCGCATCGTCCAGATGGTCCGGGAAGGCGACCGCGCCTGGCATGCCGGCAAGAGTTCCTGGAGCGGCCAGTCCGACATCAATTCATGCTCGATCGGCATCGAGATCGTCAATCCGGGCCATGCCTTCGGCTACCCGGCCTTCCCGAAGCGCCAGATCGGCGCTGTCATCGAACTCTGCCGCGGCATCATCGTACGCCACGAGGTCGCGCCGCAGCGCGTGCTGGCCCATTCGGACGTGGCGCTCGGCCGCAAGATCGACCCTGGCGAGAAGTTCCCCTGGCGCGCGATGTTCGAAGCCGGCGTAGGGCATTGGGTCGCACCTTCGCCGCGCGACGGGCGCGCCGGCCTGAAACCGGGCGATGCCGGAGAGACGGTGGAGGAGCTGCAGTCGATGCTCGCGCTCTACGGCTACGGGGTCGAGATCACCGGCCGGTTCGACGATCTGACCGAGAC
Organism: Aminobacter sp. Piv2-1; assembly: GCF_037625995.1. Lineage (NCBI taxonomy): Bacteria > Pseudomonadati > Pseudomonadota > Alphaproteobacteria > Hyphomicrobiales > Phyllobacteriaceae > Aminobacter > Aminobacter sp. Piv2-1. The sequence goes on from NZ_JARKMU010000009.1 coordinate 95,206, forward strand.
CACGGTGCAGGCATTTCAACGACATTTCCGGACGCGCTGCGTCGACGGCGTCGCCGACGCCTCGACGCTGTCGACGCTCAGGCGGCTGATCGCCGAGCTTCCCGAAGGCCTTGACCAATAAAGAGATGTGATTCGCATAGTTACATATTGTAACCTAATGTGACTTGCCGCGCCTTTTTTCCCGCCAGTTCGCCCGGCAAATGCATCGCCGTGCAAGGCGCCGGGCAAATCCTGCCAACGCTCCGAAGAGAGCCCCCGGCGTTTAGGAAGGGATGCTGCGCGATATTGTTCGCGCGGCCTGTCGAGAACAAGGATAACATGAAGAATTTGACCGTTGTTGCGGTGGCATTAGCCGCCGGCCTGACTTCTTTTGCCGCTCACGCCCAGGAAGGCGCTGTCAGGGCCTCCAAGACGATCATCGAACAGACCGCCAAGAACAAGAACGCCAAGGCCGAAGCCAAGAAGGCCGACGATTGCCCATATCTGTTCGGCTGCTCGAAGAAGGCTGAGATCGATACCTTCACCACGGCGTCGATCGGCGGCAAGGGCGCCAAGACCGTCAAGGAGCAGGCCGCCAAGTCCGCCAAGGCCACCAAGACCACCGCCTCCAGCAAGCCTTTTGGCGAGATCGTCGCCCGCTACGCCTCGGCCTACGGTGTGCCGGTATCGCTCGCCCATGCCGTCATCAGCGTGGAGAGCAACTACCGCCCGAACACGCGCGGCAGGGCCGGCGAGATCGGGCTGATGCAGATCAAGCCGGCGACGGCGCGCATGATGGGCTACAGCGGCTCCGCCAAGGGGCTCTTCAACCCCGAGACCAACATCAAGTTCGGCATGCTGTATCTGGCCAAGGCGCACGAACTGAGCGGCGGTGCCACCTGCGGCACGATCCTCAAGTATAATGCCGGCCACGGCGCCAAGCGCATGAACCCGGTCTCGGCCGCCTACTGCAAGAAGGTGCAGTCACGCCTGGCCGGTGCCTGATGGAAAGCAACCAGGGCTGAGGCGCGCGAAGCGCCGACGTTTTTGGTTGCGTTTTCCGGCACAAATCCCTTTATACGCCTTGCCAGCTGGCCGGGCGGCCGCACCTGCGAAGCCGAAAGGCTGCAGGTGAGGAAAGTCCGGGCTCCATGGAGACACGGTGCCGGTTAATGGCCGGCGGGGGCGACCCCAGGGAAAGTGCCACAGAAAGCAAACCGCCGCGGTTTCCGCGGCAAGGGTGAAAGGGTGGGGTAAGAGCCCACCGCGCGACTGGCAACAGGAGCGGCACGGTAAACCCCACCGGGAGCAAAACCGAATAGGGGCGGTGCGAGGGGCAACCCTCAGGGCTGTTTCCGGCCTGCCGCCCGGGTTGGTTGCGTGAGGCGTGCAGCAATGCCCGTCCAAGAAGAATGGCCGCCACGTTCCCGCGCCGCAAGGCGTGGGGGCCATACAGAACCCGGCTTACAGGCCAGCTGGCGCTGCCTGTCTTCCAGCCGCACAAAAGCGATTGTCCTGCGGGCACCAAGGTGTTGCTGCACCTGGGCGGATGCCCGCCGCCCGCCGTGCATGTCCCACGCTTGTATGTGGTGCGATTTGTTCGTACCATCCTGCCCTCACCAGGAGGCGCGCCATGGGCCACATCGACAAGCGCAGCATCACGCTTTCGCCCGAGCTGGCGGCTGCCGTCGACGGCGCCGTCGAGGCCGGCGAATACGCTTCCGCCAGCGAGGTGATCCGCGACGCGCTCAGGCTCTGGAAGGAGCGGCGCGAACTCTATGGCTATACGCTCGAGGAGCTTCGCGCGCTGGTGCAGGAAGGCATCGACAGCGGGCCGGGTAGCGACGGTCCCGAATTCATGGCCAAACTGGCGGCAAGATACGAAGCGATCGGCAAAGGCCAGGCTGATCGATGAGCTACCGGCTGACGCCTCGGGCCATGGCCGATATCGAGGCGATCGGCGACCACCTCGGCCAATTCAATCCCAATGCCGCAGCTCGGCTGATCAAGCGTATGGCTGATCGCTGGGAGTTGCTTGCCACGCAGCCGTATTCCGGTGCCGAGCGGGCGGATCTACTCCCGGATCTGCGGCACGTCGTGGTGAGCGAATACGTGACATTCTATCGTGTAGAAGGGCCCGACGTGCTCATCGTCCGAGTTCTGCACGGCCGCCGCGACATCTTGGGCGACGACCTATTGCCCTGATCGCTCACCCGCCGATCCTGTCCAGCGACGCCTTCATCGCCGCCCAAAGCTCCTCCACCGGCTCGCAGCCAACGGAAAGCCTGACGAAGCCCGGCGTCACCGCATCGCCGCGGCGCAGGCGGCGCTCGGCGACGGTATGCACGCCGCCGAAGGAAGTAGCGGCATGCATCAGCTCGCAACCATTGATGAAGTCCTCGGCCTTCTGCTCCGAGCCGAGGTCGAAGCTGATGAGGAAGCCGAAGCGCTCCATCTGGGCGCGGGCCAGGTTGTGGGACGGGTCGCCCTCGAGGCCGGGGAAGCGCAGCCCGCTCACGGCGGGGTGGGCCTTGAGCCGCGGGGCGAGAGCTTCGGCCGAGGAGCACATGCGGTCGAAGCGCAGTTCCAGCGTCTCGAGCCCGCGATGCACCAGCCAGGCCTCGAACGGGCCGGGGATGCCGCCGGCATTCTGCCGCCATTCGGTCACAGCTTCGATGACATCGGGATTGCGGCTCGCAACATGGCCGAACAGCACGTCGGAATGGCCGTTCGGCGCCTTGGTGTCGGCGGCAACGACGATGTCGGCGCCGAGGTCGAGCGGACGCTGGCCGAAGGGCGTCATCGTGGTGTTGTCGACGACGAGCAGGCCGCCCGCCCGGTGCACTGCCTCGGCCACGGCCCTGATGTCGCAGATGTCGAGCGTGGGGTTCGACGGGCTTTCGATGAAGACCAGGCGATAGCCTTCGAAGCCGCCGTCGAGGAATGACGCCGTCGGCCTGACGTCGGTGGAGACGCCGAAGGCGCCGAGGAAGCGCTCCGCCATCAGGCGGGTCGTGTGGTAGCCGTCGGACGGCAGCAGGATCCGGTCGCCTGCCTTCAGCAGGGCGAAGAACGTCGCCGAGATCGCGCCCATGCCCGAGGGAAAGGCCACGCAGGGTGCGGCTTCGAGGTGGCCGAGCATCTCCTCCACCGCCGCCCAATTGGGATTGCTGAAGCGGCCATACTGGTTGAAGCCCGTCGCATCGCCCGGCGCGTGGTAGATGGCGGCCATGGTGAGCGGGAGAGGGATGGGGTCGCCCTTCGACAGCCTGGAGCGGCGGAGATGGGCAAGAGACGCTGCGCGTTCCTTCATCGTCTCGGCCATGGTCTGCGCATCTCCCTGAAGAATTTCCTGCGCTGCCGAGGCTAGGGCGCAGGTCGGCGCCAAGCAAGGCCCGGTTCTGCTGCTGCATTGGGCCACGCTAAGACTTCGTTAGCCTTAATGGAGCATAAAAATCCGAGTGCCGTGAAAGGGTCAATCAGTCCCGGTTGCGACATGATCGTGTGCCGTGTTCCCGTTGACGCCCATATAGCCCCATGTTATCCCAATTCGGTAACCATGATTTCGTTCCAGTAAAGGGTGAGGCGTATGCCGACCTGGCGGCCGCGGCGGCTGCGGGTCGCAGTACGGATTCGGCCGGGAGCGGGACTGGCTTGCGGATTTGGCCGGGCCGTCAGGGCGCGGCCGGCATGGTGACGAGGGGCGCGGCAGCGGAAGCGGCCGTATCATGTGATGGACCGGTTTCTGTCGAATGCGGTGAACAGGATCGATGCGAAGGGGCGGGTCTCCGTTCCGGCGCATTTCCGTGCCGTACTGCAGAAGCGCGGCTATACCGAGCTTTATGCGCTGCGGGCGCTCGACGTGCCGGCACTCGATGTCGGCGGGCTGGATCTGCTCGACCGCTACGAGCAGCGCATCGCGCAGGAGGATCCGTTCCTGCAGACGGCGGACGACATGTCATTCTTCGTCCATGGCGACAGCACTTTCCTAAAGCTCGACCAGGATGGGCGGATATCGGTCTCGGACTTTCTGCGCGAGCACACCGGGATCACGACGGAAGTAGCCTTTGTCGGCCGCGGCCAATTTTTTCAAATGTGGGAGCCGGAGCGGCTTCGCGCTCATGGCGCGGAAGTGCGCGCGCGGCTTCTGAAGCTTCGGCAGGGGACGAAGCCTGGGGAGCGACCGGAATGATGGCAGGTCTCGGCGACGACCATCACGCTGAAGGCGGACCGGCCCGCCACGTTCCGGTTCTCCTTGCCGAAGTCCTGGCCGCTCTTCGTCCGGTCGAGGGCGAAGTGCATGTCGACGGCACCTTCGGCGCCGGCGGATACACCAAGGCCATCCTGAGCACGGGCGCCTCCGTCGTCGCCATCGATCGCGATCCCGACGCCATTGCGGCGGGTAGGGCGCTGGAAAGCCAGTCCGGCGGCAAGCTGCGGCTGGTGCAGGCGCCGTTCTCCAGCCTGGACGAACATGTCGACCAGGTCGACGGCGTGGTGCTCGACATCGGCGTTTCGTCGATGCAGCTCGACCAGGCCGAGCGCGGCTTCTCGTTCCGCGCCGACGGCCCGCTCGACATGCGCATGGCCCAGGCGGGGCCGAGCGCGGCCGATGTCGTCAACCGCTTCAAGGCGGGTGATCTCGCGCGCATCTTCGGCTTCCTCGGCGAGGAGCGCCATGCCGGACGTATCGCGCGGATGATCGAAAGCCGCCGCGAGAAGCGCCCCTTCGAGCGTACGCTCGACCTCGCCGATGCGATCGAGACCCATATCGGCCGCAGCCCGAAGGACAAGATCCACCCGGCGACGCGCGTGTTCCAGGCGCTGCGCATCTATGTCAACGACGAGCTTGGCGAACTGGCCCGTGCGCTCTTCGCCGCCGAGCGGGCGCTGAAGCCCGGCGGGCGGCTCGTCGTCGTGACCTTCCATTCGCTCGAAGACCGGATCGTCAAGCGCTTCATCGCCGACCGGTCCAGCGCGCCGTCGCGCTCGCGCTACATGCCGGAACTCGAAACGATCGCCACGACCTTCGAAAAGTCGGGCGGCGCGGTCGGACCGGGCGACGCCGAGATCGCCGCGAACCCGCGTGCCCGCTCTGCCAAGCTGCGTGCTGCAGTGCGCACTGTTGCGCCGGCGCGCGCTGAGGATTTTTCCATCTTCGGGCTTCCGAAGCTTCCCGACGTCGGCCAGACGGGAGAAAGGTAAGACTCGTGTTCCGTACCAGCGACATGGTCCTGATCGCCGTGATGGTTACCGCCGCGGCGTTCACCTACAAGACCAAGGACGAGGCCGAAAACCAGCTCAAGGCCGTCAACAAGATCGAGGCGCAGATCCGCTTCGAGGAAGACACCATCGACCTTCTGAAGGCCGACTGGAGCCTGCTTACGCAGCCCGCGCGCCTGCAGACCCTTGCCGATGCCTACCAGACCGAGCTGAAGCTCCAGCCCGTCGACGCGCGCCAGATCGTCGGCCTGGATGCGCTGCCTGCCCGTCCGCTGACCATCGAAGACCTGACGCGCGAAGCATCCGGCGGCACGGCTGACACCACGCTCGACCAGATTTTGACCGGGGGAATATCGCAATGATCGGCTGGCTGGGCAAAAAGCGGCGCAAGGCGGAAGGCGACGCCGCGATCGTGTTCGACAGCGCGCGCAAGAAGACCGGCGGGCGCACGCGCAACCGCGTCATCATGACGATGGTCGTGTTTTTCTCGATCTACGCCACGATCGCCGGCCGGCTCGTCTATCTCGGCATGCTCGATCCGGAGACCTCGGCCGGGCCGGAGTCGCGCGTGACCGCCTCGCGTCCCGACATCGTCGACCGCTATGGCGAGGTGCTGGCGACCGACATCAAGACGGCCTCGCTGTTTGCCGAGCCGCGCCGCATCGTCGATGCCGACGAGGCGATCGAGAAGCTGACGACCGTGCTGCCGGATCTCGACGTCGAGCAGACCTATAACAAGCTGAAGAGCGGCACCGGCTTCGTCTGGCTCAAGCGGCAGCTGACGCCCAAGCAGCAGGCCGAGATCATGGCGCTCGGCATTCCCGGCATCGCCTTCCGCACCGAGAAGCGCCGCTTCTACCCGGCCGGCGAGACCACCTCCCACATCATCGGGCTGACCAACGTCGACAACAAGGGCATTTCGGGCCTGGAAAAATACATCGACGACCAGGGCCTGGCCGATCTCCAGGCTTCGGGCCTGGCCGTCGCCAAGGACCTCAAGCCGGTCAGGCTGTCGATCGACCTGCGCGTGCAGCACATCGTGCGCAGCGAAATCGTCGCAGCGCTCGAGAAGTACCGGGCCATCGCCGCGGGCGCCGTCGTGCTCGACGTCAGGACCGGCGAAGTGCTGGCCATGGGCTCGGTCCCGGATTTCGACCCCAACAACCCGTTCAACGCGCTGCAGCAGGATCGCCTGAACCGGATGTCGGCAGGCCTCTACGAGATGGGCTCGACCATCAAGAGCTTCACCACCTCGATGGCGCTGGATTCCGGCAAGGTGACGCTGCAGAGCACCTTCGACGCGAGCAAGCCGATCAAGATCGGCGGCCAGACGATCCGCGACTTCCGCGGCAAGGGCAGGGTGCTCAGCGTGCCGGAGGTGTTCATCTACTCCTCCAACATCGGCTCGGCGCGCGAGGCCGAGGCCGTCGGCGTCGAGGCGCATCGCGAATTCCTCAGGCGCATGGGGCTGCTCGACCGGATGCAGACGGAGCTGCCGGAGGTCGCCAAGCCGACCGAACCGAAGGTCTGGAAGAGGGTGCACTCGATCACGGCCGCGTTCGGGCATGGGTTCTCGACCACGCCGCTGCAGACGGCCGTAGGCGCCGCCGCGCTGATGAACGGCGGCAAGCTCCTTCCGCCGACTTTCCTGATCCGCACCCAGGAGGAGGCGAATGCGATCGGCAAGCAAGTGGTCAAGTCGCAGACCGTCGAGGACATGAAGTATCTCTACCGCCTCAACGCCGAAGAGGGCGGCGCCAAGCGCGGCACGGTTCCCGGCTATCGCGTCGGCGGCAAGACGGGTACGGCTGAAAAGGTTGTCAACGGGCGCTATTCGAAGGAAAAGAACTTCAACGCCTTCGTTGCCGCCTTCCCGATGGAAGATCCGAAGTATCTGGTGCTGACCATCATCGACGAGCCGAAGATGGAAGGTTCCACCCGTTCGGCAACCGCCGCTCTCACGGCCGCGCCGATCACGTCCAACATTATCCGGCGCGCAGCCCCGCTGCTTGGCGTGAAGCCAGAATTCGGCCAAGAAGGTGAGGCAACGCTGGCTTCCTACCCTTGATTCTCAGGCGCGCCAAAGAACGCGCCGCTTTATGACGAACGGAACTCGATGAAAATAAAAGACCTTGCCGGTATCCTGCCCGTCGATGGGGTTCTGTCCCACGATGTCGAGGCGAGCGGGGTTTCCTCGGATTCGCGGCAGGTGACGCCGGGAACGCTGTTTTTTGCCGTACCCGGCAGCAAGGCCGACGGTGCTGCCTATGCCGCTGATGCGGCCAAACGTGGCGCACTCGCCGTGATTGCCTCGAAGGAAACCCGGATTTCGGCGGTGGGCGTGCCCGTCATCCTGGTCGACGACCCTCGCCAGGCCCTGGCGTTGAGCGCTGCCAGGTTCTACGGCCGCCAGCCCAAGACCATGGTTGCCGTCACCGGCACCAGCGGCAAGACCTCGGTCGCCGCCTTCACGCGCCAGATCTGGGAGCAGGCGGGCCTGGCCGCGGCCAGCATCGGCACGACGGGCGTCGTGGCGCCGGGCCGCAACGAATACGGCCAGCTCACCACGCCGGACCCGGTGGCGCTGCACAAGCTGCTGGCCGAACTCGCCGATGACGGCGTGACGCACGCCTCGATGGAAGCGTCCAGCCACGGCCTCGACCAGCGCCGCCTCGATGGCGTGCGGCTCGCGGCCGGCGGCTTCACCAATCTCGGTCGCGACCACATGGACTACCATCCCACGGTCGAAGACTATCTGCGCGCCAAGCTGCGCCTGTTCGACACGCTGCTGCCCAAGGGCGCGCCAGCGGTGATCTTCGCCGACGATGCATGGTCGCAGCCGACGATCGAAGCCGCCCGCGCCGCCGGCCTCAAGGTGCTGACGGTCGGCCGGCACGGCGAATTCCTCAACCTGAAGCGGGTGGAGCACGAACGCCACCGGCAGCGCGCCGAGATCGAATGCGGCGGTGTCATCCACGAAGTCGACCTGCCGCTGGCGGGCGACTTCCAGGTCGCCAACTCGCTGGTTGCGGCGGGGCTGGCGATCGCGACCGGAACGGACGCGGCCAGGGCGCTGGCGGCGCTCGAAAATCTCAAGGGAGCTCCGGGACGGCTCGACCTCGTCGGCACCACCGCGGCCGGCGCGCCCGTCTATGTCGACTACGCCCATAAGCCTGACGCGCTCGAGAACGTGCTCGCCTCGGTGCGGCCGTTCACGACGGGCCGGGTCATCGTGGTCTTCGGCTGCGGCGGCGACCGCGATCGCGGCAAGCGCCCGATCATGGGCGAGATCGCGACGCGGCTGGCGGACGTCACCATCGTGACGGACGACAACCCGCGCTCCGAGGTGCCCGAGACCATCCGCGCCGCGATCATGGCCGCCGCCCCCGGCGCGATCGAGATCGGCGACCGGCGCCAGGCGATCCACGAAGCGGTCGCCATGCTGCACGAGGGCGACACGCTGATCGTCGCCGGCAAGGGGCACGAGGAAGGCCAGACGATCGGCAGCCAGACGCTGCATTTTTCGGATCATGAGGAAGTGCGCAAGGCGCTCGCCGGGAGCCCGGCATGAGCCTGCTGTGGACCTCCGAGGCACTTGTCGACGCAACGGGCGGCCGTCCGTTCGGGCAGATGCCGGAAGGTATCACCGGCATTTCCATCGACAGCCGCAGCCTCGAGCCGGGCGATGCCTTCTTCGCCATCAAGGGCGACACGATGGATGGCCACGATTTTGCCACCGCCGCCATCAAGGCGGGGGCGGGGCTTCTGGTCGTGGCGGAGAGCAAGCTGCCGGCGCTGGGCCGGCTGACGGCGCCGATGATCGTGGTGCCCGACGTGCTCGCGGCGCTCGAGAAGGCAGGCGTCGCGGCGCGTGCCCGGTCGCGCGCGCGCATCATCGCCGTCACCGGTTCGGTCGGCAAGACCAGCACCAAGGAGGCGCTGCGGCATGCGCTGTCCTCGGTCGGCAAGGTGCATGCCTCGGTCGCCTCGTTCAACAACCACTGGGGCGTGCCGCTGACGCTGGCGCGCATGCCCGAGGACAGCGACTACGCCGTCTTCGAGATCGGCATGAACCATCCCGGCGAGATCAGCCCGCTGGTGCGCATGGTCCGGCCGCACATTGCGATCATCACGCTGATCGCGGCCGCCCATCTCGGGTTCTTCCGCAGCCTCGACGAGATCGCCAAGGCCAAGGCCGAGATCTTCGAAGGGGTCGAGCCCGGCGGGGCGGTGCTGCTCAACCGCGACGACGGCCGCTTCAAGCTGCTGGAGAAATTCGCCCGCGCGGCAGGCGTCGACAATGTGATGAGCTACGGCGAGAACGCACGAGCGACCTTCCGGCTGCTCAAGTGCACGCTCGAAGCCGATCACTCGATGATCGTCGCGCGCGTCGCCGGCCGCGACGTGCCGGCCCGCGTCGGCGTGCCGGGACGCCATGTTGTCCAGAACGCGCTTGCGGTGCTGGGAGCGGCGCATCTCTGTGGCGCCGACGTGCCGACGGTCGCGACCGCGCTCGCCTCGATGTCGGCCGCCAGCGGGCGCGGCCAGCGCCACATCCTGCACCTGCCGAACGGGCCGATCACGCTGATCGACGAAAGCTACAACGCCAATCCGGCTTCGATGAAGGCGGCGATCGAGCTTCTCGACGCCACGCCCGTCGCCGCGGGCGGCAGGCGCATCGCCGTGCTCGGCGACATGCTGGAACTGGGCGCACATTCGGCCAGGCTGCATTCGGCGCTGGCGGAACTGATCGGCTCGACCAGGACCGACATGGTGCTGCTCGCCGGCCCGGAGATGAAGGCTCTCGCCGATACGCTGCCCGAGGGGTTCAAGGCCGAGTATCGCGCCGGCGTCGAGGAGCTCAAGCCGGTGCTTCTGAGCACGGTGCGCCCCGGCGACGCCATCATGATCAAATCGTCGAAGGGCATCGGCTTTTCCCGGCTGGTCGACGCGATGATCAAGACATTCCCGGCCCATGCCGGCAACACCACACCGACCTGACAGGGTCTCGGGGGACGGATACGCATGCTAACTCTGCTTGTCGATTTCGCGGACAAGGTCTCGTTCTTCAACGTCTTCCGCTACATCACCTTCCGCACCGGCGGGGCGCTGATCACGTCCGCGCTGATCGTCTTCATCTTCGGGCCCGCCATCATCAATTCGCTGCGCCTTAGGCAGGGCAAGGGCCAGCCGATCCGCGCCGACGGGCCGCAGACCCATTTCAAGAAGGCGGGCACGCCGACCATGGGCGGCCTGATGATCCTCTCCGGCATCATCGGGTCGACGCTGCTCTGGGCCAACATCGCCAGCGTCTATGTCTGGGTGGTGCTGTTCGTGACGCTCGGCTTCGGCGCCATCGGCTTCTACGACGACTATCTGAAGGTCACCAAGCAATCGCATCTGGGCTTTTCGGGCAAGGCGCGCCTGGGCATCGAGTTCGTGATCGCCGCCATCGCCGCCTGGATCATCATGCAGAACGGCCAGGCGCCGTTCTCGTCGTCGCTGACCTTCCCGTTCATCAAGGATTTCCTGCTCAATCTCGGCTGGTTCTTCATTCCCTTCGCTTGTTTCGTGGTGGTCGGCGCCGGCAATGCGGTGAACCTGACGGACGGCCTCGATGGGCTCGCCATCGTGCCGATCATGATCGCCGCGGCGTCCTTCGGCGTCATCGCCTACCTGTCAGGTAACGCCGTCTTCGCCGAATACCTGCAGATCCACTTCGTGCCCGGCACCGGCGAACTGGCGGTCATCCTGGGGGCGGTCATCGGCGCCGGCCTCGGCTTCCTGTGGTTCAATGCGCCGCCCGCCGCCATCTTCATGGGCGACACCGGCTCGCTGGCCCTCGGCGGACTGATCGGCACGGTCGCGGTCGCCACCAAGCACGAGATCGTCATGGCCATCGTCGGCGGCCTGTTCGTCATGGAGGCGCTGTCGGTCATCATCCAGGTAGGCTTCTTCAAGCTGACCGGCCGCCGGGTGTTCCTGATGGCGCCTATCCACCATCATTTCGAGAAACTTGGCTGGACCGAGAGCCAGGTGGTCATCCGCTTCTGGATCATTGCCGTCATCCTGGCGCTGATCGGCCTGTCCACTCTCAAGCTGCGCTGAGGCTGCGATGATCCGAGCCACCTCATTCGCCGGCAAGCAGGTCGCGCTCTTCGGGCTCGGCGGTTCCGGCATCGCCACGGCACGGTCGCTGGCCGAGGGCGGGGCGCAGGTAGTCGCCTGGGACGACAACCCCGAGAGCGTGGCCAGGGCCGCGGCCGATGGCATAGCAACGGCCGACCTGCGCGGCATCGACTGGTCGGCCGTCGCGTCCTTCGTGCTGTCGCCTGGGGTGCCGCTGACCCATCCCAAGCCGCATTGGACGGTGGAGCTGGCCCGCGGCGCCGGCGTCGAGGTGATCGGCGACATCGAACTGTTCGCGCGCGAGCGCCTGGCCACTGCGCCGACCGCGCCCTTCGTGGCGATCACCGGCACCAACGGCAAGTCGACCACCACGGCGCTGACCGCCCATATCCTGCAGTCGGCCGGGCGCGACACCCAGATGGGCGGCAACATCGGCCGGGCGGTGATGACGCTCGACCCGCCCGAGGCCGGCCGGCACTACGTCGTGGAGTGCTCCTCCTACCAGATCGACCTGGCCCCTTCGGTCAATCCGACGGCCGGCATCCTGCTCAACCTGACGCCGGACCATCTCGACCGCCACGGCACGATGCAGCACTACGCTTCGATCAAGGAAAGGCTGGTTGCAGGCAGCGACACGGCGATCGTCGGGGTCGACGACGTCTATTGCGCCCAGATCGCTGACCGGCTGGAACGCGCCGGCAAGGACGTGGTCCGCATTTCCAAGCGCCTGCCGCTGACGGACGGCTATTTCGCCGACGGCACCAACCTGATGGAGGCGATCGACGGGCGCTATAGCCGCATCGCCTTCCTGGAAGGCATCGGCTCCCTGCGTGGCCAGCACAATGCCCAGAATGCGCTCGCGGCCGTCGTCGCCTGCCTCAAGGTCGGTCTCGACCTCGGGGAGATCCAGGCAGGGCTCGAGAGTTTTCCCGGCCTTGCCCACCGCATGGAGCAGGTGGGACGCAAGGGGCACGTGCTGTTCGTCAACGATTCCAAGGCGACCAATGCGGACGCCGCGGCACCCGCCCTATCGAGCTTCCAGCGCGTCTACTGGATTGCCGGCGGCCTGCCGAAGGAAGGTGGCATCGAGCCGCTGCGCAGCTTCTTTCCGCGCATCGCGCGTGCCTATTTGATCGGCGAGGCCGCGCCGGCCTTCGCCGCGACACTGGGCGAGGCGGTTCCGTATGAAATCTCCGGAACGCTGGCTGCCGCAGTCGAGCACGCCGCCGAAGACGCGGCCAAGGACGACAGCGGCGAGGCGGTGGTGCTGCTGTCGCCGGCCTGCGCCAGCTTCGACCAGTTCAAGAACTTCGAGGTCCGCGGCGAAGCCTTCAGGCAAGCTGTGAGTGCTATTGATGGCGTCAGCGCCATCGGAGGGGCAAGGCCATGATCAGTCGTCTCGACAGAAGTCCCGTCGCCATGTGGTGGTGGACGGTGGACAGATGGTTCCTCGCGGCGTTCCTCATGCTCATGGGACTGGGCATCGTGCTGTCGTTCGCGGCAAGCCCGGCGGTGGCACAGCGCATCGGCCTCGACATGTTCCATTTCGCCACGCGCCAGATCATCTTCACCATCCCGGCCCTGATGGTAATGATCGCGGTGTCGTTCCTCGATGTGCGGCAGATCAGGCGCCTGTCGATCATCATGCTGGGCATCATGCTGGTCCTGATGGTGGCGGTGCTGTTCGTGGGCGTCGAGGTCAAGGGCGCGCGGCGCTGGGTCTCGTTCGCCGGCCTCTCCATCCAGCCGTCGGAATTCCTCAAGCCAGCCTTCGTCGTGATCTCCGCCTGGCTGATGTCGGAGCATGAGCGTCATCACGAAATTCCGGGCAATCTCTTTGCCATGATCCTGCTCGGCGTCGTGCTTGCGCTGCTCATGGCACAGCCCGACTTTGGACAGACGATGCTGGTGCTCGGCACCTGGGGCGTCATGTTCTTCATGGCAGGCATGTCCTGGTTCTGGATCATCACTCTCGGCGCGCTCGGCGCCGGCGGCGGCTTTGCGGCCTACCTGTTCTTCCCGCACGTCGCCGGCCGTATCGACCGCTTCATCACCGGCGAGGGCGATACCTTCCAGGTCGACATGGGGCGCGAAGCGATCGTCAGCGGCGGCTGGTTCGGCGTCGGCCCCGGAGAGGGCGTGGTCAAGCGCGTCATTCCCGACAGCCATGCCGACTTCGTCTTCTCGGTCGCCGGCGAGGAATTCGGCATCGTGCTGTTGTTCGGCATCATGTCGATCTTCGCCTTTATCGTGCTGCGCGGGCTGAGGGCGGCGCTCAAGGAGCAGGACGACTTCACCCGCTATGCGGTGGCGGGGCTGGTGGTGGTGTTCGGCTTCCAGGCGATCATCAACATGAGCGTGAACCTGCAACTGATGCCCGCCAAGGGCATGACGCTGCCGTTCATCTCCTATGGCGGCTCCTCGCTGATCGCGATCGCCATGTCCATGGGCATGGTGTTGGCGCTGACCCGCAAGAAGCCGGAAAAGCTCAGGCAGACGGGCTTCGGCGCGGCCAGCCGACGCATGCTGCCGGCCGAATGAGATGGCCAAGGGTACCGTCATGCTTGCCGCCGGGGGGACCGGCGGCCACCTCTTTCCCGCCGAGGCGCTGGCGCACGAACTGACGGCGCGCGGCTGGCAGGTGCACCTCGCCACCGACGACCGGGCGGAGCGCTTCGCCGGAAAATTCCCGGCGGCCGCCATCCATCCCATTCCCTCGGCGACGATCGGCTCCAAGAACCCGATAGCGCTGCTGCGCGCGTTCTGGAGCATCTGGCGCGGCGTGCGCGAGGCGTCGCGGGTCATCGCCAGGATCAAGCCGGCGGTGGTGATCGGCTTCGGCGGCTACCCGACGCTGCCGCCGCTCTACGCTGCGACGCGGCGCGGCGTGCCGGCCATGGTGCATGAGCAGAATGCGGTGATGGGCCGCGCAAACAGGGCGCTGGCAGGCAGGGTCGATGCCATTGCCGGCGGTTTCCTGCCGGAGAACACGGGCGCCAACAGCGCCAAGACCGTGGTGACGGGCAATCCGGTGCGTCCCGCGGTGATCGAGGCGGCCAAGGCGCCCTATGCGGCTTCCGGCGCTTCGGACCGCTTCAACCTGCTGGTCTTCGGCGGCAGCCAGGGCGCGCAGTTCTTTTCCGACGCCGTTCCGGCCGCGATCGCGATGCTGCCGGAGGCGCAGCGCAAGCGGCTCCGGGTCACCCAGCAGGCCCGCGCCGAGGACGCCGACAAGGTCAAGGCGGCCTATGCCAGGCTCGGCATCGAGGCCGACGTCTCGCCGTTCTTCACCGACATGGCGCAGCGCATGGCGGCTGCCCATCTGGTGATCTCGCGCTCGGGAGCGTCGACGGTCTCCGAGATTTCGGTGATCGGCCGGCCGGCGCTGCTGGTGCCCTATCCGCACGCGCTCGACCACGACCAGGCGGCGAATGCGGCACGCCTTGCCGCCGCGGGCGGCGCGGAGGTACACCCGCAGTCGACGCTGTCTGCCGAGCGCATCGCTGCCCTTCTCGGCGCCGCGATGGTCGAGCCGGAGCGGATGGCGGCGATGGCGGCTGCCGCGAGGTCAGTGGGCAGGGCGGATGCCACGAGGTTGCTCGCCGACCTCGCAGAGGCTATTGCCTCCAGCATACCCGTTGCTGAATTCAAGAAGGGAGTGCGGCCATGAAGATGCCGCAGACCATCGGTCTCGTTCATTTCATCGGCATTGGCGGCATCGGCATGAGCGGTATCGCCGAAGTGCTGCACAATCTCGGCTACAAGGTGCAGGGATCGGACCAGGCCGACAGCGCCAACGTGCAGCGCCTGCGGGCCAAAGGCATCGAGTGCTTCGTCGGCCACAAGGCCGAGAACCTGGGCGACGCCGAGGTGATCGTGGTGTCGACCGCGATCAAGAAGTCCAACCCGGAGCTCAAGGCGGCGCGCGAAAAGCTGCTGCCGATCGTCCGTCGCGCCGAGATGCTGGCCGAACTGATGCGCTTCCGCAACGCGGTGGCGATCGGCGGCACGCACGGCAAGACGACCACCACCTCGATGGTGGCGACGCTGCTCGACGCCGGCGGGCTCGATCCGACCGTCATCAATGGCGGCATCATCAACGCCTACGGCACCAATGCGCGCATGGGCGAGGGCGAGTGGATGGTGGTCGAGGCGGACGAGAGCGACGGCACCTTCCTCAAGCTACCGGCCGACGTCGCCGTCGTCACCAACATCGACCCGGAGCACCTCGACCATTACGGCACGTTCGACAAGGTGCGCGAGGCGTTCCGCCAGTTCGTCGAGAACGTCCCCTTCTACGGCTTCGGCGTGATGTGCACCGACCATCCCGAGGTGCAGGCGCTGGTCAGCCACATCGAGGATCGCCGCGTCATCACCTATGGCGAGAACGCCCAGGCCGACGTGCGCTTCACCAACCACCGCATGGACGGCGCGGTTTCGGTCTTCGACGTGGTCATCCGCAACCGCAAGTCGGCGTCGTCGACGACTATCGAAGGTCTTCGCCTGCCGATGCCCGGCCGCCACAACGTCTCCAACGCCACGGCTGCGATCGCCGTTGCGACCGAGCTCGGCATTTCCGCCGAGGCGGTGAAGCGCGGGCTCTCGTCCTTCGGCGGCGTCAAGCGCCGCTTCACGCACACCGGCAGCTGGAACGGCGTCGAGGTGTTCGACGACTACGGCCACCATCCGGTCGAGATCAAGGCGGTGCTCAGGGCGGCACGCGAGGCCACCGGCGGCCGCGTCATCGCCATCGCCCAGCCGCACCGCTTCACCCGCCTGCGCGATCTGTTCGACGACTTCGCGGCGTGCTTCAACGACGCCGACACGGTGATGGTCGCGCCGGTCTATGCCGCGGGCGAGGATGCGATCGACGGCGTCAATTCCGAGGCGTTGACCGCGCGCATCCGCGCCGGCGGCCATCGCGACGCCCGCTACATCGACGGGGCCGCCGCAGTCGCGCCGATCGTGCGTGAGCTTGCCAAGCCGGGCGATTTCGTCGTCTTCCTCGGCGCCGGCAACATCACGCAATGGGCCTATGCCCTGCCGGGCGAACTCGCCGGGGGTGGGTCGTGACGGGCGGCGGAGAAGCGCTTCTCGCCAAACTCGGCGATCGGCTGTCGGGCCTGCGCGGGCGCATGACCGTCAATGCCGAGATGGAGAAGATCACCTGGTTCCGCGCCGGCGGCATCGCCGATGCGCTGTTCCAGCCCGCCGACGAGGAGGACCTCGCGGCGTTCCTGAAGGCCGTGCCGGAAGAAATCCCGGTCATGGTGGTGGGCATCGGCTCCAACCTTCTGGTGCGCGAGGGCGGCATTCCCGGCTTCGTGGTGAGGCTGTCGGCAAAGGGGTTCGGCGAGGCCGAGACGGTGTCGGGCACGCAGATCCGGGCAGGGGCGGCGACGCCCGACAAGCGCGTGGCCGCGCTCGCCCACGACAGCGGCATAGGCGGCTTCCATTTCTACCACGGCATCCCCGGTGCCGTCGGCGGGGCGTTGCGCATGAATGCGGGCGCCAACGGCGTCGAGACGCGCGAGCGCGTCGTCGAGGTGCGGGCGCTCGACCGCGCCGGCAACCTGCACGTGCTCTCCAACGCCGACATGGGCTACAGCTACCGCCATTCGTCGGCCGCGCCCGACCTGATCTTCACCTCGGCGCTGTTCGAGGGCTATCGCGAGGACAAGGACGCGATCAAGGCGGCGATGGATGCGGTCCAGCATCATCGCGAGACGGTGCAGCCGATCCGCGAGAAGACCGGTGGCTCGACCTTCAAGAACCCCGAGGGCACCTCCGCCTGGAAGGAAATCGACAAGGCCGGATGCCGGGGTCTGATGATCGGCGGCGCGCAGATGTCGCCGATGCACTGCAACTTCATGATCAACACCGGCACGGCCACCGGCTACGACCTCGAATATCTCGGCGAGACCGTGCGCGGCCGCGTGCTGGAGCATTCCGGCATCCGCCTGCAGTGGGAGATCAAGCGCATCGGCAGGTTCAAGCCGGGTCACGAAGTGCAGGAGTTCCTTGGGCAAATGCTCTAGGTAGGCTGACCCCGCAACGTTTCTGCGCAGCCCCCGATGTCCATGGCGCCGGGGGCTTTTTGCTGCCCGAATTTCGCCGCTCGCCGTTGCCAATCCGAGGGGGCGCGGGATTCGCCCGGGTCACGAATTCGCAATGATTTCCAATCGGCACTTGCCACGGAATCAAGTCTCTGATTCTCTGACCTAAAGCGTTTCCTGATTTGAGTCGCGTGACGCGTGGCCCGCGTTTTCATCCGGAGGTTCCACTTCCGGACAGGTCGGATTCAGTCTTTGGAAACAAGGCGTTGCGTGCTGAGTTGAGAGGGGATTCTCGCAAGATGAAGTCGAAGCACGTTGCTGTCCTGATGGGTGGATTCTCGTCCGAGCGGCCCGTGTCCCTTTCGTCCGGGAATGCCTGCGCGGATGAGCTCGAGCGGGTAGGCTACCAGGTCAGCCGCGTCGATGTCGGGCGCGATGTCGGCACCGTGCTTTCGGCGCTCAAGCCGGACGTTGCGTTCAATGCCCTGCACGGTCCCTTCGGCGAGGACGGCACGATCCAGGGCATCCTCGAATTCCTCGCCATCCCCTACACCCATTCGGGCGTGCTGGCCTCGGCGCTTGCCATGAACAAGGAGCAGTCCAAGAAGGTTGCCAAGGCAGCGGGCATTCCGGTGGCCGAATCCAGGGTTCTCGACCGCTTCACCATCCGCAACGAGCATCCGATGGCGCCGCCCTATGTGGTGAAGCCAGTAGCCGAGGGGTCGAGCTTCGGTGTGGTGATCGTCAAGGAGGATCAATCGCATCCGCCGCAGATCATCTCGTCGCCCGAGTGGCGCTACGGCGAGGCGGTCATGGTGGAGCGCTACATCCATGGTCGCGAATTGACCTGCGCGGTGATGGGCGACGTGGCGCTGGGCGTCTGCGAGATCGTGCCGACGGGGCATGCCTTCTACGATTACGATTCAAAATACGTGCCGGGCGGATCAAAGCACGAATGCCCCGCGAAAGTTTCACCGATTATTTACCAAAAAATACAAAGACTGGCGCTCAAGGCTCACCAAGCGATCGGGTGCCGGGGCGTCTCCCGGTCTGACTTCCGGTACGACGACCGCCATTCCGAAAACGGGGAGGTCGTCTGGCTGGAGGTCAATACGCAACCCGGCATGACGCCGACGTCGCTGGTGCCTGAGATTGCCGCCCAAGCCGGGCATTCGTTTGGTGAGTTGTTGAGTTGGATGGTGGAGGACGCTTCGTGTTTGCGTTGAAGACGGGATATGACGGGGAGGTGCACGGCGCGAAGCCGGGTCCCTTCGGGCTGTCCCTGTCGGCGGAGCATTTCGTGCTGCCGCGGTATCTGCGCAAGCCGGTCCGTTTCCTGTCGCGCTTCGGGCGCGGGGACTTCACGCCGCCGCGCTATGCGGCGTCGATCATGACGGTTTCCTTCCTGGCTGCGAGCGCCCTCTACGGCGCCTATGTGGGCGGCCATTTCCCGACGATGGTTCAGGGGGTGACGGCGCGCAGCGGCTTCGCCGTCGACCAGATCAAGGTTTCGGGCAACCGCGAGACCTCCGAGATCGACATCCTCGACAAGCTTGAGCTCAACGGCTGGACCTCTCTCGTCGGCTTCGATGCCGGCCAGGCGCGCGAGCGCATCGTCAGCCTGCCCTGGGTGCGCGGCGCCGACGTGCGCAAGGTCTATCCCAACTCGATCGAGGTCCGCATCGACGAGCGCGAAGCCTTTGCGATCTGGCAGCATGGCCGGCAGCTCAGCGTCGTGGACAAGTCGGGCGGAGTGATCGCCCCCTTCACGGGCGGCAGCCAGTTGATGCTGCCGATGGTGGTTGGGCTAGGTGCCGCCGAGCAGGCCGCCGGCTTCGTGGCGCAGGTGCAGAATGTGCCGGGGCTGGCGCCGCGCGTCCGGAGCTATATCCGTGTCGGCGAGCGCCGCTGGGACCTCAGGCTCGACAACGGGATTACGGTCAAGCTGCCGGAATTCGGCGTCGATTCGGCGCTTGCCGAACTGATGGTGCTGGATCGCGACAACGGGCTTTTGAGCCGGGATATCTCGGCCGTGGACATGCGTCTTGGCGACCGGCTGGTCGTGCAGCTCACGCCCGAGGCCGTTGAGCGCCGCGCGGAAGAGCTGAAGAACAAGCCCAAGACCGTCAAGGCTAAGGCGGAGAAGAGAATATGAGCTGGCTAGGTGGTCAGAAGGATGCAGCTTCACGCCGCTCGGGCATCCTTACCGTGCTCGATGTGGGGTCGAACAAGGTCTGCTGCGTGGTGGCCAAGCTGAAGCCTGCCGAGGGCAGCCAGTTGCTCAAGGGCCGCACCCATCAGGCGCAGGTCATCGGCATCGGCCACCAGAAGTCGCAAGGCGTGAAGTCGGGCGTGATTGTCGACCTCGACCGCGCCGAGCATGCGATCCGGCTGGCGGTCGACGCCGCCGAGCGCATGGCCGGGCTTACCGCCGACTCGCTGATCGTCAATCTCTCTGCCGGCCGCATCAAGAGTGAAGCCTTCTCGGCGACGGTCAATCTCGGTGGCCACGAAGTCGAGGAAGCGGATGTCAGCCGCGTGCTCGCGGCCGGCGCCAAGCAGGCGCTGAGGTCGGAGCGTGAGGTGATTCACTCGCTGCCCGTCGCCTTCTCGCTCGATGCCGAGCGCGGCGTGCGCGATCCGCGCGGCATGGTCGGCGAGACGCTCGGTGTCGACATGCACGTGCTGAGCGGGGACTTGGCGCCGTTGCGCAACCTCGAACTCTGCATCAACCGCTCGCACCTGTCGGTCGAGCAGATGGTGGCGACGCCCTACGCCAGCGGCCTGGCCGCGCTCGTCGACGACGAGCTGGAGATGGGGGCCGCCTGCATCGACATGGGCGGTGGCACGACCACGCTGTCTGTCTTCGCCGAAGGCAAGTTCGTCCATGCCGACGCCATTCCCATCGGCGGCAACCACGTGACCATGGATCTCGCAAAGGGGCTGTCGACGCGTCTTGAGGACGCCGAGCGGCTCAAGGTCATGCACGGCTCGGCCTTGCCGGGCGGCGCCGACGACCGCGACCTGGTCAGCATCCAGCCGATCGGCGCCGACGACAGCGACGTGCCGTTGCAGATTCCGCGCTCGGTGATGGCGCGCATCATCCGCGCCCGCATCGACGAGACGCTCGAACTGCTCCGCGACAGGCTCAACAAGTCAGGCTACGGCAATGCGGTGGGCAAGCGGGTCGTGCTGACCGGTGGCGCGAGCCAGCTGGTTGGCCTGCCCGAGGCGGCGCGCCGCATTCTTGGCCGCAACGTGCGTATCGGCCGCCCGCTCGGCGTGGCCGGCCTGCCGGAGGCGGCCAAGGGGCCGGCCTTCGCGACCGCGGTGGGACTGCTGATCTATCCGCAGGTGGCCGGCATCGAGAGCCAGGCGGCAAAGGGAATTTCCCGTTACAGGGCGACGGGAACGGGCGGAAAACTGCATCGCATGAGTCAGTGGTTGAGAGACAGTTTTTAGGAATTGACCGGGGGCGACCCCATACAAGGCCGTACGGCGAAACGGCTTGAAAAGGCAAAAAGGACGAGGACAATGACGATCAATCTCAAGAAGCCGGATATCACCGAGCTCAAGCCGCGCATCACGGTGTTCGGCGTGGGGGGCGGCGGCGGCAACGCCGTCAACAACATGATCACCGCCGGCCTGCGCGGCGTCGAGTTCGTGGTGGCCAACACCGACGCCCAGGCGCTGACGATGTCGAAGGCAGAGCGTCTCGTCCAGCTCGGCGCGCACGTGACCGAGGGTCTCGGCGCCGGCTCGCAGCCGGAAGTCGGCCGCGCCGCCGCCGAGGAGTGCATCGACGAGATCATCGACCACCTGTCGAACACCCACATGTGCTTCGTCACTGCTGGCATGGGCGGCGGCACCGGCACGGGTGCGGCTCCTGTCGTTGCCCGCGCAGCGCGCGAGAAGGGCATCCTGACCGTCGGCGTCGTCACCAAGCCGTTCCACTTCGAAGGCCAGCGCCGCATGAAGACGGCGGACATGGGCATCGAAGAGCTGCAGAAGTGCGTCGACACGCTGATCGTCATCCCGAACCAGAACCTCTTCCGCCTCGCCAATGACAAGACGACCTTCGCGGACGCCTTCGCCATGGCCGACCAGGTGCTCTATTCGGGCGTCGCCTGCATCACCGACCTGATGGTCAAGGAAGGCCTGATCAACCTCGATTTCGCCGACGTCCGTTCGGTGATGCGCGAGATGGGCAAGGCGATGATGGGCACCGGCGAGGCTTCGGGCGAGGGCCGCGCGATGGCCGCTGCCGAAGCCGCGATCGCCAACCCGCTGCTCGACGAGACCTCGATGAAGGGCGCCAAGGGCCTGCTGATCTCGATCACCGGCGGCCGCGACCTGACCCTGTTCGAGGTCGACGAAGCCGCGACCCGCATCCGCGAGGAAGTGGACCAGGATGCCAACATCATCCTCGGCGCAACCTTCGACGAGGATCTCGAGGGGGTCATCCGCGTGTCGGTGGTCGCCACCGGCATCGACAAGTCGGCGGCCGACATCGCCGCAGCCCCGCTGACCATCCGCCAGGCGCCGCCCAAGCCGGCGCAGCGTCCTGCCGCCGAGGTGCGCCCGGCGCAGCCGCAGGTTGCCGTGCAGGAGCAGCCGCGCATGGAAATGCGCAGCAACGATCCCGTCGCCGACGCGATCCGCCTCGCAGAAACCAACGCCGCCGCAATGGCACAGCCGCGTGCCGCCGCTCCGGCCGAGGACTTCCGCCCGCAGAGCAAGCTGTTCCAGGCTCCGCCCGCACAGCCCCAGCCGCAGGCCTATCAGCCGCAGTTCCACCAGCCGGCGCCGCAGCCCGTCGTGCAGCAACAGGTGGCACCTCAACGCGAGATGATGCAGCCGGCTCCGGCCCCGCGCATGCCGCGCGTCGAGGACTTCCCGCCGATGGTGAAAGCCGAGGTGGCCGCCAAGGCACAGCCGGTCGACCATGAAGAGCGTGGCCCGATGGGGCTGCTGAAGCGCCTGACCAGCGGCCTGACCCGTCGCGAGGAAGAGCCGGCGCGGCTCCAGCCGGCACAGCCGCGCGAACCGCGCCTGCGCCAGCCGGCTCCCGAGCAGCGTCGCGTGGCCAGCCAGGAAGCGCAGCTCTACGCGCCGCGCCGCGGCCAGCTCGACGAGCAGGGCCGGATCGCCCCGCAGCCCAGGCAGCAGGAAGACGATCAGCTGGAGATTCCGGCATTCCTTCGCCGGCAAGCCAACTAAACTGTGAACGAGCGGTAACACTGATTGAAAGGCGGGCGTCTCGACGCCCGCCTTTTGATATGAAAAGGTAAGT
Organism: Aminobacter sp. Piv2-1; assembly: GCF_037625995.1. Lineage (NCBI taxonomy): Bacteria > Pseudomonadati > Pseudomonadota > Alphaproteobacteria > Hyphomicrobiales > Phyllobacteriaceae > Aminobacter > Aminobacter sp. Piv2-1. The sequence continues at coordinate 117,886 of NZ_JARKMU010000009.1, forward strand.
CAAATCAGAAGGTTGAGGGGCCGAATCGAAGCGGCCTCGCAGTTACACAGAGTAAGAAACCGTGATTTGGAGTCTATCAGCCGGAAGACTATCTTCGCGCCGACTAGTGCATCGGGCCGGAAGTCTATTTCAGCCAAATGCGGTGCGCAAAGTCGAGGAGCGTGCAACTGGCTTCGACTCGAAGCCGCGGCGTTCCAAAGTCGGCAGGGCTGGTGCTGTGGGGATGAGGCACCGTCCATTCAAGTCGACGAGAGTCATGTCCCGCTTCGTGGCGAAGCGGGCGTGACGTGGACGGGCATATGGGGATCGACTTGCAGGACTATCAGACAACTCTCAAATCGCGTGCGACGCTGTCGGGCATTGGCGTGCATAGCGGCAAGCCCGTGTCGATCCATTTCGTGCCGGCGGATGCCGACACGGGTGTAGTGTTCCACGTTGATGGCCGAGAGTTCCGCGCAATTGTGTCAGAAGTGGGTGCAACCGATCTTTGTACGCTGCTCGGCGATCCGGCCGGCGCGCATGTGGCGACGATCGAGCATCTGATGGCTGCCCTTTTCGGCCTCGGCATCGACAATCTCGTCATCGAGGTCGAAGGCAACGAGATTCCGATTCTCGACGGCAGTGCCGCGCAGTTCGTCGAGGCGATCGACCAGGCCGGCATCGAGACGCTAGCCGTCAAGCGCCGCTATATCCGCGTGCTGAAGCCGGTGCGAATCGAGAGTGGTGCCTCCTGGGCCGAGTTCCGTCCCTATGGCGGAACCCGCTTCGAGGTCGAGATCGATTTCGAGAGCCCGGCCATCGGCCGCCAGTCCTTCGCCTCGGACGTCAATGACGACATCTTCCGCCGGGAGATTTCACGCGCCCGCACCTTCGGCTTCATGAAGGACGTCGAGCGCCTCTGGGCGGCAGGATACGCGCTCGGTTCGTCGCTCGAGAATTCGGTGGTCATCGGCGACGACAACCACATCATCAACATCGAGGGCCTGCGTCACTCGAACGAGTTCGTGCGCCACAAGACGCTCGATGCCATGGGCGACTTGGCGCTCGCCGGCGCGCGCTTCATCGGCTGCTTCCGCTCCTATCGCGGCGGCCACAGGCTGAATGCCGCCGCGCTGCGCCGGCTGCTTTCGGATCGCTCTGCCTTCGAGATCGTCGAGACGTCGCGCCGCGAGCGCGGCCGCTCGGCGGAACTGATCGCAGTCAGCGCTGCCGTCCACGCGCCCTGGACCCTGTGACGGCCGGCATTCGCGGACCGGTGGTGTGGCCTTGCTGCACCACCTGACCGACGAAATGGCGCGTAGTAGCGTGTGCCACAAAATTGCGCGAATGACCGGAGATAGCGTTGCCCGGCACGGCCAGTTGTGATCTATGGCCATTTGCCTAAAAGCGAAACTACGCCGAAGGGGCGGAATTCTGTGATGTCATTGATTCGAGCCGGTGGACCGAAGTTGCGCGTGAAGCCGATTGCCGTGGCGCTGTCGCTCGTTGTTCCCGGACTTGCACTTTCCGGTTGCATGTCGAGCGAAGCGGATGTCGATCTCGCCACCTATGTCGAGCAGACCGAGCCGGCCGACGTGCTCTACAATCAGGGCCTCGCCAACCTCAATGCCGGCCGCCTGAAGGAGGCGAGCCGCAAGTTCGAGGCCGTCGACCGCCAGCATCCGTATTCGGAGTGGGCGCGCAAGTCCATGGTGATGGGTGCCTTCGCCAGCTATCGCCAGGGCTCCTACGAGGAAGCCATCAACTCGGCCAAGCGCTATCTCTCGCTCTACCCCTCGACCGACGACGCGGCTTACGCGCAGTACATCATCGGCCTGAGCTATTTCCGCCAGATCCGCGACGTCACCCAGGACCAGAAGGAAGCGCGGCGTACCATCGAGGCGATGCAGGAAGTGGTGCAGCGCTGGCCCCAGTCGGAATATGTCGACGACGCCAACGACAAGATCCGCTTTGCCCGCGACCAGCTCGCCGGCAAGGAAATGCAGATCGGCCGCTACTATCTCGAGCGCCGCGAGTACATCGCCGCCGCCAAGCGCTTCCGCAACGTGGTCGAGACTTATTCGAACACGCGCCATGTCGAAGAGGCTCTCGCGCGTCTTACCGAGACCTACTACGCGATGGGCCTGACCTCCGAGGCGCAGACGGCCGCCGCCGTGCTCGGGCAGAACTATCCCGACAGCCAGTGGTACAAGGATTCCTACAAGCTGTTGCAGACCAACGGCCTGGAGCCGCGCGAAAACGCCGGCTCGTGGATCTCCAAGGCCGGGAAGCTGTTCTCCGGCGCCTGACCAGAAATCGATGCTCTCGCGACTGTCGATCCGCGATATCGTCCTGATCGAACGGCTGGACATCGATTTCAATGCGGGCCTTTCCGTGCTCACCGGCGAGACCGGCGCCGGCAAATCCATACTTCTCGACGCATTGTCGCTCGCGCTCGGCGCGCGCGGCGATGCCTCGCTGGTTCGCCACGGCACGAGCCAGGGGCAGGTGACGGCCGTCTTCGACGTGCCGCGCAACCATCCTGCCCGGCAGATGCTCGCCGACAACGCCATCGAGGACGACGGCGACATCATCCTGCGGCGCGTGCAGACCGGCGATGGCCGCACCCGCGTCTTCGTCAACGACCAGCCGTCGAGCGTCACGCTGATGCGCGACATCGGCAGGGCGCTGGTCGAAATCCACGGACAGCATGACGACCGGGCGCTCGTCGATGCCGGCGCGCATCGCGACGTGCTCGATTCCTTCGGCGGCCATGTCGGCGAGGCGAGGGCGACCGCCGAGGCCTGGAAGCTCTGGCGCAACGCCGAACAGGAATTGTCCCGGCATCGCGCCCGCGTCGAGGCCGCGGCCCGCGAGGCCGAATATCTGCGCGCAGCCGTTATCGAACTCGGCAAGCTCGATCCACAGCCGGGCGAGGAGACCGAGCTCGCCGAACTGCGCGCCTCGATGATGCGGGTCGAGAAGATCGCGTCCGAAATCCAGGATGCGCAGGACGTACTGTCCGGCTCGTCGTCGCCGTTGCCGCAGCTGGCGAGCCTGTTGCGCCGGCTGCAGCGCAAGGCGGCCGAGGTGCCGGGCCTGCTCGACGAGGTGGTGAAGTCGCTTGACGAGGCGATGATCTCGCTCGATGCAGCACAGTCGGGTGTCGATGCCGCGCTGCGCGCCACCGAATACGACCCGCAGCGGCTGGAGAAGGCCGAGGAGCGGCTGTTCGCGCTGCGCGCCGCCGCCCGCAAGCACAACGTCGCCGTCGACGATCTCGCCAGGCTGCGCGACACGATGGTTGCCGACCTCGCCGATCTCGACGCCGGCGAGGAACGCCTGCACGGGCTCGAAAGGCAGGCGGTCGCCGCCCGCGACGCCTATGACCGCGTCGCCGCCAACCTCTCCGAACTGCGCAAGACGGCCGCCGAGAGCCTGCGCAGGACGGTGATGGCGGAACTGCCGGCGCTCAAGCTCGAACGCGCCGAATTCATCGTCGAGATGTCGAGCGAGGCCGACAACCGGCTGCAGGAAGGCATCGACCAGGTCGAGTTCTGGGTGCGCACCAATCCGGGCACGCGGCCCGGGCCGATGATGAAGGTGGCGTCCGGCGGCGAGCTGTCGCGCTTCCTGCTCGCGCTGAAGGTCGCGCTCGCCGATCGCGGGTCGGCGCCGACGCTCGTCTTCGACGAGATCGACACCGGCGTGGGCGGCGCCGTCGCCGACGCCATCGGCCAGCGCCTGGCGCGGCTCGCCAACCGCGTCCAGGTGCTTTCGGTCACGCACGCGCCGCAGGTCGCCGCGCGGGCGGAGACCCATTTCCTGATCTCGAAGCAGGGCAACACCGACCGGGTCGCGACCGGCATCCACGAGATGGACCGGCCGGCGCGCCAGGAAGAGATCGCGCGCATGCTGTCGGGCGCGACCATCACCGAGGAGGCGCGGGCGGCGGCCGAGCGCCTATTGCGCGAGAACAGCGCTGCGATCCTATGAATTGAAAGCTCGTATAGCGTAACGCAACGCTTTACGGTTCAGTGCTTGTGAGCTATGCTACTTTGGATGAGAATCCGAAGCGTGAAGCACAAAGGCTTGCGCCGACTTTTCGAAGAGGACGACCCGAGCGGGCTTCCTCCGCAATTCGTCGACAAGATTCGCAACATTCTCGCGTTCCTGCAGGACATGGAGCGGGAAGAGGAGTTGCGTTCGGTCCCAAGCTGGAAGGCGCATCAGCTGACGGGGGAGCGGAAGGGCACCTGGAGCCTTTCTGTGACGCGAAACTGGCGCCTTACGTTCCTGATCGACAAGGTCGAGGTCGAAATCATCGACCTTGACTACGAGGATTACCATTAGGAGGCGTTCATGAGAGCAGCGCAGGGTTTCAGGCTTAAGAGCCCGCCTCATCCGGGGGGCTTTGTCCGTACCGAGATACTGGAGCCGATGGATCTTTCGGTAACCGCCGCGGCAGAGGCGCTCGGCGTGACGCGGGCTGCGTTGTCTACCTTCATCAACGGGCGGTCCTCGCTGTCGCCCGAGATGGGGCTGCGAATTGAAAAGGCGTTCGGCGTCAGCATGGAGACGCTGATGCGCATGCAGAACAGCTATGACATCGCCCAGGCGCGGAAGAGGGAGAACGAGATCAACATCACCCGCTACATTCCGAAAGCTGATCCCAAGCTGCCGCACGCCTGACCCCTGCACGGGCGGGCGCGCCTGTCCCCTGAAATGTCAGGAGCCTGCGCGATCCCGCTGATTTTGCGTGGAGTTTCTCCGGAACGGCTCCCGCAGGGCGGTGTCCTGCTCTATGGTGGCGCGCCGTTTGATGGAGCCGCACCATGTCCGAAAAAGCCGTCGAGTCGCTGAGCGAGGCCGAGGCCGCCGCCGAACTTGCGCGGCTGACCGAAGAAATCGCCGAGCACGACCGGCGCTATCACGCCGAGGATGCGCCGACGATCTCGGATGCGGACTATGACGCGCTACGCCGGCGCAACCTCGCCATCGAACAGCGTTTCCCGCATCTGGTGCGCGAGGATTCGCCGTCCAGGACCGTGGGCGCGGCCGTCTCGGAGAAATTCGGCAAGGTCACCCATGTCGTGCCGATGCTGTCGCTCGACAATGCCTTCGCCGACGAGGACGTCGGCGAATTCGTCGGCCGGATCAGGCGTTTCCTCAGGCTCTCCGCCGACGGGCCGATCGCAATCACCGCCGAGCCCAAGATCGACGGCCTGTCGCTTTCCATCCGCTACGAGGGCGGACGGCTGGTGACGGCGGCGACGCGCGGCGACGGGCAGGTGGGCGAGAACGTGACCGCGAACGCCCGCACCATCGCCGACATTCCCAACGTGCTCCACGGCGACTTCCCCGAAGTGCTCGAGGTGCGCGGCGAGGTCTACATGAGCCACGCCGACTTCGCCGAGCTCAACCGCCGCAACGGCGAGGCCGGCAAGCAGATCTTCGCCAATCCGCGCAATGCCGCCGCCGGCTCGCTGCGCCAGCTGGACACCTCGATCACGGCGAGCCGGCCGCTGCGCTTCTTCGCCTATGCCTGGGGCGAGGTGAGCGAGATGCCCGCCGACACGCAGATGGGCATGGTCGCGGCCTTCGGCCGCTACGGCTTCAAGACCAACCCGCTGATGAAGGCGTTCGACGGCGTGGACGGGCTCCTGTCGCAATACCGGCTGATCGAGGCCGACCGGGCGGCGCTCGGCTATGACATCGACGGCGTCGTCTACAAGGTCGATCGCCTCGACCTGCAGCAGCGCCTGGGCTTCGTCTCCCGCAGCCCGCGTTGGGCCATCGCCCACAAGTTCCCGGCCGAGAAGGCGACGACCATCCTCACCGGCATCGACATCCAGGTCGGGCGCACCGGCGCGCTGACGCCGGTGGCGCGGCTGCAGCCGGTGACGGTGGGTGGCGTGGTGGTGACCAACGCCACCCTGCACAACGAGGACTACATCAAGGGCATCGGCAACAGCGGCCAGGCGATCCGCGACGGCCGCGACATCCGCGTCGGCGACACGGTGATCGTGCAGCGGGCAGGGGACGTCATCCCGCAGATCCTCGACGTGGTGCTGGAGAAGCGTCCCGCCGATGCGCGGCCCTACCAGTTTCCGACGCTCTGCCCGGCCTGCGGCAGCCACGCCGTGCGCGAGGAGGGCGAGGCGGTGCGGCGCTGCACCGGCGGCCTGATCTGCCCGGCGCAGGCGGTGGAACGGCTGCGCCACTTCGTCTCGCGCAACGCGCTCGACATCGAGGGGCTGGGCGAAAAGCAGATCGAGTTCTTCTTCCAGTCGCAGGACCCGGCGCTGCACATCGGCTCGCCGGCCGAAATCTTCACGCTCAAGCGGCGCCAGGAGGCCTCGCTGACCAAGCTCGAGAACATCGAGGGTTTCGGCGCGACCTCGACGCGCAAGCTGTTTGCGGCAATCGACGACCGGCGCGAGGTCGAGTTCTCGCGCCTGCTGTTTGCGCTCGGCATCCGCCACATCGGCGAAACCAACGCCAAGCGGCTCGCCCGCCACTACATCGGCTTCGATGCCTTCCGCGCGGCGGGCATGGACGCCGTCATGCCCGAGGGCAAGGGCGACAAGGGCAATGCCGCCTGGCAGGAACTCATCGCGATCAACGGCATCGGTTCCATCGTCGCCGAGGCGGTGGTCGAGTTCTTCGCCGAGGAGCATAACCGCCAGGTCGTCGAGGCGCTGCTGGCGGAGGTCAAGCCGCTCGACGAGGAGCGCATCGGCGACGTGTCGTCGCCGGTCTCCGGCAAGACGGTGGTCTTCACCGGCTCGCTCGAGAAGATGTCGCGCGACGAGGCCAAGGCGATGGCCGAGAAGCTCGGCGCCAAGGTCGCAGGCTCGGTATCGAAGAAGACCGACCTCGTGGTGGCGGGCCCGGGGGCAGGCTCGAAGCTCAAGACCGCCACCGAACTCGGCATCGAGGTGATCACCGAGGATCAGTGGTTCGAAAGGGTCGGCCGGTCGTGAGCCGGTTTCGCTGATCCTTGGCTCAACCGAATTGATGTGACAGGCGGCACATGCCGCCCTATTCAGGGCCTCCCTGAAAGGAGGCCGCAGTCTTGAACAATCGCCAAGGTCAGTTCTGGCGGGGCGTGCGCATGAGCGTGCCGGTCGTGGTCGCGTCGGCGCCCTTCGCCATCCTGTTCGGGGCGCTGGCGGTCGACAACGGCCTTTCCGTCTACGAGGCGACGTTCATGAGCGCCACGATCTATGCCGGCGCGAGCCAGCTGGTCGGCATCGAACTGTTCGGCCAGAACGTCGCGCCCTGGCTCGTGGTCCTGTCCATCTTCGCCGTCAATTTCCGCCATGTGCTCTATTCGGCCGCGGTGGGCCAGTTCATCAGCCACTGGTCGGTCTTCAAGCAGGCCTTCGGCTATTTCTTCCTGGTCGATCCCCAATATGCGGAAACCGAGCGGCTCGGCGAAAGCGGCGAGCAGGTGAGCTTTGCCTGGTACATGGGCATGGCCACGCCCATCTACGTGTTCTGGGTGGCGGAAAGCGCGCTCGGCGCGCTGTTCGGCCGGCTGATACCCAATCCCCATGCGCTCGGCCTGGATTTCCTGCTGCCGATCTACTTCCTCGGACTGGTGATGAGCTTCCGCAAGCGCTCGCGCTGGCTGCCCATCGTCGTCGCCAGCGCCGTCGCGTCCATGATCGCCTACAAGACGATCGGTTCGCCCTGGCATGTCACGGTCGGCGCGCTTGCCGGCGTGCTGCTTGCCGCCGCCCTGCCGGTGCGGGCCGACGCGGCAGCGGAGGCCACGGCATGAGCACGACGCTGTGGATCATCATCGGCGGCGCGGTCGCGACCTATCTGACGCGGATCGGCGGACATCTGGTCATTTCGCGCTTCGAGCGCGTCCATCCGCGTGTCGAGGCCGGGCTCAACGCTGTACCGGCGGCGGTGCTGACCACGCTGGTGGCGCCGGCGGTGCTCTCGGCCGGCCCATCGGAACTTGCCGCGCTGGCGGTCGCCGCGGCCGTGTCGCTGCGCGGCAGCCTGATGGCGATGTTCTTGGCCGGTGCCGCGGTGCTGATCGTGCTGCGGCACTTCATCGGCTAAGGACCGTCGCCGCCAGGCGCCGGTCCGATTGGCTTTCGTCGCTCAGACGATCGGCTTCGTCGCCTTCTCCAGCCACGCCAGGGTTTCCCCGTCCAGCATCGGCCCGATCTCGGCCAGGACGCGGGCATGATAGGCATTCAGCCAGTCCAGCTCCTCGCGGGTGAGCAGGTCGGTGCGCAGCATGCGCTGATCGAATGGCGCCAGCGTCAGCGTCTCGAAGCCGTGCATGGCGATGTCGCCGCCCGCAAGCGCGTCGGGGCGCGTGACCAGGATCAGATTTTCCAGCCGGATGCCGTAGTGGCCGGGCTTGTAGTAGCCCGGTTCGTTGGACAGGATCATGCCGGCGAGCAGCTTCTCCACGCCGGTCTTGGCGATGCGCTGGGGACCCTCGTGCACGGCGAGATACGAGCCGACGCCGTGGCCGGTGCCGTGGGCATAGTCGAGCCCGCGCTTCCACAGCGCGATGCGGGCGAGCGGGTCGATGTCGACTCCGCGGGTGCCAGCGGGAAAGCGTGCCGCCGAGACCGCGATCAGGCCCTTGAGCACCAGGGTGTAGCGCTCGCGCATCTCCTCGGTCGGCGTGCCGACAGGAACGGTGCGGGTGATGTCGGTGGTGCCGTCCTCGTACTGCGCGCCCGAATCGAGCAGGAACAGCTCGCCGTCGCCCAGCACGCGGTTGGTCGCGTGCGAGACGCGGTAGTGCATGATGGCCCCGTGCGGCCCGGAACCGGAGATGGTGGCGAAGGAGACGTCGCGCAGCGGCATCTGCGTTTCCTCGCCGGTGATGCGCCGGGATTCCTCGAGCTGGGTGACGACCGCGATTTCGTCGACGCTGCGGGGTGCCTGCCGGTCGAGCCAGCAGAGCAGCTTGGCGACGGCCGCCCCGTCGCGGCGATGCGCCGCCCGCGAGCCAGCAACCTCGGCGCTGTTCTTGGTGGCGCGGGGGAGGCGTGCCGGGTCGGGCGCCGAAACGACGGTGCCGCCATTGTCCTCGACCAGCGCGCGCAGCCTTTCGGCGGCAAGTGCCGGGTCGAGCGCGATCCTGGCGCCGGAGCCGGCGAGGTCGGCGACGAAGTTCTCGAGATCGCCGGGAGCCCTGATCGCGGCAAGCTGGGTCAGGTAGGCTTCCTCGGTGCGGCCGAGCTTGCGCTTGTCGAGGAAGACCGCGTGCCGGCCGTCGGCCGCCAGCACGGCGAAGCCGAGCGCGAGCGGCGTGTGGGGCACGTCGCCGCCACGGATGTTGAACGTCCAGGCCAGTGACGACGGGTCGGTGAGCACGGCGTGGGTGGCGCCGTCGGCGGCGATGGCCGACGCCAGGCGCTTCAGCTTGTCCTTGGCGAGTTCGCCCGCATAGGCCTCCGGATGGATGTGGACCGGAGCCAGCGGCGGCTCGGGCTGGTCCTGCCAGATGGCATCGACGGGGTTGCGGGAAAGCGGCACCAGGGTCGCGCCCACCTTTTCCGCCGAGGCGGTGAGGGCCTTGACGTCGCCGACTGTGTGCAGCCATGGATCGAAGCCCAGCCGCGCGCCCTTGGGCAGGTTCTCCCTGATCCAGGCGGCCGGCGGGTTGTCGACTAGGCTTTCGATCGCAAAGACGTCGAGATCGACCTGATCGCGCACCTGCAGGGTGTAGCGGCCGTCGACGAAGACGAAGGCATTCTCTGCGAGCACGATCGCCACGCCCGCCGATCCGCTGAAGCCGGTCAGCCATTTCAACCGCTCGGAACGCGGGGCGACATACTCGCCCTGATGCTCGTCGGCGCGCGGCACGATGAAGCCGTCGAGGCCGTTGTCGGAGAGCCATTGCCTGAGAAGGGCGACGCGGGGCTTGCCTACCGAAGGGTCGCCGGCGGATTCGAAGGACTGGAACATGGAAGTACCCGTATGCTTAATCTTCGGTAAAGGTAACTTTGCAGGCCCTGGCTGGCAACGCCGAGGGCATGGGCCAGAAGCGAATGAGGGTTACCAAGGGCTGCAGCCCGGCCCGTGCGGGCGCACGTTCCGCCAGGCAGCCATGGCTGGTCGGATGCCGATGCGTCAGCTTCAGCGCTTGAGGTGAATGGTCACCCAGCCTTCGCGGTGGAAAGTCTCGACGTGGCGGAAATCCTGCGCCGTATAGGCATCGAGCACCGCCTCGTGCTGGCGGTCGAGGATGCCCGACAGGATCAGCGAGCCGGCGGGAGCGAGATGGGCTGCCATCTCCGGGGCGAGCTGCATCAGCGGCTGTGCCAGGATGTTGGCGACGATCAGGTCGAACGGGCCATGCGTCGCAAAGACCGGGTCGTCGAACCCTTCCGCCGTCGCCGTCTCGACGTGCTGGGCAACCCCGTTGAGCCTGACGTTGGCGGCCGCGACTTCGGTGGCGACCGGATCGATGTCGGTGGCCAGAACGGGAATCGGCGCGAGCTTGGCGACGGCGATGGCGAGCACGGCGCTGCCGGTGCCGAGGTCCAGCGCGTTTGCCGGCTTCTCGCCGGTCACGACCTTCTCGATCATCTCGAGGCAGCCGGCGGTCGTGCCGTGATGGCCGGTGCCGAAGGCGAGGCCGGCCTCGATCTCGATGGCGATCTGGCCCGGGCGAACTTCGCTCCGGTCATGCGAGCCGTGGACGATGAAGCGCCCGGCCTCGACCGGCTTCAGCCCTTCCAGCGACTTCGCCACCCAGTCGACGTCCGGCAGGACTTCGCGGCCGATCGGCCCGGCGTGGCCGGCATCGGCGAGCACGGCGGCCATGCGGCGCTCGATGTCGGCGACGTCGCCGTCGGCATAGAGCGAGACCTCCTGGATGTCGCGGTCCTCGTCGACCTCGAGCACGGCGATCGGCCAGCCGTCTTCTTCGAAGACAGTCTCGAGGGCGGCGAAGATGCGGCTCGCGGCTTCGCGTCCAGTGATGATGTGCAGCCGTGTCTGGGGCATGTCCTATCCGGGAAAAATGTCAGCCTTCGTTGGCCAGGCGCTTGAGCTTGGCGAGCGCGGCGCTGGGATTCTCCTCATAGGCGATGGTGCCGAAGAAATCACCCTTGCTGTCGAGCAGCAGGACCGAAGCGGTGTGGTCCATCGTGTAGTCGCCGCCTTCGGTCGGGACCTTCTTGAGATAGATGCCGAAGGACTTGGCCATGACGCGGACCTTTTCCGGGTCGCCGGTGATGCCGGTGATGCGCTGGGAGACGTTGCCGACATATTTGTCCATGACCTCGGCAGTGTCGCGCTCGGGGTCAACGGTGACGAAATAGGCGCGGATGTCCTTGCCCTCGTCGCCGAGTTGCGCCAGCCAGCCGTCGAGCTCGAACAGCGTGGTCGGGCAGACTTCGGGGCAGTTAGTGAAGCCGAAGAAGACGGCGCTCGGCTGGCCGCGGAAGGCCTGCTCGGTAATCTCCTGGCCCTTCTGGTCGACGAGCGCGAACGGCGCGCCGAAGGCCTGGCCGCTGTTCTGGCCGCGGTACCAGTCGAAGGTCAGCCAGCCGACGCCAGCAGCCATGAGGATCAGAATGCCGGCAAGGATCGTGCGCATCATCGGTCTAGGATTCCGTGGAAATGAGAGGTTCAGAAGCACCAGGACATGCCGGCCTCGACGAGCGACATGAAGATACCTGCACCCTTGTCCAGCCAGGACGCGAAGGCGAGGCCCGTGGCTGCCGCAAACGCGGTCAGACCGAGCGCGATCCCCGCCGTCTTCGCCATGGACATGGGCACAGCCTGTTTCATTCCTCCTACATAGCGTGCCGCGAGCCTTACCAAAAGGGACATGTTGACGCCGGTCCATGCGCCAGCGCCTCGGCGACACTTGAGCTCTTGCAAGCGGTGCACCGTCGACCCAAGTGAAGGTGGCAACCGTATCCCAGGAGGTTTCCATGCGGCTTCGCCTCTCCGTCCTTGCCGCGGCTCTCGCCTTGGCCCCCACCGTGCCCGCCATGGCCCAGCAGGTGGGGGAGGTCGGTGTCGACTGGTTCGGCAACGACATCATCGTCGAAGCGATCAAGGACCCGAAGGTCGAGGGCGTGACCTGCCACGTCTCCTATTTCGACCGGGGCTTGATCGACAGGCTGCAGAAGGGCAACTGGTTCGAGAATCCTTCCGATACGGCGATCTCGTGCCGACAGACCGGGCCGATCACCATCGGCGACATCGATCTCGGCAAGGACGGCGAGGAGGTGTTCAAGCAGGGCATCAGCCTGATCTGGAAGGAGCAGGTGGTGAACCGCATCTACGACAAGCAGAACCAGACGCTGATCTATCTCGCCCATTCGCGCCAGGTGCAGGACGGCTCGGCCAAGATGTCGATGACGACGGTGCCGCTCTATGGCCAGGAGGTCGTGTGGAGCAAGGGCAAGCCCGAGTAGCTTGCGGGCGGAACGCAGCGGGCGTAAAGCCGCGATATGGACACGCCCGCCGACCTGCGCTTCAAGAATGACGAACCGCGCATCCATCCGACCGCCGAACTGAAGGGGTGCCGGCTGGGCCGCCACGTCGCCATAGGCGAGCGCGTGGTGCTGCGCGAGGTGACGGTCGGCGATTATTCCTATTTCGAGCGCCACGCGGAAGCGATCTACACGACGATAGGCAAATTCTGCTCGATTGCGGCGAACACCCGCATCAATGCGCTCGAACACCCGATGGAACGGCTGACGACGCACAAGGTGAGCTACCGGCCGAACGAGTATTTCCGCTATCTCGGCGTCGACAGCGACTTCCGCGAACGGCGACGGGCGAAGCCGGTTACGGTCGGCAACGACGTCTGGATCGGCCACGGCGCCGTCATCATGCCGGGCGTGACGATCGGCAACGGGGCCGTGATCGGCGCCAATTCGGTGGTGACCCGCGACGTCGGGCCCTTCGAGGTTTTTGCCGGCGTGCCGGCCAGGCGGCTGAAGATGCGCTTTCCCGCCGAGATCGTGGCGCGCATCGAGGCGCTCGCCTGGTGGGATTGGCCGGCCGAGCGGCTGTTCGAGGCGATCCCCGACATGCAGCGCCTGCCGATCGAGGCGTTCCTCGACCGCTGGAGCTAGCGGCGGCCGGGCGGCAGCGCGTGGCGAAGGAGGGAAAGCTTAAGCGGCGGCGCCGCGGAACCAGCGCCGCTTCCTCGTGTTTTGATCATTGCATGCCGCCGGCATGCCGTCGGCGTTCATCATATGCTGCCTGGTGATCGCGGTCTGGGCGGTGACGGGACCGATCTTCGGCTTCTCCGACACCTGGCAGCTCGTCATCAATACCGGCACGACCATCATAACCTTCCTGATGGTGTTCCTGATCCAGAACACCCAGAACCGCGACGGCGTTGCGATCCAGGCCAAGCTCGACGAACTGATCCGCGTCGGCCGCGCCAGCAACGCGCTGATCGGCATCGAGCACCTGACCGAGACGGAAGTGGAAGAGATCCGCGAGAAATGCGAGGCGGCGGCGAAACGGCACGAGCAGGTGCGGCAGGCGGACCATGCACCGGCAAAAACAAGGGCACATTGAGAGGCGCGGCCGGTTGGGCAGGTCCTCAGGGCGGAGACCATGTCGCGGGTGAGCTCGCTTTACTTAGCTCCGGACGTCCGGTTGACGCTTTGCTGCCCAAGGACCAAGATCGCGACGGGTGGGCATGCCGTGACTGACTGGTTGAAGATCCTCAACGAACAGGCCGAGACGGGCGCTGAGATGGCACGCGAGGTGCCGGCCACGCTCGCAAATCCCGACATCAGCCGCGACCAGGTGAAGAAGCTGTTCGCGGCGCTCGAGCAGCAGGCCGAATTCGTCGAGCGGCTGCGGCAGGTGCTGGAGTCCAACGACTTCGAGCCCGAGGTCGTGGTCGCTGCAGAGGCGCTCGAGGAGCAATATGCCGAACTCGCCGCCGCCGCAGCCGAACGGCTGAAGGAGATGCGCGTGGCCACTGGCGCCGCAGGTTAGGCCCGGGCGCTTGCCTTTCCGACTTTGGACGATCGGCCCCCTTCAAGGCACAAGCGCCGACGCATCTGGCGACGCGTCGGCGCCCAGAATTCAGGCCGGCGGCGTACCGTGGTGGATGATCTTCCTGACCTCGGCGCGGAACTCGGGCGTGTCCTTTTCGCCATGGACGGCCACGGCGTGCTGCACGGCAGCGTTGACAAGCTCTTCTTCGCTGTCGGCCGCAATCGCGACCGAGCATTTCATTTCACTGGGGTATTCGCGGCAATCGATATATTGGCGCATCGTCTTCGCCTCCTTGCGATACAACATCAGCGCGGTCTAATTTTATGCCTGGGGCGCAGGTACGGCAACCTGCATGAAAGGGGATGCGGCCTGACCGAATGCATCAGGGATGGCTGTCCTGTTGCGGGGTGCTGCGAACTCGTCAATCCCAACGACGCACCAGCAGCGACGCGCAGTACGCGGAAAGCGTGATCAGGGCGAGGTGCCCTTGAAGGCTGATATGTATTTAATATATATTCATCGCTGTGTACCCCGACATTCAGTGGAATGCCGACAAGAGTGCTGAGCTGAAGGAGCGACACGGCTTCGGATTCGAGCGCGTGCTGGTTGCGCTTGCCGATGGTGGATTGCTCGACGAGCGCAGGCACCCCAATGTCGAAAAGTATGGGCATCAGCGCCAACTGGTTGTCGAAATCGACGGCTATGCCTGGATCGTGCCGTTCGTGACGGACGGCGAGAGAGTATTCCTCAAGACCCTGTTTCCCAGCCGCAAGGCAACGAGGGACTTTCTTGGAGGCTAACATGGACGGCAAGAAGATTACTTCAGCCGAGGAGCGCGACCTGATCGACAGCGCGGAACGCGGCGAATGGGTTTCGACAGGCGATGTCGAAGCGCGGCGTGCCTTCTGGCGCGAGGCGGCCAAGGGCGTCCTCGACGGCAAGCGGCAGCGTATCTCGATCTCGATCCCCGAGCGCGACCTCGCGCGGCTCAAGGCGAGGGCGGCGGAGGAGGGGATGCCCTACCAGACGCTGATCAATTCGATCCTGCACAAATATGTGGAGGGGTAGGGCTCCCTCACACGCCCGCGACGAAACTCTCCAGCACCTTCTTCTGGCCGGCCTTGTCGAAGTCGATGGTGAGCTTGTTGCCGTCGATGGCGGAGATGTTGCCGTTGCCGAACTTCTGGTGGAAGACGCGGTCGCCGACCTTGAAGCGCGAGGGTTCGGTGGCGACTGACTTCGCCACCAGCTCGCCCTCGATGGTGCGGCCCTTGACCGAGCCGCGGCCGGCGCCGAAGCCGGAATCGGTCTCGCCATAGCCGATGCGCTCGACCGAATGGCCGGAGCGCGAACCCCAGTTGCGGTCGGTGGCCTCGGTGCGGTTCTGCTGCGCCCGCTGCCAGCCCGGAGTGGCATAGGTGTTGGAGAAGGATTTCTGGCCGACGTCGTCGAAACGCGAGGCGCCGTAGGGATTGCGCCCGCCGCCGCCATAGCCGCCATAGGAATTGCCGGCTTCCGCCACCTCGACATGCGCCTCCGGCAGCTCGTCGAGGAAGCGCGAGGGGATGGTCGACTGCCACAGGCCATGGATGCGGCGGTTGGAGACGAACCAGATGTGCAGGTTCTTCTTGGCGCGGGTGACGCCGACGTAAGCCAGGCGGCGCTCTTCCTCGAGGCCCGAGCGGCCGCCTTCGTCGAGGGCGCGCTGGTGCGGGAACAGGCCTTCCTCCCAGCCGGGCAGGAACACGGTCTCGAATTCGAGGCCCTTGGCCGAATGCAGCGTCATGATCGAGACGGCGTCGAGCTGCTCGTCCTGCTCGGCGTCCATGACGAGGGCGACATGCTCGAGGAAGGAACGCAGCGACTCGTATTCCTCCATGGAGCGGATCAGCTCCTTGAGGTTTTCGAGCCGGCCCGGCGCTTCGGCCGAGCGGTCGTTCTTCCACATGTCGGTGTAGCCGCTCTCCTCGAGGATGATCTCGGCGAGTTCGGTGTGGGGGGTGTTGTCGAGCGCCTTCTGCCAGCGCTCGAAATTGGCGGCGACCTCGCGCAGTGCGGCGCGCGGCTTGGGTTTTAGCTCGTCGCTTTCGGCGAGCTGGCTTGCTGCCTGGAGCATGGGCACGCCGAGTGCGCGCGCCGTATCGTGGACCTGGCGGATGGCGGCCTCGCCGAGGCCGCGCTTGGGCACGTTGACGATGCGCTCGAAGGCGAGGTCGTCGGCGGGCTGGGCGACGACGCGGAAATAGGCCATGGCGTCGCGGATTTCCTGGCGCTCGTAGAAGCGCGGGCCGCCGATGACGCGGTAGTTCAGGCCGAGCGTGACGAAGCGGTCTTCGAACTCGCGCATCTGGAACGAGGCACGGACGAGGATCGCCATGTCGTTGAGATTGTGTTTCTGGCGCTGCAGCTGCTCGATCGTCTCGCCGACGGCGCGGGCTTCCTCCTCGGAATCCCAGGCGGCGTGGACGTTGACCTTGGCGTCGTCGGGATCGGCCTGTTCGGTGAACAGCGTCTTGCCGAGGCGGCCCTCGTTGTGTGCGATCAGATGAGCGGCCGCACCCAGGATATGGGCGGTCGAGCGGTAGTTGCGCTCCAGCCGGATGACGGTGGCCCCCGGAAAATCCTTGTCGAAGCGCAGGATGTTGTCGACCTCGGCGCCGCGCCAGCCATAGATCGACTGGTCGTCGTCGCCGACGCAGCAGACGTTTTTTTGCCCCGGGGCTCCCGTTTCCTGAGCCAGGAGCCGCAGCCACATGTATTGGGCCGTGTTGGTGTCCTGGTACTCGTCGACCAGGATGTACTTGAAGCGCTTGTGGTATTCCTTCAGCACGTCCGGATAGGCGCGGAAGATGCGGATCGGATGGCACAGCAGATCGCCGAAGTCGCAGGCGTTCAGGGTCTGCAGGCGGTCCTGATAGGCCTTGTAGAGTTCGCGGCCCTTGCCGTTGGCAAAGGAGCGGGCGTCGCCCTCGGGGATTTCGGACGGGCCGAGGCCCTTGTTCTTCCAGCCGTCGATCATCATGGCGAACTGGCGCGCCGGCCAGCGCTTGTCGTCGAGGCCCTCGGCCTGGATCAGCTGCTTGATGAGGCGGATGACGTCGTCGGTGTCGAGGATGGTGAAGTCCGAGCGCAGGCCGGCCAGCTCGGCATGGCGGCGCAGCATCTTGACGCCGATGGAGTGGAAGGTGCCGAGCCAGGGCATGCCCTCGACCGCCTCGCCGACCAGCAGCGCGATACGCTGCTTCATCTCGCGCGCCGCCTTGTTGGTGAAGGTGACGGCGAGAACCTGGCTGGGATAGGCGCGGCCCTGGCTGAGGATGTGGGCGATGCGGGTGGTGAGCACGCGCGTCTTGCCGGTGCCCGCGCCGGCGAGCACAAGCACGGGACCTTCTGTGGTCTCGACCGCCTGGCGCTGCTCGGGATTCAGGCCCTTGAGATAGTCGGGCGCAGCCGGTGCCTGGCGGGCGGCCATGGCGCGCGCGGCAATGCCGCCCGGTGCAGGCGCACCAGCGGGCCGGGGTGGCATCCCACCGGGCTCGTCGAAGAACGGCATGTCGTCCGGAAAACCTGACATTGCCCCGAATGTAGTGATTCGGGGCGGAAAGGCCAGAACCGTCTCTGTTTTGTTCCCCTTTGTGCCCGGCTTGTCGGCCGGCGGCCGGGCCTGCAGCAGCGGGTCTGGGGCTGGAAGCAAGGCTATCGACCTGTCCGGCAACCGTGCCGCCCGCGAGGGGCGGGCACGCCCGATCGTGGCAAATTCCGGCAATCCGGATCACGCAACAGTGAGAGCGGTGAAGATTTCGCGCGCTAGATTCGTTGCCGATACAGGCAAGACAGGAGCGCGACATGACCGGACCTGCCATCACCCAGGCGATGATCGACGCCTATGACGAATATACCCACCTGACGCTCGACCGGCGCGGCTTCATGGAGAAGCTGACCAGGCTCACCGGGACGGCCGCGGCGGCGGCGGCGATCGCGCCGATGCTCGCGGCCAATCAGGCGCAGGCGGCGATCGTGGCCGAGGACGACCGGCGGCTGAAGGGCGAGGACATTGCCTATCCGGGCGGCACGGGCGAGATGAAGGGCTATCTCGTCAGGCCCGCCGACCAGTCCGGCAAGCTGCCCGCCGTCATCGTCATCCACGAGAACCGGGGACTGAACCCGCATATCCGCGACGTGGCGCGCAGGATCGCGCTCGAAGGCTTCGTCGCGCTTGCGCCCGACTATCTGTCGCCGCTGGGCGGAACGCCAGCCGACGAGGACAAGGCGCGCGAGATGTTCGGCGAGCTGGATCCGGCGCAGACGGTGGCGAACGGCGTGGCGACGGTTGCCTTCCTCAAGGCGCACGAGCTTTCTAACGGCAATGTCGGCACCGTGGGCTTCTGCTGGGGCGGCGGCACGGTCAACCTGCTCGCCGTCAATGCGCCCGACCTCAAGGCCGCTGTCGCCTATTATGGCGCCCAGCCCAAGGACGGGGCCGCCGTCGCCAGGATCAAGGCGGCGATGCTGCTGCACTATGCCGGCATGGACGAGCGTATCAACGCCGGCATCGATGCCTACAAGGCGGCGCTGGAAAAGGCCGGCAAGGATTTCCAGATCTTCGTCTACGAAGGGGCTCAGCACGCCTTCAACAACGACACATCGGAAGCTCGCTACAACAAGGCTGCGGCGGAACTGGCCTGGGGGCGGACGATCAAGTTCTTGAAGGAGAAGCTGGGCTAGGCCCCCATTCGCTAAGGCTGGCCGACGGCCGCCCGAACGGCCGGGCCAGCCGGCCTGGCGCGGCGAAGCGCTCAGACGACCCCGCGCTTGGAGCGCGCCTGGCGCAGGATGACGCGCCAGCGTAGCATCTCGATCGGGATCGGCCCGTTGTTGTTGGCGATCTCGAATATCTCGTTGTTGAGGTTCCTGAGCGAGCGCCAGAAATCGTAATCGCTGATGCGGGGATCGCAGGCAAGCTTGCTGGCCGTCGCTTCTATGTCCGTGTGCATGCCTTGCCTCAAGCCGTCCGGTGCCCGCCGCCGCGACTCAACTTCGCTGCGTCGGATTTTCGGGGCGAGGCGGCGGCCGATCAACGAACCGCCGGCTGCGATTCAGGTTATGAACAGGTAAGGTTAATCGCCTGTGGCGCCGAGGCCACTATGCCGACTTGCGCCTGATGCCGATCGACCGGCCGGCGCGCTCGGGCATGGGCAGTGCCGAGTGGGCGGCGCGCATCGTCTCGAGGTTGGCCATGATGTCGGCTGGCATGGGAGCCACCTTCGGGCCGCTCATGTCGACATGGAGCGACAGGTTTTCCGAGGTCGCGGCCAGCCATCCGTCGACATGGTGCAGTTCCTGGTAGACGCGGAAGCGCTTCTCGTCGTGGTCGAGCAGGTGGAAGGTCGCCGTGACCTTGTCGCCGCGGTGCAGTTCCTGCACGTAGCAGAGATGCACCTCCGCCGTGTAGACGGTGAGCTTCCTGTCGCGGACATAGGCAGCGCCCATGCCGAGCAGGTCGAGCGCCTGGTCGCAGCAGCGGTCGAACAGGACATTGTAGTAGGCCATGTTCATGTGGCCGTTGTAGTCGATCCAGTCGTTTTCGACCTCCATGACGCGCGAGACGAACGGGGCTGGCATAGGTGATCCTCTTCGACTTTGGCCTTTGGTGGCGCTGGACAAACCGCCGGGGCTGGCAGATTACCGGAGCATAGGGTGCCGGCAAGGCGCCAGGCTGTTCCAATCGCGGAGGAAAAGATGGCTCTGAGCGACCTGAAGGCGATGACCCGCAACGAGGAGGGGATCGCCGCGGCGCTGGGCATCCTCAAGCAGAAGTTCGGCGAGCGATTCCAGACCGGGCAGTCGATCCGCGAGCAGCACGGCCACACCACCACCTACCTGCCCAACCAGGCGCCGGACGGCGTGGTGTTCGCCGAACGCACTGCCGACGTGCAGGACGTCGTGCGGGTCTGCGCTGCGCACCGCGTGCCGGTGATCGCCTTCGGCACGGGGACCTCGCTCGAAGGGCATGTAAACGCGCCCGCCGGCGGTATTTCGGTCGACACGTCGCGGATGGACAAGATAATCTCGGTCAATGCCGACGATCTCGACTGCACGGTCGAGGCAGGCGTGACGCGCGAGGCACTGAACAACTATCTGCGCGACACCGGCCTGTTCTTCCCCATCGATCCGGGCGCGAATGCCAGCCTCGGCGGCATGGCGGCGACCCGCGCCTCGGGCACCAATGCGGTGCGCTACGGCACGATGCGCGAGAACGTGCTGTCGCTGCGGGCCGTCATGGCCGATGGCAGCGAGGTGGTGACCTCGCACCGGGCGCGCAAGAGCTCGGCCGGCTACGACCTGACGCGGCTTCTGGTCGGATCGGAAGGCACGCTCGGCATCATCACCGAGATCACGCTCAGACTGCAGGGCATTCCGCAGGCGATTTCGGGCGGCGTCTGCCCGTTCCCGACGGTCGAGGCGGCCTGCCAGGCGGTGATCGCGACGATCCAGATGGGCATCCCGGTGGCACGCATCGAACTGGTCAACGCACTGCAGATGCGGGCGATGAAGACCTATTCGAAGCTCGACTATCCCGAGAGCCCCTGCCTTTTCCTCGAGTTCCATGGCTCCGATGCGAGCGTGGCCGAGCAGGCGGAAAGTTTCGGCGAGATCGCGGCCGAACATGGCGGCGGGCCGTTCCTGTGGACCAAGGTGGCCGAGGAGCGGGCGAAGTTGTGGAAGGCGCGCCACGACGCCTATTGGGCATCGCAGACGCTGCGGCCCGGCGCACGCGCGCTGTCGACGGATGCCTGCGTGCCGATCTCGCGGCTGGCCGAATGCATTGCCGAGACCGAGGCCGATATCGAACGCCTCAGGCTGATCGCGCCGATCGTCGGCCATGTCGGCGACGGCAACTTCCATACGCTGGTGCTGATGGATCCGAACGATCCGGCCGACATCGGCCGCGCCGAGGAGTTCGTGAAGCGGCTGGCCGAGCGGGCGATCGCCATGGACGGCACCTCGACCGGCGAGCACGGCATCGGCCAGGGCAAGATGGGGCTGATGGAGCGCGAGCACGGCCATGGCGTTCAAGTGATGCGGGCTATCAAGCAGGCGCTCGATCCGCTCAACATCATGAACCCGGGCAAGATCCTGCCGGCGCCGCAGTAGGGCAGGCGTTGACCCCTTGGCGGCAGCTTGCTAGTCCGACGTCGTCCAACAGGGAATTTCATGCGCAGAGACTTCATCTCCTGAAGATTGACGCGGCCGAAGGGCCGAACGGGTGTGCTTACGCCCATCTCTGAACGCATATTCCAAGGACAAATCCATGAAACACGCTCATGGCGCGACCATCCGCGCCTATTCCGTTGCTGATCGCGAGCGGCTGGCCGAGATATGGCTCGAAGCCTCTTTCGTCGGCCATCCCTTCCTGCCCGAGGCCGACCTGCTCGGCCAGCAGGCCAAGGTCAGGGAGTTCTACCTGCCGCAGGCCGAAAACTGGGTGGCCGAGCTCGACGGCGAGCCTGCAGGCTTCATCGGCCTGATCGACGACTTCATCGGCGGGTTGTTCGTCGATCCTGCGGCCCATGGCCACGGACTGGGCAAGGCACTGGTGCTGCACGCGGCAGGGTTGAAGGGTGACCTCGAGGTCGAGGTCTATGCCGCCAATGACACGGCCGTCGGCTTCTACCGACGACTGGGCTTCGCCGAGACGCTCAGGCACGACGAGGACGACGAAGGCCGGCCGCTCGAGGTGATCCGCATGCGCCGCGCTGCATAACAACCGGCGATCCGGATGCCTGGCCGGCAACCGGACCGCCTGGAAGGTGGCCGAAAGCCTTCGCTTTTTGTGGGGGCATGCCAGCCGCGGCGTTGACGCGCCGCGGCCCAGCATGTCACCAAATGACCACGCTCCTCGGCTAGATGCCCGGGACGCATGAAAAGATTTGCCCCGAGGCAATGCTCGCTCGCCTGTTTGTAATCGTTGGTGGAATGTTCGTCCTGGTGCTGTTCGCGGCGCTGGTGGGACCGTATTTTGTCGACTGGTCGGGCTACAAGGCCGATTTCGAGCGCCAGGCAAGCGCGATCCTCGGCCGCAAGGTGACCGTCGAGGGCGAGGTCACCGCGCGCATCCTGCCGTTTCCGTCAGTGACCTTTTCCGACGTGATCGTGGGCGACGGCGCCGAACCGGCGATGACGGTCGAGACCTTCTCGATGGATGCCGAACTCGCCCCGTTGCTCAGCGGCGAGTTCTTCATCTTCGACATGCGGCTGGTGCGACCGAAGGCGGTCATCGACGTGGCCGCCGATGGCACGGTCGACTGGACGATGCGGCCGTCGGCGCCCTTCAACGTCAGGCAGATCGCCATCGAAAAGCTGACGGTCACCGACGGTCAGGTGACGATCCGGCACGCGTCCGGCGCACGCAACCTGGTGCTGTCGGAAATCGATACGGTGGTGTCGGCGCGGGCGCTCACCGGCCCCTGGCGGATCGACGGTGGCTTGCGCGTCGATGGGGTGGCCACGCGGCTGACGGCGTCTACGGGTGCGGCGGACGCCGACGGCCAGATGCGGCTCAGGGTACGCGCGACGCCGGCAGGCTACGGCTTTGCGCTGGAGAGCGACGGCAATGTCAGCGCGCCGGGCGGGCGGGTGCTTTATGCCGGCGGCTTCGACGTCACGGCGAGCGAGCCCGAAATCAAACCGGGTGCGGGGACGGCCAAGGCGAAGCCGGAAGAGGCCGCCGATCCCGGCTTCAGGCTGAAGGGCAAGTTCGCGCTGGACCACGCCAGGCTCGCGGTCGAGGAGTTCCGCTTCGAAACCGGGCCGCTTGACGACCCCTATACCGCGGACGGCAGTGCCGTGGTCGACCTCGGGGCGGAGCCGAAGTTCTCGATTACCGCGAAGGGCGCGCAAGTGCGCTTCGACGAGGCCGTTGGCGGCGAACAGGCAGGTGCGGCTCTTTCGGTGTCGCAGCGGCTTTCGGCGCTGGAGCAGGTTCTGGTCGGACTGCCGAAACCCACCATTCCCGGAACGGTGGAGGTGGACCTGCCGGCGATCGTCACCGGCGACACCACCGTGCGCGACGTCAGGCTGTCGGCCGAGCCGGGCGATGGCGGCTGGAAGCTGAAGTCGATGGCGGCGACCCTGCCGGGCCGGACCCGGCTCGAGGCCGATGGCTTCCTCCGCACCGGCGACGGCTTCGGCTTCGACGGAAACCTGTTGCTTGCGGTTGGCCAGCCATCCGGCTTCGCGGCGTGGGTGGCCAGGGACGTCGACGAGGCGGTGCGGCGGCTGCCGGCCGCCGGCTTCAAGGCCAGGGTGGCGCTGACGCGCGAGCAGCAAAGGTTCGACAACGTCGAACTGATTCTCGGCACGGCGAAATTCAAGGGCGAGTTGGACAGCCTGCAGCCGGGCGATGCACGCGCCTCGGTGACCATGAAGCTCGACGGCGGAGAGCTCGACGTCGAGGGCCTGCGCGCCTTTGCAAGCCTGTTCGTGACCGACGCGGGCGTCAACCGTTTCGCCGACACGGACCTCGACCTCGCCGTGCGGGCCGGGCCAGTGGGCCTCGCCGGCGTCCGCGCCGACACGGTCGACACGGCGCTGCGCCTGCGCGAAGGCGTGCTGGAGATCGACAGGCTGTCGGTCGGTGGGCTGGCGGGCGCCTCGGTGAGCGCGACAGGCAGGATCAAGGACTTTCCGGCGGCGCCAACCGGCAATGTCGACGCCTCGGTGGTGGCCGTGGATCTTGCGCCGCTGGTGCAACTGGCTGCCGCGCAGCAGCCGGCAAACCGGCTGCTTGCCGGGCTCGCGCAACAGGTGGCCGCGACCCCGGGGCTGCTGGCCGACGCGCGCATCGATGTCGTGGCGAGCGCCGTCGAGAACGGCGACGGCACGACAGGCGTGGCCTTCAGCGCGCAGGGCGAGGCCGGCGGCTCGGCGCTGCTTGCGACGCTTTCAGCACCGGCATACTCGGGCGATGCGGGCCTTGCGCAGGCGAAGCTCGAGCTTTCCGCCCGCAACGAGGATGCAACCTCGCTGCTGGCGCTGGCGGGCCTGCCGGTGCTGCCGCTGGGATTGGTCGGCCCCGGCGAGATCGAGGTCAAGGCCGATGGTGCTGCCCGCCGCGGGCTCGACGTGACCGCGAACTTCAAGGGCGAAGACGCTTCCGCAAGCTTTGCGGGCAGGGTGGCGCTGCGCCAGGAAGGCCCGAGCCTGAACGGCCGGGCGATCCTGAAGGCCGCCGACATCGAGCCCTGGCTGATGACCTCCGGCGTGTCGCTTCCCGGCCTGGGAACCGGCACGCGGGTGGAGCTCGCGGCGGACGCCAGCTATGCCGGCGGGCCGCTCGTGCTCGACCGGCTCGATGGCTCTGTCAACGAAGGGGCGGTGGTGGGCAGCATCGCGGTCGACCTTGCCGACGGCGTGCCGCAGTTCGGCGGTTCGCTGACCCTGGACGAACTCGATCTCACTCGCCTCGCCGAGATGCTGACCGGCGCGAACGCGCTGGACGGCAGTGACCAAGGCGCATGGCCGGCGACGCCGTTTGCGCAGAAGTCGACGGCTCCGTTCGGCGCCGATCTCGAAATCGTCGCGGCCACGCTTGCGGCCGAGCCCCTGGTCACGGCCAGCGACGCGGTGCTGGCGCTGAAACTCGACGGCCAGTCGCTGCGCGTCTCGGGGCTCAAGGCCAAGCTCTATGGCGGCAACCTCGACGGCCAGGCCGAACTGAAGAACAACGGCGGCACCGCGCTGCTTACCGCGCAACTGAAGCTCGACGGATCGGACGTATCGGCGATGCCCGGTCTGGCTGGCCTCGGCGGCAAGGGCGATTTCTCGGCTTCGCTGTCGGCGAGCGGCAAGTCGGTCGGGGGACTGGCGGCGTCGCTGTCGGGGTCCGGCACGGCGAGCGTGGACGGGATTACGCTGCAAGGCTTCAACCCCGATGCCCTGCCTGCGCTGATCGCGCGCGCCGACGCGCTCGGCCGCGACATCAATGCCGTGCGGGTGGCGGAGTTCGCGCCGAAGATCGCGAGCGAGGGCAGCTTCGCGGCCGAACGGGCGGAAGTAGCGTTCACGCTCGCAGGCGGCATACTGCGCGTGCCGCCGATCACGCTGAAGAATTCGGTCGCGACCATTTCCGCAGACCTGCGCGCCGATCTCGGCGGCGGCACGGTGAGCGGCAGCGGCAGCATCGCCTATGCGCCCGGCGACGAGGAGGTGGCGGGGAGTGAACCAGCGCTGCGCTTCACGATGGAAGGCAAGCCGGGGGCAACGGTTCGGCGCTTCGACAGCGAGCCGATGGCGCAGTTCCTGACCCAGCGGGCGCTGGAGAAGGAACAGGCCCGGGTCGAGGCGATGCAGTCGGCACTGCTCGAAAAGCAGCGGCTGCGGCGGGAAACGCGCTATTTCGCGGCGCTGCAGGCAGAGCGGGAGCGCGTTGCCGAGGAGGCACGGCTGACCGAGGAAGCGCGCAAACGAGCCGAGCAGGAGTCCAAGGCCCGCGCTGAGGAAGCGCGCCGCAAGGCGGAGGAAGAGGCGCGCGCCGCGGAGGCCGCGGCCCGGGCGCAGGCCGAGGCGGAGGCTCACGCGGCCGAGGATGCGGAGCGCCGGGCAGCGGAAGAGCGGGCTCGCCAGCAGGTGCTGGAGCAGGCGCGGCAGGCCGAGGAAAAAGCTCGGATCGAGGCCGAGGACAAGGCGCGGCGCGAGGCCGAAGACAGGGCGCGGCGCGAGGCCGAACAGCAGCCCGCGCGCCCCGCGATCGAGCGGGCGCCGCTGCCGGAGGTCCGGCCGCTCGACCTGCCCGACGCGGCTGTGCCCACCGATCCCGCCGCGCCCCTGGTGCTACCGAAGAAGAAGCTCGAACCGCAGACCATAGAAGAGTTCTTCAAATCGCTGGAGAGCCAGTAGCGGCAGCTTGCCGGCGCCTACCGGCCGGGCGCGCGAGCGGTGCCGGCCGTGGAGCGCTTGGCCTCTTCGAGCACGAACAGCCTGAGCGCAGAGGACAGGTTGGCCTCGCGCGGGCGCCGGTCGTCGACTTCGGCGATCAGCGCGGCGAGGGCCATGCCGCGCGCCGTCGCGATGGCGACGAGATCGTCATGGAAGGGCTTTTCGAGCGAATAGCTGGTGCGATGCCCGCGGATGGTCACCGAGCGCTTTTCGACCAGGCTCACCGGTCAGGCTTTTCAGCGGCGGGGTTGCGGCGGTGACCGTCGACGAACTTGCCGGCGCGGTCGGCCTCAAGCAGGTCCCGTTGCCTTTCGGCCTTGGTTCGTCCGTGAAGCGCGCGATTCTGCTCGGCGGTTGCCTCCCGCTCGCTGAGCGCCTTCTGCTTCCTGAACTGCCTGAGATTGACGATGTCGGCCATGGCCTCCTCGTCCGGTCGCTACTTCTTGCGGAATGCGTCGAGCGAGACCACGTCGGCGCTCTTGGCGGGCGCCGCCTCGTCCTGAGCTTCCTTGGCTTCGGAATCCGCGGCCTTCTTCTTCGAAGCGGGCTTGTGCTCGGCCGGTTTGGAGATGGCAACCGGCTCGGCGGCCGGCGCTTCGTCGTCCGCAGTCTCGGTCTTGACCTCGAACTCGAGCTCGAAATTGACCGAAGGGTCGTAGAAGCCGCGCACGGCGGAGAACGGAATCTCGAGCTTTTCCGGCACGTCGGAGAAGGAAAGGCCGACCTCGAAGCCGGTGTCGGTCACCTTCAGGTCCCAGTACTGGAACTGGATGACGATGGTCATCTGCTCCGGATATCGCTCGCGCAGGCGGCTCGATATGCGCACGCCCGGCGCACCGGTCATGAAGGTGATGAAGAAATGATGGTTCCCCGGGAGGCCTGTGCGCGCGACTTCCGCCAGGACTTTGCGCATGACGCCGCGCAGTGCCTCCTGGGCGAGAATGTCGTAGCGGATCTGATCTTCGGCCATATGTCGGTGCGGGGGTCCGAGTGAATCGTCCCCTTACCTGTAATCAAGCTTGAGGCCGTCGTAAACCAGATATAGCGCCTTATTGGGGTTGCTCAGGTCGTGTTCCGACGCGCCTTGCCGAAGGCGCGGAGGAAGGTGCGCACCGCATTGGTCGCGGCCTGCCGCAACTGCTCTTCCGAGAGGGTGTCGCCGAAGATCATCGCCATCTGCAGGTCGGCATTGACGAGGGCCAGGAACTGGCGCGCAGCGACGTCTGGATCGTCGATTTCCAGCCAGCCGGCATGTGCAAGCCGGGCAAAGCGCGCAGCAAGTGCTGCCCAGGTCTTGGCCGGGCCGTGTTCGCGCCAGCCGGCGAAGAGTTCGGGATAACGAGAGCCCTCGGCCTGCAGCAGCTTGCGCAGGAACTTTCCGTCGCGATTGCACATGCAGTTCTGGTTGAGCCGCACGGCGAAGGCGACCAGTTCCGCCTCCAGATCGACCGGCTTGTCGGGGAAGGTCGCCAATGTTTCGAACACGCCAGCATTGATGCGCTCGGTGATCTCGCGGACGACCGCGACGAGCAGATTCTCCTTGTCGCCATGGTGATTGTAGACGGTCTGGCGCGACACGCCCGCCTCGGCCGCAATCAGGTCGATGTTGGCGCCGGCGAAACCTTCGCGACAAAAGACGGACGCGGCGGCGTCGATGATCGAATGCCGCTTGGCGCTGTGGCTGCGATGGACGGAAATGTCAGGAGTGTCGGCAGGTGTCATGGATTTTTTATATACGCCTGATTGACGATTTGGACAAGTCTGTCTAAAAATATGTACTCTATCTGGCGTTCCGGTTCGGGAGGAGTCGGAATCGCGGATTGTCGAACGTCATTGGATTGCGCGTCGCGGCAACCGCGACCGAAACCAGACCGAAAGTATCACGCCATGACACCACAATTCCTCCGCGTAGCGGTCGTGCTCGGCCTTTTGTCGGCCATCGGACCGTTCGCCATCGACATGTATCTCCCGGCGCTGCCCTCGATCGGCGCCGACCTCAATGCGGGCACCGCCGCCGTGCAGATGAGCCTCTTGGTGTTCTTCCTGTCCATGGGGCTGGCGCAGATCGTGGTTGGCCCGATCTCCGACATGATCGGCCGCAAGCCGCCGCTCTATCTCGGGCTGGGGCTGTTCGCCGTCGGCGGCATCGGTGCGGCACTCGCGCCCGACGTCGAATGGCTGATCGGCTTCCGCTTCCTGCAGGGCCTCGGCGCTTCCGCCGGCATGGTGGTGCCGCGCGCCGTGGTGCGCGACCTGCACACGGGCACCGAAGCTGCCCGGCTGATGTCGCTGCTTATGCTGGTGTTCAGCGTCTCGCCGATCCTGGCGCCGCTGACCGGCAGCCTGGTGATCGAGAGCTTCGGCTGGCGCGCCGTGTTCTGGACCGTGACGGGCGCCGCGGTGCTGGCGGTGGTCCTGCTCGCGACCTCGCTGAACGAGACGCGTCCGGCCGAACATCGCGCCGGAAGCTCGATCCGCAGTGCGCTCGTCGGCTACCGCTTCCTGCTCGGCGACCGCAATTTCCTCGGCCTGACGTTCATCGGCGGCTTCGGCATCGCCAGCTTCTTCGTCTATCTCGCCAACTCGTCCTTCATCCTGATCGACCACTACGGCCTGTCGCCGTCGGTCTACAGCGTGTTCTTCTCGATCAACGCGGTGGCCTTCATCGGCATGTCGCAGCTGACCGGCCTGCTGACCGAGCGTTTCGGGCTGAGGCGGGTGGTGCGGG
Source organism: Aminobacter sp. Piv2-1 (assembly GCF_037625995.1). NCBI lineage: Bacteria > Pseudomonadati > Pseudomonadota > Alphaproteobacteria > Hyphomicrobiales > Phyllobacteriaceae > Aminobacter > Aminobacter sp. Piv2-1. Next base: position 146,504 of record NZ_JARKMU010000009.1, read on the forward strand.
TCGCGGTCGTCGGCTACGCCACGACGATGGTGGTGCTGCTCGCCGTCTTCGCCTCGGGCGTCGACCGCCTCGACGTGCTGGCGACGCTGTTGTTCATCGGCTACGGCTTCCTCGGCCTCGTCATCCCGACCACCTCGGTGCTGGCGATGGAAGAGCACGGCGAGATCGCCGGTACTGCCTCGGCGCTGATGGGCACGCTGCATTTCGCCACAGGCGCGGTCGCCATGGCCATCGCCGGCCTGTTCTTCGACGGCACGCCGCTGCCGATGGTCTTCGGCATCACCATTTCGGCCGTGATCGCCTTCGTGCTGGCCCAGGTGACGCTGGGACGCGGCCGGGAAGTGGCCGAGGTTCCGGCCGAATGAGCTTCCGGGGCCAGACCACGCCCGGCTCCTGATATCAGTGCCCGCCATCCGGCGGGCATTTTGCACATCTGGACCAATGTTCGCGGTCCACGTCATACGACCTTGATATGGTCTTGTTTACTAAGGGCGGGTAAGTCTGCACCAAGACCACTGGAAGTAGAGCGACGACGCCGAAGGCCGCGAATAATCTTGAAATTCATTCCTTCCGCCCTGTTGCTGCTCTTCGCGGCCACTTTCTTCTGCGTATGGCTGCTGGAGCGCCGTCGTCGGCACTTGCTGTTCTTTGCTTTGGCATTTGCGGCTGTCGGGTTTGGCACGATCGTGCAGTTTGCGCTGTGGCCGCCCGATATCGGCTACAACACCATCGTATCCGCCATGCTCTACACCGCCGGGCCGCTGCTGCTGGTGGAAGGTGTACTCGCGCGTTCGGGCCGGTCGATGCCGCTCGGGCTGCACGCCGCCTGGTTCGCAGCCATCGTCGGTGTGCTCTGCTATTTCTACTACGTCGAGAACAACCTCCAGATCCGCGTCTATGCGCTCAATGTCGGCATGGGCAGCATCATCCTGAATGGCGCGTGGAAGTTGCGCGGCCTGATGCGCGGCAGCGTCATCGACCGCGCCATGCTCTGGCTGCTGCTCGGGCTCGGACTGACCTTCTTCGTCCGCGTCATGCTCGACGGCAACTCGGTTCCAACCGACGATGTCGATGCATTTTTTGAATCGGACTTCTGGATCTGGGCGCAATTCACCATGTCGGTGCTCGGTGCGGCCATGGGGCTGGGGCTTCTGGTCGTCGTTTGTGCCGACATCGTGCTGGGGTTGAAGACCGAGCGCGACTCAGACCCGCTGACGGGGCTGCTGAACCGCCGCGGCCTGCAGGGGCGGGAGGCACGCCTGCTTGCGACCAGCAGGCACAAGCCGCTGAGCATCGTTGCGTGCGACATTGATCGCTTCAAGGGCATCAACGACAGCTTCGGGCATGCCGCCGGCGACATGGTGCTGACGAATGTCGCCGGCGTCATCAGGCGCCGGCTGCGCAGCGGCGACGTGGCAGCGCGCACCGGCGGCGAGGAGTTCGTCCTTTGCCTCAAAGCCAGTACGGTCAAGGACGCGTTCAGGTTGACTGAACAGTTGCGGCGCGAGATTGCCGGCCTGCGTTTCGCCGAGTTGCCGGACGATTTCGTCGTGACCTGCAGCTTCGGCATTGCCGAACTCCATCCGGACGAAGGATTGTGGGACGCCATCGCCCGCGCCGACAAGATCCTCTATGCGGCCAAGCGCGCCGGCCGTAACCGTACCTTCGCCGAAGGGGTGCAACTGCCGAGCGCGGCCTAGGCCGGCTGCGATTGCTCCAGCACGAAGCGCAGGCGCACGTGCACCGGCGCCTTTGGCACCTCGATCAGATCGTAGCCAAACTCCCTGTAGCTCTCGACCATGCTGGCATGGGTACGACGGGCCTCGTCCCCGTCCTGCCGTCTCTCGCTGTCCCGGGCGAAGATTTCGGGCCAATGGGGCAGGATGAACACCGTCTTGGCGTAGCGATAGCCGCGGGCGGCTTGCTCGACATGGGCCGGCACCGGCAGGCCCGTGAGGCGCAGGTAGCCGACGACATCAGGCATGCCGCGGTCGAAGAACACGGGACCGGGCAGTGCGGCTGCCATGGCGTGCGAGCGCATTTCCCAACTCAGCATCAGTTCGGCAAAGAGCGTGGGATCGCGCCAGGGCAGGCCGGGGCCGTCGATCGCGATCTGATCGCGGATGATGCCTCGGCCGGCCTCGACCATGGTGGAATGGCTGGCCGCGGCGAGGGCGTCAATCAGCGCCGTCTTGCCCGAGCCGGGGCCGCCGGTGAGCACGTGGAAACGATCGGTGCCTGGGATCATGAGGGTCTCCGAAAATGAACGGGACCGGCCATGCGCAGGCAGGCTGACGCCACCAGGCAAATGCCGGCAACAGAAAGCCAGAGAAGGCCGGCAAACTGAAAAAGAGGAGTAAAGGGGGGGGGAGAAGTGGAGGTTTCTGTTGCCAGGTACCTCCGAACCCCGCCTAGAAGTGCGAACCGCTAGGACTTGATTTGAAGCTATCGCGCCGCATTAAGCAGCGAGACGCGCTTCCGCATAGTTGTCGTTGGCAACTATAAGTTTAGCCCGATAACGGTGGTACAATGCCGGGCAAAAGTCCGATCTTTACACCCTCGTCGATCCTATTTCGCCCCCAGCAAAAACCGTCGCAATTGAACGGCGGCTTTTGGTGGAGGCGCCGGGTACCGCCCCCGGGTCCGAATGGCTTATTTCATCGGCAGTTTATTGCCATAGTCAGTCGAGCTGACGGGGCGAATATAGGGAGGCCTGGCGCAAAAGGGAAGGGCGGAACCGCAAGCCGACCGCTCCATCCGCAACCGAATTGTGGTCCACGCGAACAGGCGGGGTTGACTCGCGCCATGCGCGAAACGAAGCTCGCGACCCGCCGCAAGGCATGGCCAGCGGCGAACTCGGGGGGCATCCGAACAGAGGTCAACCGCCTAGGAGGGGACTTACATGACCGATTACCTTGCAGACGTGAAGAAATACGATGCCGGCGCCAAGGACGAGGCGGTGAGCAAGATCGTCAAGCACCTGGGAATTGCACTGCGCAATCGCGATTCGTCGCTCGTCTCCTGCACCGACCAGAAGGAACTGGACCGCGTGAAGGCCGGCTGGATCGCCAAGAAGCTCGGCGTCGAGGATGCCAAGAAGGCTGACGGCGCGCTGGAGAAGGTCTGCAAGGCGATGTCGGCGGACAACACCAAGAGCCGCGTCACCTTCTACTATCTGGTGGCGAAGGAACTCGGGAAGCTCGGCGCGCTCTGAGCGCCGCGGAGGCCGCGGGCCGACGCCTGATCCGGCGACGCGGGCAGCCAGGCAGCAATGCCGGTGTCCGGTCGCCGAAGCGGCATGGGCCCCGGATGCGGCGGCGAGTCTGGGGAAACGGCGCGGCGTTCGTTTCCTCCGGCGCCTTTGGCGGCTATGATCGGGCGCTACACGAATCGAGCCCCGACCGATGCGCCAGTATCTCGACCTTCTCAGCCATGTGATGGAAAACGGCTCCGACCGCGGCGACCGCACCGGAACCGGCACGCGCTCGGTCTTCGGCCACCAGATGCGCTTCGACCTGGCGAAGGGCTTTCCCGTCCTCACCACCAAGAAGCTGCACCTGAAGTCGATTATCCACGAGCTGCTGTGGTTCCTGGCGGGTGATACCAACATCAAGTATCTCAAGGACAATGGCGTCTCGATCTGGGACGAGTGGGCCGACGAGAACGGCGACCTCGGCCCGGTCTACGGCAAGCAGTGGCGCTCCTGGCCGACGCGCGACGGCGGCGAGATCGACCAGATCGCCAACCTTCTGGTGCAGATCCGCAAGAACCCGAATTCGCGTCGGCTGATCGTCTCGGCGTGGAATCCGGAGGAGGTGGACGCCATGGCGCTGCCGCCGTGCCACTGCCTGTTCCAGTTCTATGTCTCCGACGGCCGGCTGTCGTGCCAGCTCTACCAGCGCTCGGCCGATATCTTCCTCGGCGTGCCGTTCAACATCGCCTCCTATGCGCTGCTGACGATGATGGTGGCGCAGGTGACGGGGCTGAAGCCGGGCGACTTCGTCCATACGCTCGGCGACGCGCATATCTACCACAATCATTTTGAACAGGCGCGCGAGCAGCTCGGGCGTACGCCGAAGGCTCTGCCCACCATGCGGATCAATCCCGAGGTGAAGGATCTCTTCGCTTTCCGCTTCGAGGATTTCCGGCTCGACAACTACGTCGCCGACGCGAGCATCCGCGCGCCCATCGCCGTGTAGGCCGAGCCGGCCGCTCGACCGGTGACACAACGGAACCGAAATGCCGCTGGCGCGTTCTTGCGTGCGAGTCGGCGGTCCTTAACCTGTATTATTTTTTCTCCTAGCCGTGCGCTGTGCTTTTCCCTATCAATACCGTGCCCGGCGTGGGGCCGGGCCGCCTCTGTTGCATGGAGACTGCGATGGAAGCCAAACCGTTCGGCAATCCCGTCCTGGTGAAGGAGGGCGAGGACCGGATACGAGAAATTGCCTGCATAGACGAAGCCCTGACCTTCCTCGGAACCTGGCCGGCAACGCGGCGCGGGCCGATCTACCAGACGGCCGTGAGGGCGTGCCGGGCGGCCTGCGAAGGCTCGATGGCGCCGGAAAAAGCGCGCAGCGCCTTCGCCGGATTTGCCCGATCCACGGGGATCCTCGAAAAGGCCATCGTCACGCTGGAACCTTGGAAGATATATCCGAAGAGGGGCCGGGACATACCCATCTGATCTCCGTCAGCGGCACGCGTGGTCGCAATGCGAGTGACGTCGCCGCGTTTCCGCGCGGGACAGGGCGGGCGGCGGCCGTTGCAGTCGGAAGTTGTTGCCAGACGGGCCGCCGCGCGTGAAAATCCCTATCCGGCGGCTCGACGTCGACAGAATGGCCAACGCGATGCTGCCGATGAAGGAGTAGGACGATGGCTGCCAAGGAAGTCAGGTTTCACGGCGACGCACGGGCCAAGATGCTGCGTGGTGTCGATGTCCTCGCCAATGCCGTCAAGGTCACGCTCGGCCCCAAGGGGCGCAACGTCGTCATCGAGAAAGCGTTCGGCGCCCCGCGCATCACCAAGGACGGCGTGACGGTCGCCAAGGAGATCGAACTCGAGGACAAGTTCGAGAACATGGGCGCCCAGATGGTGCGCGAGGTCGCCTCGAAGACGAGCGACGTGGCGGGCGACGGCACGACCACAGCGACTATCCTGGCCCAGGCGATCGTCCAGGAGGGCGCCAAGGCGGTTGCCGCCGGCATGAACCCGATGGATCTCAAGCGCGGCATCGACAAGGCGGTCGAGGCCGTCGTCGAGGAGTTGAAGCGCCATGCCCGCAAGGTGACCAGGAACGACGAGATCGCCCAGGTCGGCACCATCTCGGCCAATGGCGACACCGAGATCGGGCGCTTCCTGGCGGAAGCGATGGACAAGGTCGGCAACACCGGCGTCATCACCGTCGAGGAAGCCAAGACCGCCGTGACGGAACTCGAGATCGTCGAAGGCATGCAGTTCGACCGCGGCTACCTCAGCCCATATTTCGTCACCAATCCGGACAAGATGCGCGCCGAGCTGGAGGAGCCCTACGTCCTGATCCACGAGAAGAAGCTCGGCAACCTGCAGGCGATGCTGCCGATCCTCGAAGCCGTGGTCCAGTCCGGCCAGCCGCTGCTGATCATCGCCGAGGACATCGAGGGTGAGGCGCTGGCCACGCTCGTGGTCAACAAGCTCAGGGGCGGCTTCAGGATCGCAGCCGTCAAGGCGCCCGGCTTCGGCGACCGCCGCAAGGCCATGCTGGAGGACATCGCCATCCTCACCGGCGGAACGGCGATCTCCGAGGATCTCGGCATCAAGCTGGAGAACGTGACCCTCGCCATGTTGGGGCGCGCCAAGAAGGTGGTCATCGAGAAGGAAAGCACGACCATCGTGGAAGGCGCCGGCAAGACGGAGGAAATCCAGCGGCGGATCGCGCAGATCAAGGCGCAGATCGAGGAGACCACGTCGGACTACGACCGGGAGAAGCTGCAGGAGCGGCTGGCCAAGCTTGCCGGCGGCGTGGCGGTGATCAGGGTGGGCGGCTCGACCGAAGTCGAGGTGCGGGAACGCAAGGACCGCGTCGACGACGCGCTGCACGCAACGCGGGCGGCCGTCGAGGAAGGCATCCTGCCCGGCGGGGGCGTGGCCCTGTTGAGGGCCGCAAGCGCGCTCGCCACGGTGCAGACCGACAATCCCGACCAGAAGACGGGTGTCGACATCGTGCGCCGCGCGGTCGAGACGCCGGTGCGCCAGATCGCCGAGAATGCCGGCGCGGAAGGCTCGATTATCGTCGGCAAGCTGCGCGAACAGGCCGATTTCGCGTTTGGCTGGAATGCGCAGACCAACCTGTTCGGCGATCTCTACAAGCAGGGCGTGATCGATCCGGCGAAGGTGGTTCGCACTGCCCTTCAGGATGCCGCCTCGGTCGCCGGACTGCTGGTTACGACCGAGGCGATGATCGCCGAGAGACCGAAGAAAGAGGCGACACCGCCGATGCCGGCCCCCGGAATGGATTTCTGAGCGGCGGAGGCCCGTAACTGGGGCCGCACTCCTGATTGCCGGTCCGGTGCGGACTGGCCTTCTTGCAACGGGTGTTTTCGAAGCGGGGGCCCGCACCAATGCGGTGCCAGGCACGGGCCTGCCGCCTCATCCGACCGCCGGAACTGCGCAGCGCCGCCCACCCGGAGGACGACGCTGCAGCAAGCCGTGCGGCCGAAGCCGCCGAGAACCGCCGGCATTTCGCGGTCACGCAAAGTCAGTGATGGATCGACGCTTGCAGGTTCAGGGAGGGCATGGGCGGATATACCCTGCGGCAACCCCGCATCAGTTGGGTGAGGCGCGCCTCGTCGGTCACGCCGGTGCCGAACAGGCAGACCAGCGATGCCGCCTGCATCTCCCTGTCTTCCGATGTCGGGGCGGTGGGCAGGCTTCGGGCAAGAACCCGCGCCAGCATCTCAAGGTCTTCGGGGGAAAGAGACCTGGCATGCTCGGACATGCGACCTCCCTTATCGTTATCGTTGTGTTCCCTCTCCAATTTCACTGTGCGCTACAACCAGAACCGGTGTCGACTCACTTTTGATTGCATCGGGAAGGTGCCGCTGGCGGCCAGGCTTTGCGGCAAGCTGGACTAGGTCTCGGCTGCGACTTAGAACTTACCAGCCCGATCCCGCCGGGCGGGGCCGGGCTTCCGGGGGAAACCATCATGACGCAACCCGAAGAACTCTTCCGCCATCCCTTCAATATCGTCAGCTTCTGCGGAACGGGCGTGAAGAAGACCGGACCGACGACCTTCGAGATGGTGGCCGAGAATTTTTATCCCGAACGCGATGTCGATATTCTGATCCTGCAATCCTACGATACCGGCAGGTAAGAGGCGGGGCGTAGATTCGCCCGGACAGGAAAGTGCGGCCGATGGACATAGCGATCTACGTTGCGATTGCGGAGAACGGCGTGATCGGCCGCGACAACGGCCTGCCTTGGCGGCTCTCCAGCGATCTCAAGCGCTTCAAGGCCGACACGTTGGGCAAGCCGATCGTCATGGGGCGCAAGACGTGGGAAAGCTTTCCGAAGCGGCCTCTGCCGGGGCGCATCAACATCGTGGTGACCCGCGACCAGGGCTATCGCGCCGAGGGGGCCGAGGTGGTGCACTCTCTGAAGGATGCGGTCACGCTGGCGACCGCGCGAGGGCGTTGCCTGGCGGGCGCCGACGAGATTTGCGTGATCGGCGGCGGCGAAATCTATCGCCAGGCGCTGCCGATCGCCGACCGGCTGCATGTCACGCATGTCATGACTTCTCCCGACGGCGACACGCGCTTTCCCGAGATTGACCCGAGCACATGGTCCGTCGCCAGCTCGGAGGAGTTTCCCGCCGGCGAAAAAGACAGCCATGCGACACGCTATACCATTTACCGGAGGCGATCGGCGGCGCAGTAAAGGATTTCGTTCATACATCTGTAGCGAAAGGACGGCATGCAGCCGACCGTCGCGTTGAAAGCACGTTGTTGCATCCCTATAGATGGTATCAGTAAATGGGTGGCCGTTTCAGGCGCGGCCGTCGTCATCGTGCAGTCGAAAGGACATTCATGCCCTGGAACAATCAGAGTGGAGGCGGCAGCGGCGGCCCTTGGGGCGGCGGCGGCGGCGGTGGCGGCGGACCCTGGGGGCAGGGACCACGACCGAGCGGACCTCCCGGATCGCCCCCCGATCTCGAGGACATCATCCGGCGCGGCCAGGACAAGCTGAAGCGCGCGCTGCCGGGCGGCGGCGGCTCCAGCCCAGCACTGTTCGGCCTGATCGCGGCCGGCCTGGTCGCGCTGTGGGCATTCCAGACGGTCTACACGGTGCAGCCCGACGAGATCGCGGTCGAGCTGCGGTTCGGCAAGCCGAAGGAAGAGCTGTCGCAGCCGGGCCTGCATTTCCACTGGTGGCCGATCGAAACGGTCGAGAAGGTCAACACCGCCGAAAAGCTCGTCGACATCGGCGAAGTGCGCGGCAGCACCTCATCCGGCCTGATGCTTTCGGGCGACCAGAACATCGTCGACGTGAAGTTCTCCGTCGCCTACCAGGTCTCGGATCCGAAGGCCTATCTGTTCAACGTGGCCGAACCCGACGTGATGGTGCGCCAGGTCGCCGAGAGCGCCATGCGTGAAGTGGTCGGCCGCAGACCGGCTCAGGACATCTTCCGCGACGACCGCCAGGGTATCGCCTCCAACGTGCGCGACATCATCCAGGCGACGCTGGACGAATACGGCACGGGATTGTCGGTGAACGCGATCTCGATCGAGGACGCCGCGCCGCCGCGCGAAGTGGCCGACGCCTTCGACGAGGTGCAGCGCGCCGAGCAGGACGAGGATCGCTTCGTCGAAGAATCCAACCAGTACTCCAACCAGAAACTCGGCCAGGCACGCGGTGAGGCGGCACAGGTCCGCGAGGACGCGGCAGCCTACAAGAACCGTGTCGTGCAGGAAGCCGAAGGTGAGGCGCAGCGCTTCATCTCGGTCTACGACGAATACGCCAAGGCGCCGGAAGTGACCCGCAAGCGCCTCTATCTCGAGACGATGGAAAAGGTGCTCCAGGGCTCCGGCAAGGTGATCGTCGAGCAAGGCAACGGCCAGGGCGTGGTGCCCTATCTGCCGCTGCCCGAACTGCAGAAGCGCGCTCCGGCGGCGGGAGGCCAGTAATGTCGAACCGACTTCCCATCATCGGCGTCTTCGCCGCGATCATCCTGTTTTTGATCTATTCGTCGATCTTCGTGGTCAACGCTCGCCAGCAGGCGCTCGTGCTGCGCTTCGGCGAGATCGTCGACGTCAAGGCCGAGCCCGGCATCTACTTCAAGGCGCCGTTCTCGATGTTCGAGGCCGACAATATCCAGATCATCGAGGACCGCGTGATGCGCCTCGACCTCGACGACATCCGCGTCCAGGTCTCGGGCGGCAAGTTCTACGACGTCGACGCCTTCGTCGCCTACCGCATCAACGATGCCCGCAAGTTCCGCTCGGCGGTCTCGGGTAGCGTGGAACTGGCCGAACAGCGCCTGCGCACGCGTCTCGACGCCGCACTCCGCCGCGTCTACGGCGTGCGCGGCTTCGAATCGGCCCTTTCGGAGGAACGTGCCTCGATGATGCGCGACGTCCGCGACCAGTTGCAGCCGGACGCCAATGCGCTCGGCCTGCAGGTCGAGGACGTCCGCATACGCCGCACCGACCTGACGGCCGAGGTGTCGCAGCAGACCTACGACCGCATGAAGGCCGAGCGTCTGGCCGAGGCCGAGAGGCTGCGGGCACGCGGCCGCGAGGCGGCGCAGCGCATCCGCGCCCGCGCCGATCGCGAGGTGGTCGAGATCATCGCCGAGGCGCAGAAGGAATCGGAGATCCTGCGCGGTGAGGGCGAAGCCCAGCGCAACGCGATCTTCGCCAACGCCTTCCAGCGCGATCCGGAGTTCTTCGAGTTCTACCGCTCGATGACCGCCTACGGCACGGCTCTCGACCCGAACGGCACGACCATGGTGCTGTCGCCCGAATCGGAGTTCTTCCGCTACTTCCGCAATCCGGACGGCGGCACGACCCCGGCACCGAAGCCGGCACCCGCTCCGCAGGCGGGCAACGCTCCCAGCACCGGCAACTAGTCACGCCGGTGCAGGACCTGATCGTCGCCATAGGCCTGGTTCTCGTCATCGAGGGCGTGGTCTATGGCGGCTTTCCCGCGCAGATGAAGCGCATGGCCGCCCAGATGGCGGATATCCCCGAAAATGCGCTGCGGATGTTCGGCCTGGCGGCGATCGCCATCGGCGTCGGCATCGTGTGGCTGGTGCGGGGATAACGGAATTTTTGCGCCTCTCCGATAGCGATGGCCGCAAACAGGCCTTATTTATTTTCATGATGACGCTTCGCGCGCGGGAGGCCCGGCGCGACCAACGCCAGACAGCCGGGAGGCTTCTCCAATGAATTCCAAGTCCCTTTTGCGCGCCATGCGAAAGGCTTCCCTTGCCGCCACGACGGCACTGATGATCGGCGCGCTCGCTGCACCCTCGCTGGTGCCGCCAGCCTTCGCACAACAGCAGGGACCGGATTCGGTCGCCGATCTCGCCGAGGGGCTCCTGGGCGCCGTGGTCAACATCTCGACCTCGCAGACCGTCAAGGGCGGCGAAGGCGAGAATGCCGTGCCGATGCCGCAACTGCCCGAGGGCTCGCCCTTCCAGGACTTCTTCGACGACTTCTTCAAGGATCGCGAGGGCGAAGGCGGAGGCGGCGCGCAGAAGGTGCAGTCGCTGGGCTCGGGCTTCGTCATCGATGCGGAGCAGGGCATCGTGGTGACCAACAACCACGTCATCGCCGACGCCGACGAGATCGAGGTGAATTTCTCCGACGGCTCGAAGCTCAAGGCCGAACTGGTCGGTACCGACACCAAAACCGACCTCGCCGTGCTCAAGGTCGACCCGAAGGGCAAGAAGCTGACGGCGGTGAAGTTCGGCGATTCCAACAAGATGCGGATCGGCGACTGGGTGATGGCGATCGGCAACCCGTTCGGCCTCGGCGGCTCGGTGACGGTGGGCATCATTTCGGCGCGCAACCGCGACATCAATTCGGGCCCGTATGACGACTTCATCCAGACCGACGCGGCGATCAACCGCGGCAATTCGGGCGGACCGCTGTTCAACATGAGCGGCGAGGTCATCGGCATCAACACGGCGATCATCTCGCCGTCGGGCGGCTCGATCGGCATCGGCTTCTCGATTCCCGCCGAGATCGCGGCCGGCGTCGTCGACCAGCTCCGCCAGTTCGGCGAGACCCGCCGTGGCTGGCTCGGCGTGCGCATCCAGCCCGTGACCGACGACATTGCCGAAAGCCTCGGCATGAAGACCGCCAAGGGCGCGCTGGTGGCCGGCATCATCAAGGGCGGGCCGGTCGACAACGGCATCGTCCAGCCCGGCGACGTGATCATCAAGTTCGATGGCAAGGACGTCATCGAGATGCGCGACCTGCCACGCGTCGTGGCCGAGAGCCCGGTGGGCAAGGCGGTCGACGTGGTCATCGTGCGCAAGGGCGTCGAGCAGACCGTCAAGGTGACGCTCGGCCGACTCGAGGACGGCGAGAAGCTGGCCGAGGGCGAGAACGGCGCGCCCGAGGCAACGCCCGACCAGGGCGCCGAGGTGGCGACGGCCAGCGTGCTCGGCATGACGATCGGCGAGCTCAACGACGACACGCGTACCAAGTTCGGCATCGCCCAGGACGTCTCGGGCGCGGTGGTGACCTCGGTCGCCAAGGATTCGGCTGCGGCCGAGCGTGGCATCGTCGCCGGCGAGGTGATCACCGAGATCGCGCAGGAATCGGTTTCGACGCCGAAGGACGTGATGGACCGCATTGCCAAGCTCAAGGAACAGGGTCGCAAGAACGCACTGCTGATGCTCGCGTCCAAGACCGGCGAGCTGAGGTTCGTGACGGTGCGGATGGATTGAGACCGGAAATCCGGACAAGCCATTGAGCTCGAATGAGAAAGGCGGCTATTCGGCCGCCTTTTTCCGTTTCCGCCACTCGCTGCGCGACAGCCGGTAGAGCACGTGCCGCGCAAGCTGCGGGTGGCTGCCAGGCACCCGCGGGTGGTCGAAGTCGCCCGAAGCGTCGTGGCGCATGCCGAGGCGCTGCATGACGGCGGTGGAGCGATGGTTGTTCCAGACCGCGCAGGAGACCACCTCGTCCTCGCCGACGACTTCGAAGGCATGGGCCAGCCAGGCTTCGGCGGCCTCGGTGACATATCCTTCGCCCCAATGCTCGGGCGCGAGCCTCCAGCCGATCTCCATCGTGCCATTGGGAATGAAGGGTTCGAGCTCGGTGCGGGTGATGCCGACGAAGCCGATGCACCTACCGCCGCCGGCAACTTCGGCCGCCGCGAAGCCGAAGCCGTCGCGGGCAATGCCCTTCGCAAGCCGGTCGAGGAGCTCGTCGCTCTCTGCCCGGCTGCGGCGCATCGGGAAGAACTCCATCACCGTGTCGTCGGAGTTGATGCGATGGAACAGCTCGCGGTCGCGCTCTTGCCAGGCGCGCAGGACCAGACGGCCAGTGCGGATCGGCAGCATCAGGCGAAGTCGGCGCGGCCGTAGCCCTGGAGATAGAGCAGGGCGGTCAGGTCGGAATGATCGATGCGGATCCTGGCTTCGGCGGCCACCGAGGGCTTGGCGTGCAGCGCTACGCCCGAGCCGGCAAGACGGATCATGTCGAGGTCGTTGGCGCCGTCGCCGACGGCGATCGCGTCGGACGGGGTCAGGCCGAGGCGCGCCGAGATTTCGTTGAGGGCATCGGCCTTGGCGGCGCGGCCGAGGATCGGTTCGGAAACCTGGCCGGTGAGGCGTCCGTCGGTCTCGATCAGGTGGTTGGCGCGGTTCTCGTCGAAACCGAGCTTGGCGGCGATGCGCGAGGTGAAGACATCGAAGCCGCCCGAGACGAGCGCGGTGTATGCGCCATGCGCCTTCATGGTGGCGACCAGCGCCTTGCCGCCCGAGGCAAGCGTCAGGCGATTGTCGATGATGCGGTCGATGACCGAGGCGTCCAGCCCGGCGAGCAGGGCGACGCGCTCGCGCAAGGCCGGCTCGAAGGCGATCTCGCCGTTCATCGAGCGGGCGGTGATGTCGGCAACGCGGTCCTTGACGCCGATCTCGTCAGCGAGCTCGTCGATGCATTCCTGGTCGATCATGGTGGAATCCATGTCGGCGATCAGGATCTTTTTCCTACGTTCGGCGTTTTCCTGCACGGCGAAGTCGACGGGCTCGCCAGCGAGCGCTGCCGACAGGACTGCGGCTGCCGCTTCGGCCGAAAGTCCGGCGGGCAGGTCGATGTCGCAGGCGACGGCTTCGGACAGCCAGCGAATGCCGCTTGCGCCGATGCCGCGCATGGCCTTATCGGCAAGGGACGGCTGCAGCAGAGCGCGGTCGGGATGGGAAATCAGCGTGGCGACGAGCGGCATCGAAAATTCCGAGAAAGGCGAGGGGCGCATCAGGAACGCGACCCTGATAGCCGGGCCGACCGCCAGCGGCAAGTCGGCACTGGCGCTGAAGCTGGCCGAGCGTGACGGCGGCGTGATCGTCAATGCCGATTCCATGCAGGTCTATGGCGTGCTCGACGTGCTGACGGCGCGGCCGGGTGCTGCCGAACTCGCCCGCGTTCGCCACTTCCTCTACGGCCATGTGTCGCCGGCAACCGCCTATTCGACCGGCGCCTGGCTGCGCGACGTGGCGGTGCTCGCCGACAGCGGCATCTTCGATGTGCAGCGGCCGATCTTCGTCGGCGGAACGGGGCTCTACTTCCGGGCGCTCGCCGAGGGCATCTCGGAGATGCCGGACATCCCCCAGGAGGTCCGCGACCGCTGGCGCTGGCGGCTCAACGAGGAAGGCGCGCCGAGGCTGCACCGCCTGCTCATGCGGGTCGATCCCGAGGTGGCCATGCGCCTCAAGGCGAGCGATGGCCAGCGCATCGTGCGGGCGCTCGAAGTGCTGCAGGCCTCGGGCCGCTCGATCCTCAAATGGCAGGCCGACCGCGGCCATCCGATGATCGACCTTGCGACCGCGCGCTTCCTTGTCATCGAACCCGACCGCAAGGCGCTGATCGAGCGGATCGATGCGCGCTTCGACAGGATGATCGAAGCCGGGGCGCTCGAAGAGGTGAAGGCGATCACCGCGATGCGGCTCGCGGCGGAACTTCCGGCGATGAAGGCGATCGGGGTGCGCGAGCTTGCCGCGGCGATGGCGGGCGAGATGGGCTTCGACGAGGCGATCGAGCGGGCAAAGATCGCGACGCGCCAATATGCCAAACGGCAGTCGACCTGGTTCCGCAACCAGTTCGGTCCGGAATGGCAAAGGATAGGTGGCGAAGCCCTGGTCCAGGCTCCGGATTAACCCTCCGTAAGGCGCAGTCGTGACATAAGCGGGAGGGTTGCACAGGGGCATCATGCGCTTTCACAAGGCTGAAACCGCGTTCTTCTTCTTCATTGCGCTGATTTCGTCCGCGGCGCTGGCGATTTTCTATGCCTGGAGCCTTATCGATCACCCTGACTTGCTCAAGATGTCCGGCCTGGCCGGAACGATCGCGACGCTGCAGGTGCTGCTGCTCGTGACCGCGGCGTTGCTTGCCGGCACGGTGGCATTCGGGCTGTTCTTCATCCTGCCACTCATCCGCACCCAGGTGAAGGAGGGCGGCAAGCTGCGGGAAATGACGGCCTCGCTCAGCGCCCGTTCGCGCAATCTCGAACAGGCGGCGCTCACCGACGGGCTGACCGGCATGCAGAACCGCCGCTACTTCGACGATGCGCTCAGGGAATATCTCGGCGAGTTCCGCCGCATCGGCAAGCCGGTCGGCCTGATGATCCTCGACCTCGACCACTTCAAGCAGGTCAACGACACCTATGGTCATGACGTCGGCGACGAGGTGCTTCGCTCCGTGGCAACCTGCTTGAAGAGCATGACGCGATATCATGATGTGGTTGCGCGCCTGGGCGGCGAGGAGTTCGCGATCGTGGCGCCGAACATGGACCTCGCATTGCTGCAGCGTCTTGCCGAGCGGATGCGCAAGGCCATTGCCTCGCTGGAGATCAACGGCGGCAGCGCCCCGCTCAGCGTGACCTCGAGCGTCGGGCTCGCGCTATGGGACCAGGAGGAGACGGCGGAGGAATTCTATCGCCGCGCCGACAAGCAGCTCTACGAGGCGAAAAGGCAAGGCCGCAACCGCGTCTGCGCGTGATGCCGCCCCGGGAAGATCATCGGCTGATGCATCATTGCTGGACGCTGCTATCTAAGGGTCAGAGCTGAGAAGCGGTGCGGGCGAGATCGCTCCGGCACCTCAGCCGTTTGGCGGCCGCCCCCCGAAAGTGGTCGGGCGCAGGCCGAAACGGGTGTCGAAGTCGTCGTCCGGCTGCGGCCTCGAGGCCGGCTTGCGGTAGTCGGAGTCGCCGGCCTGCTTCTGCGCATCGACAGTATCGGCGAAGCCGAGGGCCGCCTGCGGCCTGGGGACGTTGCGCAGGCGTTCGACGACTGCGGCGAGATCGACTTCGTCGCTGCCGGCCGAGGCAGCCTCGGCGGCGCGCTTGGAGACACCGGGGATCAGTTCCGACGACAGTTTCTCGAACTTGAGGCGCATCGTGGTGGCGACACCCTCGCCGAAGGCGATCGCCTCGCGCTGGCCCATGGAGGACAGGAAGGACAGGGTGGAGGCTGAAGAATCGGCAATCGCCGAACGGATGATTGCCTGGTCCTGCTCGTTGGCGAGCCGCATGGCGAAGACGGTGGAGCACTGCGAAAGCACGGTCGGATCGAGTTCGCCCGGGCGCTGGGTGACCACGCCGAGGTAGCAGCCATATTTGCGACCTTCCTTGGCGATGCGCGACAGCGCATGGCGAGTGGGCGCGAAGCCGAGCCGATGGTCGGCCGGCATGTAGCGGTGCGCTTCCTCGCAGAGCAGCAGGAGCTTGAGCCGGCCCTCGCTCCACAGCGCCAGGTCGAAGGCGAGGCGCGCCAGCACCGAGCAGACCGAGTTGACCACTTCCGAGGGCAGGCCCGCCATCTCGAAGCAGGTGACCGGGCGGCCGTGGGTCGGCACGCGGAAGATGTTGCCGATGGTTTCGTGGATCGTGTCCTCGATCAGCCGCGAGTGGAACATGAAGCGATAGCGTGGGTCGGCGAGCGCGGATTCGATGCGGGTGCGCAGCGACTTCAGGATCGGCCGCTCATTCTTGGATTCGAGCATGCCCATGCGCTCGTCGATCTGCTTGATGAGATCGGCGATGCGGTAGGGGACGGGCGTATCGGCCGTCAGCGCATCGGCTCCCCTTCGCAGGAAGGCGCCGCCATGCGGGTTGCGGTAGAGGTTCTTGGCGGCCGGGATGAGGTCGCGCAGCACGTCGATCTCTTCGGCATCGGTCTCGCGACCGCGGAACAGCACCTCGGCGAATTCCTCCAGACGGAACAGCCAGAAGGGCAGGTCGAGCGAATTGGTGTCGATCTTGATGCAATATTCCGGCAGCGAAGCGGCGAACTCGTTGTGCGGGTCCATGATCAGCACGCGCAGGTCCGGCCGCGCGGCGATCGCCTTGCGCAACAGGAGCGAGACCGCGGTCGACTTGCCGACGCCGGTGGTGCCGACGACGGCGAAATGGCGCGCCAGGGTCTCGTCGATGGCGATGCAGGCGTCGATCCTCTCGTCCTGCGACAGCTGGCCGATGGTGACGTTATGGCGGTCGGCGAGGTCGTAGACGGCCTGTAGGTCACGGCTGCGTATGCGGTGGGCGATGGCGCCGATATGGGGATAGCAGGTGATGCCGCGGTCGAAGACCGGGCGCAGATCGGGTGCGGTATCGCGGACCTCGCCGATGAGTTCGACGCTCACCTCTATGGGATTGTCGCCCTCGCTGCTCCAGGAGCGGTCGGCCTTGCCGATGGAATAGACGAGCCCGATGGTGCGCGTCTCGCCGAGGTTGATCGAGATCATCCGCCCGACGGTCCACAGTCCCGACGCCACCGCGCCGCCGCTTTCTGCATAGGCGCTGATGACGGCGCGCGCGCCGTCGCATTGCACGACGTTGCCGAGGATGCGGGCGTCGTCCTGCGACGGGTCCCGCCGTTCCTGCGGATTTCCCGTCGTGGCCTGGCGTTCGACGTGCATTTCGATTTTCTTCCCCAATTCCCTGTCCTAACCGTAACGCGGCGCGGTTAAGGGCGGGTGAGGTCGGATGGTGTGACAAAGGTTAAGCGAATGGGGACAATTCGATCGATTTCGCATCGCATGACGTTGCGGAAAATTTTCGCCCTTGCCGTTGACAGCGCGCCCGGGCCCGCATTAACGTCCGCGGCCATGAAGATGGCACTCATTCTCGTAGTAGGAATGCGCATGGGCAAGGCGGTGTAACCGCCGGGCGAAATCCCCCCATGCGCAGACGCAAGGCTCCCTCGGGGGCCTTTTTTATTGCCTGAAACAGGACTAAACGACCAGTAACCGCCGAGAACGGCAAAAGAAGACGGGACGGACCGATGAGCGGACATAGTGAAAGCGGACGACGCGAAATGACCGGCGCCGAGATGGTGGTGCAGGCGCTGAAGGACAACGGCGTCAAGCACCTGTTCGGCTATCCGGGCGGCGCGGTCCTTCCGATCTATGACGAACTGTTCCAGCAGGACGACGTCCAGCACATACTGGTGCGCCACGAGCAGGGCGCGGGGCACGCCGCCGAGGGCTATGCGCGCTCGACCGGCAAGGCCGGCGTGATGCTGGTGACCTCCGGCCCCGGCGCCACCAACGCGGTTACGCCGCTGCAGGACGCGCTGATGGATTCGATTCCGCTGGTCTGCATCACCGGCCAGGTGCCGACCTTGCTGATCGGCTCGGATGCGTTCCAGGAATGCGACACGGTCGGCATCACGCGGCCCTGCACCAAGCACAACTGGCTGGTGAAGGACGTCAACGAGCTGGCCGGCATCCTGCACGAGGCCTTCCATGTCGCCACCACGGGCCGTCCGGGCCCGGTGGTCGTCGACATCCCTAAGGACGTGCAGTTTGCCAAGGGCATCTACACGCCGCCGCAGACCGCGCCGCGCACCTCCTACCAGCCGAAGGTCCAGGGCGATCTGGAGCGGGTGAAGGAAGCCGTGGCGCTGATGGCGTCCGCCAAGCGGCCGATCATCTATTCGGGTGGCGGCGTGGTGAACTCCGGTGCCGAGGCGAGCCACCTCCTGCGCGAACTGGTCGACTTGACCGGTTTCCCGATCACCTCGACGCTGATGGGTCTCGGCGCTTATCCGGCCTCGGGCAAGAACTGGCTCGGCATGCTCGGCATGCACGGCAGCTACGAAGCCAACATGGCTATGCACGATTGCGACGTCATGGTCTGCGTCGGCGCGCGCTTCGACGACCGCATTACCGGCCGCCTGAACGCGTTCTCGCCGAATTCGAAGAAGATCCACATCGACATCGACCCGTCGTCGATCAACAAGAACGTGCGCGCCGACGTGCCGATCCTCGGCGATGTCGGCCGGGTGCTGGAAGACATGGTCCGCCTGTGGCGGGCGACGGCCAAGGCCGACAAGAAGGCGCTCTACCCGTGGTGGGAGCAGATCGCCAAATGGCGCGCGCGCGACAGCTACGCCTACAAGGCCAACAGCGACGTCATCATGCCGCAATACGCCATCCAGCGGCTCTACGAGAACACCAAGCACCTCGACACCTACATCACCACCGAAGTGGGCCAGCACCAGATGTGGGCAGCCCAGCACTACGGCTTCGAGAAGCCGAACCGCTGGATGACCTCCGGCGGCCTGGGCACGATGGGCTACGGCCTGCCGGCGGCGCTCGGCGTGCAGATCGCGCACCCTGACGCGCTGGTCATCGACATCGCAGGCGACGCCTCGGTCCAGATGTGCATCCAGGAGATGAGCACGGCGATCCAGTATGATGCGCCGATCAAGGTCTTCATCCTCAACAACTCCTACATGGGCATGGTGCGGCAGTGGCAGCAGCTGCTGCATGGCAACCGTCTGTCGCACTCCTACACCGAGGCGATGCCCGACTTCGTCAAGCTGGCCGAGGCCTATGGCGGCCACGGCATCCGCTGCGAGAAACCGGACGAGCTCGACGACGCGATCAAGGAGATGATCTCGGTGAAGAAGCCGGTGATCTTCGACTGCCGCGTGGCGACGCTTGCCAACTGCTTCCCGATGATTCCCTCGGGCAAGGCACACAACGAGATGCTGCTGCCGGACGAGGCGACCGACGAAGCGGTGGCGAACGCCATCGACGCCAAGGGCCGCGAGCTGGTCTGAGGGCTGCCGTGCGGCCTTCCATGAAGGCCGCACATTCAACGAGTTAGCGCAAAAGCCTGAGATCGAGATTCATTCATGAACGCACAGCTACAACCCACCGGCTCGGCCTATTTCATCGCCAAGGAGACGGCGCTGCCGGAGACGCACACGCTGTCGGTGCTCGTCGACAACGAGCCGGGCGTGCTCGCCCGCGTCATCGGCCTGTTCTCCGGCCGCGGCTACAACATCGAAAGCCTGACGGTTTCCGAGACCGAGCACGAGAAGCATCTGTCGCGCATCACCATCGTGACGCGCGGGACGCCACACGTGCTCGAGCAGATCAAGCACCAGCTCGAGCGCATCGTGCCGGTGCACCGCGTCGTCGACCTGACCGTCATGGCGCAGGAGCTCGGCACCGGCGGCGCGCTGGAGCGCGAACTGGCGCTGGTCAAGGTTTCTGGCACCGGGGACGCCCGCGTCGAGGCGCTCAGGCTGGCCGATGCCTTCCGGGCCAAGGTGATCGACGCCAATACCGAGCACTTCATCTTCGAGCTGACCGGCAAGGTGTCGAAGATCGAGCAGTTCATCGCCATCATGAAGCCGCTCGGCCTGGTCGAGGTCTGCCGCACCGGCGTGGCGGCGATGAACCGCGGCCCGCAGGGGATGTGAGGCGTCCTTCGCAGGAATGAAAAAAGCCGCCAATGCGATGCATGGCGGCTTCCCACGTTTTCGGTGCTCCGTTGAGCTCAAAAACCGACGCTCTCGTTGACGTTGAACGTGCTGAGCCGCGACACGCGCGGACGGCAGACAGCGTCTGTCGCTGGTCCAGCGGTCAGGCGGGCGTGGAGCGTTGTCGAAGCGGTCCCATAAGGTCAGTTATGCTGACATAAATTACCCTAAGGGAGGGATCGGTGACGTACGACGCATTCCTTGCATTGCTGGTCTATGCGTTCGTGACCTCGATCACGCCGGGGCCGAACAACTTCATGCTGCTGGCATCGGGAGTGAATTTCGGCTTCGTGCGAACGATCCCGCACATGCTGGGCATCGGATTCGGTTTCCTGTCCCTGCTGCTCGGCGTGGGGTTCGGGCTCGGCGCGTTGCTGACGACCTTTCCGATCCTGCACGGCGGCCTCAAGATCGCCGGCGGCGCCTATCTTATCTATCTCGCTTGGCGCATCGGCATGTCGCGTTCGCTCGGCAAGGACGGGGAGACCAAGGCGCGACCGATGACTTTCCTGGAGGCGGCCGCCTTCCAGTGGATCAACCCGAAGGCCTGGGTGATGGCGGTGACCGCCATGGCGGTCTACACCAGCCCGGAAGCGCCCTTCGTGTCGGTGCTGTTGATCTCGGGCGCCTTTGCGCTGGTCAACCTGCCTAGCGTTTCGAGCTGGGCCGGGTTCGGCATGGCGCTGCGCGGCTTCCTGGCCGACCCGGTGCGGCTGAAATGGTTCAACATCGCCATGGGCGTGTTGTTGGCGGCCACGCTGTGGCCGATGCTCAAGTGACCGGCTGGACGCTTGCGCCGGCTAGTCACCGGGCATAGCCTCCGGTCATGTCCCACGATCATCACCACGACCACGACAACGAGCTGGATCCGATGGCTGCCCGGGTTCGGGCGCTGGAGACGATCCTGACGAAAAAGGGGCTGATAGACCCAGCCGCGATCGATGTCATCGTCGACACCTACGAGACCAAGGTCGGCCCGCGCAACGGCGCGCGGGTGGTGGCGAGGGCTTGGAGCGATCCGGATTTCGCCGATTGGCTGAAGCGTGATGCCACGGGGGCGATTGCCTCGCTTGGCTATACCGGGCGGCAGGGCGAGCACATGCAGGCGGTGTTCAACACCGACGAGACACACAACCTCGTCGTCTGCACCTTGTGCTCCTGCTACCCGTGGTCGGTGCTTGGGCTACCGCCGGTCTGGTACAAGGCGCCGCCCTATCGCTCGCGCGCGGTGATCGATCCGCGCGGGGTGCTCGATGAGTTCGGGCTGGCACTGCCCGAGGACAAGAAGATCCGGGTCTGGGACTCGACCGCCGAACTGCGCTACCTCGTCGTGCCGCAGCGGCCGGCGGGCACGGAGGGCTGGAGCGAGGAGCGGCTCGCCGATCTGGTGACGCGCGATTCCATGATCGGAACCGGCGTGGCGCGGGAGGCCGCATGAACGGTCCCCACGATCTCGGCGGGCAGATGGGCTTCGGGCCGGTCGCGCCGGAAAAGGACGAACCCTATTTCCATGCCGAATGGGAGAAGCGCGCGCTCGGCGTGACGCTGACGGCAGGTGCCATGGGCGCCTGGAACATCGACGAGAGCCGGCACATGCGCGAGAGCCTGCATCCGGCCGATTATTATGCGTCCAGCTACTACGAGATCTGGATCAAGGCGCTGGAGCGGCTGCTCGAACGGCATCGTTTCGTGACTGCGAGGGACCTGGCCGAGGGCGCGGCCATCGATCCGGCGGCCGAGCCGAAGCGGGTGCTGAAGGCCGAGAACGTGCCAACCGTTTTGGCCAAGGGCGGACCTTGCGACCGGCCCGTCGAGGGTGCGCCGCAGTTTGCGCCGGGCCAGCGTGTTCGAACGAAGAATTTCCATCCGACCGGCCACACCCGCCTGCCGCGCTATGCCCGCGGCAAGGAGGGGGTGATCGAGGCGGTGCGCGAAGGGTTCGTCTTCCCCGACAGCAATGCCCATGGTCGCGGCGAGAACCCGCAACGGGTCTATACCGTTGTGTTCACCGCCGGCGAGCTGTGGGGCGAGGGCGCCGATTCGACGCTCGAAGTCAGCATCGACGCCTGGGAGAGCTATCTTGAGCCGGCATGAACTGCCCGCGGGCATGGATGAGCCGGTGTTCTCCGAACCGTGGCAGGCCGAGGCCTTTGCCATGGTGGTGGCCTTGCATGAGCGCGGAGTGTTCACCTGGGGCGAATGGGCGGAGCGCTTGTCGGCAGAGGTGAAAGCGCCTGGGGCCGCCGCCGACGGCAGCGACTATTATGAGCGATGGCTTGCCGCCCTCGAGCGCCTATTGGCGGAAAAGGGCCTCGCCGGGCACGACGAGGTTGACGCCATGGCCTCGGCCTGGGAACGCGCAGCGCATGCCACCCCGCAGGGCCAGCCGATCCTGCTGGAGAATGATCCGGAGCGGTCTCCCGGCTCGTAATGGTTGCGGCGAGTTCGCTTGTGCGGCGGATGCAGCCTAAAGCGGTCGGCCGCAGATGGTTTCAGCATTGGGGTGCATGAAACTCCTCAGCAAATTTGACTGCCGCATTTAGAGTGCGGTCGGGCAAGTCGGATTGGTTTCTGGCGACCTTAAAATGTTCTCCTTGTGTTCTAAAAATCTATACGGTAATATTGTTGTGTTGACACTTTAAGGTTGTGTTGATATGATTCTACACGTTAGAGATGAAGAGACGGATCGTCTGGTCCGGGCTCTCGCAAGCCGGCGAGGCATTAGCATCACCGATGCGATCCGGGAGGCTGTTGAAGAGGCGTTGGCTGCTGAAAACAGCAAGCAGTCATTGTGGGAGCGTACGGCAGACCTACGGGCACGGGTTAGCGCATATCCACTGACCGGGAAGGTCGCTGACAAGCAGTTCTACGACGAACTCTGGGAGGAGGACGGCAAGTGAGCTTCGTGGATAGCTCCGCTCTGGTGGCTCTGATTGCTCCAGAGCCGGAGGGCGAGACTATCGCTCTCAAGCTTCAGCTCGAGCCGCCGCATTTCACATCCCCGCTTGTGATGTTCGAAACGGTGCTGGCACTTTGCCGAATTCGCGAGGCGCCTATCGAAGAAATGACCTTCATCGTCCACGATTATCTGGCGCGTGCCAGGATCTCCATCGAGCCCGTTGAAGCGGATACATATCTCACGGCGCTGCAGGCGTTCGATCGTTATGGCAAAGGGACTTGTCATCCGGCTCGCTTGAACTTTGGCGATTGTTTTTCCTATGCCGCAGCAATCCGTTCTGGCGTTCCCTTGATTTACAAGGGCGGCGACTTTTCCTTCACCGATCTCGCCTGATCGGCAAATCCCTTGCCCTTCGCCGCCGAATCCTGTCAGTCAAACCCATGGAATTCTCTCCTCAACAGGACGATGCGCTGCAGGCCGTGGCGCGCTGGCTCAAATCCGGGAGGCCTCAGGTGTTCCGGCTGTTCGGCTATGCCGGCACCGGAAAGACGACGCTGGCACGCTATTTTGCCGAGCATGTCGACGGCCAGGTGCAGTTTGCTGCCTTCACCGGCAAGGCCGCCCAGGTACTGCGCTCGAAGGGCGCCACCAATGCCCGCACCATCCATTCGCTGATCTATCGGCCCAAGGGCGAGGAAGCGATTGCCGACGAGGCGACCGGCAAGACGTCGATGTCGCCGACATTTTCGCTCAACCGCCAGAGCCCGATCGCCAAGGCCAAGCTTGTGGTCATCGACGAATGCTCGATGGTCGACGAGCAACTCGGGCGCGACCTGCTGACTTTTGGGACGCCGGTGCTGGTGCTGGGCGATCCCGCGCAGCTGCCACCGATTTCGGGCGGAGGCTTCTTCACCGAGCATGAGCCGGATTTCCTGCTGACCGAAATCCACCGCCAGGCGCGCGACAACCCGATCATCCGGCTGGCGCTCGACGTGCGCGAGGGCCGCGAATTCATGCGCGGCGACTATGGCACGGCGCAGGTCATCGGCAAGGAAGACGTGACCCAGGACCTCGTGCTCGGCGCCGATCAGGTGCTTGTCGGCACCAACCGGACGCGGCGGCGCTACAATCAGCGGCTGCGCGAGCTCAAGGGCTTCACCGCAGGCTATCCGCAGGCCGGCGACAAGCTGGTGTGCCTGCGCAACGATCCGGCCAAGGGCCTGCTCAACGGCTCGTTGTGGAAGGTCATGACCTCGTCGCGCGAGACGGTGAAGCCAGGCATCAACCTCCTGGTGGCGCCGGAGGAGGACGATCCCGATCGCGGCGTCGCCAAGATCAAGCTGCTCAAGCAGACCTTCGAGAACCCCGACGAGGACATCCCGTGGGGCACCAAGAAGCGCTACGACGACTTCGACTATGGCTACGCGCTGACCGTCCACAAGGCGCAGGGCTCGCAGTGGAACGACGTCGTGCTGTTCGACGAGAGCTGGGCGTTCAAGGACACGCGCCAGCGCTGGCTCTACACGGCGATCACGCGCGCAGCCGAACGGCTGACGATCGTACGCTGATCAGGCCTTCGGTTCGATCGGTCTGGCGCCGAGCCAGGCCCATGCCTTGGCCTCGTCCGCCGGCGGGAAATACCTGATCTCGATGGGGCTCAGAGGTGCGAAAAACCTCATCATCGCGCCCATCCAGGCTGGGCCACCGACCAGGGCATAGCGACGTATGTGCTTGAATGCCTTGAATTCCTCCTTCCAGGTCGAGCTGCTGAAGATCGGCGACCAGTCGAAGCCTTCGTAGCCTTCGGCGCGTACCAGGATGTCGATCTTGTCGTGGCCCCGGTAGGCAGCGTCGAGCAGTCCGTAGGTGTTCTCGTAGTCTGCGGGTGTGAAGCGGCCGACGATCTCGAAGCCGAAGACATCGTCCTTGTCGGTTTCGATGCGGCGTACGGCAGGCCGGATATCCATCGATGCCATGAATGCCTCCTCGCAAATGCGCAGCATGCGCCATCCATGCTGGAACACATAAAAAAGCTCTCTGTTCCCATCTGACCGTGCTAGGTCGAGGCGACGCGAACCTGCCGTGAGTTGCCGATGCCCGCCAAGCTTTCCGTGAACCTCAATGCCATCGCGATGCTGCGCAACCGGCGGGACCTGCCTTGGCCCAGCATCACCGGCCTGGGGCGCATCGCGCTGGCCGCCGGCGCGCACGGGCTGACCGTGCATCCTCGTCCCGACCAGAGGCATGTGCGCTTCACCGACCTGCCGGAGATCCGGGCCCTGATCGACGACGAGTTCCCGAAGGCAGAGTTCAACATCGAGGGCTACCCGACCGAAGATTTTCTGGAGCTGGTCGAAAAGCACCAGCCGGAACAGGTGACGCTGGTGCCGGACGATCCGGCGCAGGCGACCTCCGACCACGGCTGGAACTTCGTCGCGGAAGCAGGTTTCCTCAAGCCGATCGTGGCGCGGCTGAAGAAGGGCGGCTTTCGCGTGTCGCTGTTCTCCGACCCGGACCCGGCGGGCGTGAACGCGGCGCGCGATACCGGCGCCGACAGGATCGAGCTGTTCACCGGGCCATACGGCGCGAGCCACGCCGATCCCGTGCAGGCAGCCAAGCATCTGGATCTGCTCGGCAAGACTGCCGACGCGGCGCGGGCGGCAGGCCTTGCGGTCAATGCGGGACACGACCTGACCGTCGCCAACCTGCCGCAGCTGATCGGCCGCATCCCGGCGCTCGCCGAAGTCTCGATCGGCCATGGCCTCACGGCCGATGCGCTCGAATACGGCATGTCGCGCACGATCGAGCGCTATCTGAAGGCATGCGGGTGGTGACGATCCGGTCGCCGCTATGCATTGCTGAAGATTAGCTGTTACAAATCAGCTGTTGCTTTTGCCTCGCAGCGAGGGTAGAGCCCCGCGGCTTCACGGAGACTCGTCCATGGCCGACGCCGACGCTGGCAAGGTGGAAAAGAACGGGCAGACCGTCCCCACGGACGCCCATTCCCAGGACATCAGGATTCTGATCATCGGGGCGCTGGGCGTCGTGTTCGGCGATATCGGGACGAGCCCGATCTACGCCTTTCGCGAGGCGCTGGTCGCGTCCTCCTCGGGCGGACAGGTGGCCTCGCGCGAGGATATCCTTGGCGTGCTGTCGCTCATCATCTGGGCGCTCACCATCATCGTCACCGTCAAATACGTCATGTTCGTGCTGCGCGCCCACAACCGCGGCGAGGGCGGAACGCTGTCGCTGATGGCGCTCGCCCGCCGCAGCTATGCCAAGCGCTCGGGCCTGATCCTTGCGCTCGGCATGGTCGGCGCCTCGCTGTTCTACGGCGATGCGGTCATCACCCCGGCGATTTCGGTGCTGTCGGCGGTGGAAGGGCTCAAGGTCGTGACGCCGGCATTCGAGCCCTATGTCGTGCCGCTGACCCTGGTGATCCTTGCCTTGGTGTTTGCCGTGCAGCGCTTCGGCACGGGCGGCGTGGCGATCATCTTCGGGCCGATCACGCTCGTCTGGTTCCTGGCGATCGGCTATGCGGGCGTAGTGCACATCGCCGAAGACCCCGAGATCCTGCTTGCGGTCAATCCCATCTATATCGTCCAGTTCCTGGTGGACCAGCCGGAAGTCTCGTTCGTGACCATCGGCGCGATCTTCCTGGCGGTGACCGGTGCCGAGGCGCTCTACGCCGACCTCGGCCATTTCGGCCGGCGGCCGATCGTGCTGGCCTGGCTGGCCATCGTCTTTCCGAGCCTGCTGCTCAACTATGCCGGCCAGGGCGCCTTCGTGCTCGCCCATGGCGGCACCGTCGGCCATCCCTTCTTCGAGATGAACGAAGGCTGGATGCTGGTCCCGATGGTGGTGCTCGCCACCGCCGCCACCGTGATCGCCAGCCAGGCGGTCATCAGCGGCGCCTATTCGCTGACACGTCAGGCGGTGCAGCTCAACATGCTGCCGCGACTGGCGATCCTGCATACGTCCGAAACGACGCTGGGCCAGATCTACATGCCGCGCGTCAACCTGCTGCTGGCGCTCGCGGTGATGCTGCTGGTGGTCGGCTTCGGCGAATCGAGCCGGCTGGCGGCCGCCTACGGCATCTCCGTCACCGGCAACATGCTGATGACGACGCTGCTCTTGTCGATCGTCATGCTGCGCATCTGGCGCTGGCCGGTTGCCGTGGTGGTCGCCATCATCACCATATTCACCCTGATCGACCTCGGCTTCTTCCTGTCCAACATCGTCAAGGTGCTCGAGGGAGGCTGGGTGTCGCTTGCGGCTGCGTTCGTCATCATTGTCATCATGTGGACGTGGGTGCGCGGCAGCCACTACCTGTTCGAGAAGACGCGCAAGAACGAGATTCCGCTCGATTTCCTTGCCGAGAACCTGAGCAAGAAGAAGCCGCAGCTGGTTCCGGGCACCGCGGTGTTCCTTACCAGCGACCCGGAAAGCGCGCCGACCGCGCTGATGCACAGTCTCAAGCACTACAAGGTGCTGCATGAGCAGAACGTCATCCTCTCGGTGGTGACCGCCCAGCAACCGGTGGTGCCGGACAGCGAGCGGGTCAAGATGGAGCAGGTCAACGAACTGTTCATGCGCGTGAAGCTGAAATTCGGCTACATGGAGCAGCCGAACATTCCCAAGGCGCTGGCCATCTGCCGCAAGCAGGGCTGGAAGTTCGACATCATGACGACCTCGTTCTTCCTGTCGCGCCGTTCGCTGAAGGCCTCGCCCAATTCGGGCATGCCGATCTGGCAGGACAGGCTGTTCATCGGACTGGCCCGTACGGCAGCCGACGCGACCGAGTATTTCCAGATCCCGACCGGCCGCGTGGTCGAGGTCGGCACGCAGGTGTCGATCTAGCGGGGCAATGTGAAGCATTGCCAAAGCAGCTTCTGCCCGTGACTGTCGGTTGCGGGCGGATGGGTTCATGAACGGTCGGAAACTTCACATCGCAATCGCTGGCGCCGGTCCGGCGGGCCTGGCTGTGGCGCTGTATCTCAAGCGCGACGGGCACCGCGTCACCATGCTCGAGCGCTTCGACGAGCCGAAGCCGCTCGGCTCGGGCCTGATCCTGCAGCCGACCGGGCTGACCGTGCTCGGCGATCTCGGTCTGCTGGATGAGATCCTGCATCTCGGCAGCCGCATCGACAGGCTCCACGGCACGGATGCCGAAAGCGGGCAGACGGTGCTCGACGTTCGCTACGACGCCCGGAGCGGCGGGCGTTTCGGGGTGGCGGTGCATCGCGCGGCGCTGTTCGGCGTTCTCTATCGCGCGGCCCGGCGCGAGGGCATCGAAATCGTCACGGGCGTCGACCTGCAACGTGTCGAGACGGGTGAGAAGCCGCGGCTGCTCGATGCGAATGGTCGCTCGGTCGGTGCCTTCGATCTGGTCGTCGATGCCAGCGGGGCGCGGTCGACGCTACGCGGCAGCGCCGGGCTGACGGACCAGCCCAGGCCGCTCGAATACGGCGCCTTCTGGGCTTCGCTCGACTGGCGGGCAACGGGTTTCCAGGAACATGCGCTGAGCCAGCGCTACCGCCGCGCCAGCGTGATGATCGGCGTGCTGCCGATCGGTCGGGCGGAGCCGGAAGGGCGCGACATGGCGGCATTCTTCTGGAGCCTGAAACCCGCGGCGGCGGAGCGCGTTCGCGCCGAGGGTCTGGAGGCCTGGAAGGCGCGGGTCGCGTCGCTCTGGCCGGAGTGCTCGGCCTATCTCGACCAGATTTCCGATTTCGACCAGCTGACGCTGGCTCGCTACGGCCAGCACACGTTGCGGTATCCGGCGGCGCGCGGCTTTGCCGTGATCGGCGACGCGGCCCATTCGACCAGCCCGCAACTGGGGCAGGGCGCGAACATGGCCCTTTTGGATGCCGCGGCCCTGGCCCATGCGCTTCGCCAGCACGGGGCTCTCGATGCCGCGCTGACCGCCTATGTCCGCTCGCGCCGCGCGCATGTACGGCTCTTCCAGGCGCTGTCCTACGCGTTCACGCCCTTCTACCAGTCGGATTCCGTGCTACTGCCCCTGCTGCGCGACAGGCTGGTGGCGACGGTGGCGAAAGTGCCACCGGCGCCACAGATCCTTGCCTCGATGGTCGCCGGCACGCTGATCGATCCCTTTGGCCCGATCGGGCTCAGGGAAGCGCCATGGCAAGATCACCTGCGTCCGGCAGCCGAGACGGTTGCGAGCATTCCCCTGGGCTAAGGGCACCGTGCAGCGAGCATCTGCCATCCATCGTCGGATCAGGGAATGATCCGGCGCTGCCGCATGTCCGCAAACGTGCGCAAGAACATCTCCTCGGTGTCGACGAAGTCGTGGAATCCGAAGCGGCGCGCCTTGGTGGCGTCACCGAAGAAGTCGTAGTCCCAGGCGAAGACGAAGTCGGCGAAACGCCACGACGAGACGTCGCCGTAAGGCGTGTCGGCCAGCCCGTGCCGGCCCTTCATCTCTTCCCACAGCGGCTGCTTGTCGCTCATGATCGTATCCAGCGACATGGGCAAAGGTGGGGCCGTGTCGAGGCCGAAGCTGGCGGCGATCTTCGGCCACATGTCGTTCCAGCGAAACAGGTCGCCATTGGTGATGTTGAATGCCTGATTGGCGCAGCGTTCGTCGGTTGCGGCCCAGACAGTGGCCCGCGCGAGCAGGCCGGCATCGGTCATCTCGATGATCTTGTCGTAGGCGCCGGGCTTGCCGGGAAAGCGCAGAGGCAGGCCGAGTTCCTTCGACATCGAGGCGTAGACCGCAATGGCGATCGCCAGGTTCATCGGATTGCCCAGCGCCTGGCCGACGACCACCGACGGGCGCAGCGCCGACCAATTCCAGCGCTTACCCTTCTGCCTGTCTTCGAGCAGGTCCTGCTGGTCGATGTTGAATTCCGGCGGCATGTGGTTGGCGTCGGTCTCGCGCGCCGGCGTCTTGAACGGCCCGAGATGCGCGCCATAGACCTTGTAGCCCTGCATCAGGCTGATGTGGCGCAGGTTCCTGGCTATCGGCTCGACCGTGTCGACCACGTTGCGCAGCATGGCGACATTGGGCTCGACAGTTCCGCCCAGGTTGGCCGGTCCTGATAGGCCGCATAGAAGATGTGGGTGACGTCGCTCAGGCCTCCGAGTTTTTCCCTCGTGTCCCGACGATCCAGCAGATCCACGGCGATATGGCAGACCGGGCCGTTGTCCGGGCCGCCGCGCCGCGACAGGCCGACAATGTTCCAGTTTCCAAGGTCGGCCAGGTGGCTGGCCAGGTTGCTGCCGATGACGCCATGGGCGCCGACGATAAGGGCTGTGTTGGGTTTCATCATCCAGATCTCCTGTAGACCGCTGATATGGACGAGCGAAACCGGATGAAGTAGACGTCGCTTGATCTCATGATTTGTGACGTGACTTCACAATGATGCGCGTGGACGTCAATCGCTTCGGCGAGATGGAAGTGTTTGCCCAAGCCGTGGAGAGCGGTGGCTTCTCGGCAGTGGCGCGCGCGCTGTCGATGTCGCCATCGGCCGTCAGCAAGCTGGTCTCGCGGCTGGAGAACCGGCTCGGGACGCGGCTGGTCAATCGCTCGACCCGCCGTCTGCAGCTGACGCCGGAAGGCTGCGCCTTCTACGAGCGCTGTGTCGTCATCCTCGCCGACCTCAGGGAGGCGGAGCGGTGCGCGGCAGCCGGCGAGGCGCCGCGCGGGCGCCTGCGCGTCAACGCCAACGTGCCGTTCGGCAAGCATTTCCTGTTGCCGCTGCTGCCGCAATTCCTGGCGCGCTATCCGGAAATTATGGTCGACGTCTCCCTGTCCGATATGGTTGTCGACCTTCTGGAAGCGCGGGCCGACGTGGCGATCCGGGCGGGGCCGATGAGGAGCTCCAGCCTTGTCGCGCGCAAGCTGGGCGCGACCCGGATGATGATCGTCGCAGCACCTGCCTATTTCGCAACGCGTGCCATGCCGCGCGCAGTCGACGAGTTGAAGCAGCACAATCTGCTTGGGCCGTCCTATGCCCGCACGATGCCGGCATGGCCGCTGCTGCAGGGTGGCGCCGTCGTCGACGTGGTGCCCACGGGCAATGCGCAGGCCGGCGACGGCGAAGCCTTGCGCGAACTGGCGCTGGCCGGCCTCGGGTTGGCTCGGCTTGCGGCTTTCCAGGTTAGCGACGATCTGGCGGCAGGCAGGCTGGTCAGCGTGATGGAGGATGCCAATCCTGGCGACCTCGAGGAAGTGCACGCGGTGTTCCTGGGCAATGGCGGGCCGGTGCCGGCGCGGGTAAGGGCGTTGCTCGACTTCCTGGTCGAGACCGTCAATCTCGGCGCAGCGAGCTCGGCAGAGGCAAAATGAAGCATTGCCAGTTCGCTCTGGCGTGCAGCACTTTGTGGTTGCGGTAACGTCAGGTTATGGCGGCTGCATTGGGGAAGGGCGGCCGATAGGGGGATCATGCAGCCACGTGCGCTTGCCGGGCAGCTGCGGTTGCGTGGCCTGCACCGGTTGTCGGCCATGCTCGTCGGAGTGTTCCTGCTTCTGCATTTGGTCAATCATCTGGCCGGACTGAGCGGGCAGGAGGCGCACATGACCTTCATGGCCAAGGCGCGGGCGTTCTATCGGCATCCGGCCATCGAGATCCCGCTCATTGGCCTGTTGTTGTGGCAGGTCGGCAGCGGGTTGCGCATGTTGGTGCGCGGCTGGACCAAGCGGCGAGGGGCGGTTACCTGGCTGCAGGCCATATCCGGCGGCTATCTCGCCTTCTTCCTGCTCAATCACGTCGGCGCGGTGATTGCCGGGCGAACGCTGCTGGGGCTGGACACGGATTTCCGCTTCGCTGCCGCCGGCTTCTTCGCTCCGCCCTGGCAGTGGTTCTTTGCGCCCTACTATTTCCTCGGCGTCGTGTCGCTGTTCGTCCATGTTGGCTGCGCGGTGTACTGGAACGTTGCCCGGAGAGGGCGCGCCGTGCTCCTCAGCGGCATCAGCCTGCTCGGCGTGGCGTTTGCGACATCGCTGGTGCTGGCCCTGTCGGGCGCGCTGTATCCGGTCGACATTCCCGCAGCCTATCTCGCTACATACGGCCAATAGAGCGGGGCACTCGAACATTTTCGGCTGAGGCCGCGCATCGGGCTTGCGAAGGCGTCGAGATTGCGGCATAAGCCGAACCGTAACGTACGGTACGGTTGTTTTCGAGGCAACGTTACCCGGGATCCACGGCAGGCGAAAATGCTGCAGACGGCCATTGAGATGATGGAAGGCGATGGGCCGACGGCGCGTCAGCAGGACGTGCTCGATGCCGTGCTGCGCCTGCTCGTCGAGGAGGGTGACCGGCTGACCATGACGGCCGTTGCCCGCCGCGCCAGCTGCTCCAAGGAAACGCTGTACAAGTGGTTCGGCGACCGGGACGGCCTGCTGACGGCGACGGTGCAGTGGCAGGCGGCCAAGGTGCGCGTCACCCCTGTCGACCGCAAGGGCCTCGACCTCGCCGCGCTGACAGCCAGCCTGCAGCGCTTTGCCTCCGACTGGCTGCGCGTCATTTCCAGCGACACCTCGATCGCGCTCAACCGTGTCGCCGTGGGCCATGCCGGCTCCGACAAGCGCGACCTCGGCGCTATCGTGCTCGAGCGCGGCCGCTTTGCGCTGGGCCGGCGGCTGAAGCCGGTGCTGGAAGCCGGACGGGAAGCAGGCATACTCGAATTCGACGATGCCGAGACGGCATTCCGGACTTTTTTTGGATTGGTCGCCCGCGATGTGCAGATCAGGCTTCTGCTCGGCGACCGGATTGAATTGACTGATGCGGAGGTAGACGGCGATGCCGTGCGCGCGACGCAGCAGTTCCTGGCTCTTCATGGAGCGAAAACCGGGCCCAAGGCCCTCTGACTGCAAACGGGAAGGAACCCACCAATGCGTGTCTATTACGATCGTGATGCCGATCTCAATCTGATCAAGGGCAAGAAGGTCGCCATCATCGGCTACGGCAGCCAGGGTCGCGCGCATGCGCTGAACCTCAAGGATTCGGGCGCCAAGGAGCTGGTCATCGGCCTCAAGGCCGGCTCGGCGACCGCCAAGAAGGTCGAGGCCGACGGCCTGAAGGTGATGACGGTGGCCGAGGCGGCCAAGTGGGCCGACCTGATGATGATGGCGACGCCTGACGAGCTGCAGGCCGACATCTACAAGGACGAGATCGCTCCGAACATCCGCGACGGCGCTGCCATTGCCTTTGCCCACGGCCTCAACGTCCATTTCGGCCTGATCGAGCCGAAGGCTTCGGTCGACGTCGTCATGATCGCGCCGAAGGGCCCCGGCCACACCGTTCGCGGCGAGTACCAGAAGGGCGGCGGCGTGCCGTGCCTGGTTGCCGTTCACCAGGACGCTTCGGGCAACGCCCTTGACCTCGCGCTGTCCTACGCTTGCGGCGTCGGCGGCGGCCGTTCGGGCATCATCGAGACCAACTTCAAGGAAGAGTGCGAAACCGATCTGTTCGGCGAGCAGGTCGTCCTCTGCGGCGGTCTGGTCGAGCTCATCCGCGCCGGCTTCGAGACGCTGGTGGAAGCCGGCTACGCTCCCGAGATGGCCTATTTCGAGTGCCTGCACGAAGTGAAGCTGATCGTCGACCTGATCTATGAAGGCGGCATCGCCAACATGAACTACTCGATCTCGAACACCGCCGAGTGGGGCGAGTACGTGACCGGCCCGCGCATCATCACCGACGAGACCAAGGCCGAGATGAAGCGTGTCCTGAAGGACATCCAGACCGGCAAGTTCACCTCGGAGTGGATGCAGGAGTACAAGTCGGGTGCGGCCCGCTTCAAGGGCATCCGCCGCGTCAACGACGCCCACCAGATCGAAGAGGTCGGCGCCAAGCTGCGCGGCATGATGCCGTGGATCTCGAAGAACAAGCTGGTCGACAAGGCCAAGAACTAAGCCTGTCGATCCATGGAGTCTTGCTCTGCCTGTCCTCGCGCTTTGCGCTGCAGGCAGGCGGGGTGATCTCCAAGAACAAGCTGGTCGACAAGGCGAAGAACTAACCTTCTTCCAAGCTGGTAGGAGACAAGGGCCGCGGCAGAGACCGCGGCCCTTTGTTTTTGCTAAGCTCCGATTCGGCGGACGGGCGCGTAGGAGAGGACGAGATGCGACTCGAATCCGCGCTGGAACTTCAGGCAATCATCTTTTCGACGATCTTCAACTTCGTCGAGCTACCGGCGGCTGCCGGAATGGAGCAGGCCCTCCCGGGGCTGTATCTCGACCCCTACCTGCTGGAAACCAAGGCCGCCTATCCGAAGAAGGCCACAAGGAAGCGCGCCGCCGAGGACATCGCGCTCGGCGTGAGTCAGGCCAATGGCGACGAGGCAAAGCTGGCCGTCCTGGTGCAGAGCCGCAACCAGCTGCAGAGCCGGGTAGTGGAGCAGATCGTCGAGAGCGCCAAGGGCGAAGCCGAGGTGCTCTATGTCGGCCGGCAGAAGCCCTTGTGGACGACATCGCGCAACGACCCGATCCGGCTGGGCGCGAGCATCTCGCCGACGACGGTCGAATATGCCGGCACGCTCGGCTGCTTTTGCCGGGACGAGATCAGCGGCAGGGACGGCATATTGTCCAATAACCACGTTCTAGCCGACGTGAACAACATTGCGATCGGAACGACGATCATGCAGCCGGGCGCGCGTGATCGCGGCAGGCCGGCCAGCGACGTGATCGCGGAATTGCTGCGTTTCGTCCCCGTGCAGTTCGGCGGCATCCCGAACCTGGTGGACTGCGCGGTCGCGGCACTGACCGGCCACGGACGGTCCGAGGACCGCCGCACCCTCTATGACAGTTCCGACGAGCCGCAGCCTGCCGTCACCCTCCAGCCCGGACAACTGGTCGAGGCGGTTCCGGGCATGACCGTCTTCAAGACCGGCCGGACCACAAGGCATACGCGCGGCCGGGTAAGGGCGGTGAACGTCAACAACTACCTCGTCGACATGGGCGTAGGCGTCGCCCGCTTCGACGGCCAGATCGCCATCGAGATGGACATGTCGCCGGCGCAGGCCTTCAGCCGTCCGGGCGACAGCGGCTCGCTGATCGTCGACGAGGAGGGCAGGCCGGTGGGGCTGCTGTTCGCGGGCTCCGCCTCGGGAGGGCCGGGAAACGTTGGAATAACGGGTGCAAACCCTATATCCTCGGTGACAAGTCAGCTCGGAGTGACGCTGATCTGAGGCTGGGAATGGCTGACACCAAACACTCGATGAAAGAGGCCATCGAGATCCAGCGGGCCTTCGAGGAAAGGTTCGCCGGATTCGATGGGGTGGTCGGCGTGGGCATCTGCCTCAACATCGGTCGCGACGACCTGGCACTCAGCGTTCAGGTCGCCAGGAACAAGCAGGCGGCGCAGTTGCCGAAAACCTTCGATGGGCTGGACGTCATGGTCGACGTGGTCGGCGACGTCAGGGCCTTTTGACGCCTTGCAAGGGCGCGAGAGGACGTGCGCCGGTTAGCCGTAGTGCCACGACGGCTTGGGCTCGGTGCCCTCGAACTGGACGCCGACGCGGTCGTTCCTGCGCCAGCGGACGACTGAGCGATAGCCGATGCCGTCCACCGGAATGTAGAGCAGGAAACGCTCGGGAACGCGCGCGTCGGCAGGGACGCGAAGCTCGGCGCCGCCGCTGTTCTGGTTGCGGACGGTGACGCTGATCTCGGAATTGTTCACCCCAGTGATGATGGACGCACCCTTCAGCACTCGGTTGCGGCGTTCGCGCGGTGGTTTGTTTGCGGCGTCGTCGGTCATGGGGAGGCTCATGGGCGCGCATGCGAATCGCGCACGGCGGCATCCTGCGGCAAATCCGTAAATTTGATGTTATCTACGGGCGCATTGCCGCGGCGGCGCTATCGACGCCGCAGTCACCACCGATCCCGTATCGCTCAGCTATAGGGCGACCAGCACTGTTGCCGCGGGCCTACGTAGGGCTGGAAGGTATTGTCCCAGGCCCGGTAGGAGCGGTAGCGATTGTAGCACCAGCGGACATGTGCCGACGAGAGCGGCCCCATTCGATAGAGCGGACGCGGCGCGACGTAGCGCGGGCGATAGTAGCCCGGGTCGTAATACGGGTCGTAGTAGCGGTAGGCCGGAATGCCGAAGTTCAGAAAGATGCCCACGCCGCTGTGGCGCCTGTAATTGCGCCGGTACCGCCAGCGATCGTCATTGTCATAACGACGAAAGTGCCGCCAGCGCCGGTAGTCGCCATCGCGGTGGTTTATGGGCACGATGTCATATGCCGGCTGCGTTGCCGCAGGCACAGGCATCTGGGCCAAAGCAACTGGCGCGGCGCTTGCTGACAGCGGGATGCCGGCCACAATGCCGAGGGCCACGAGCCCCCCGCGTGCGAAAGTGGAAAGACCGTATGTCATGATCGTCTCCTGAAGTGCGAATCCCAAAGGCCCCACACCCCGCAATTTTCGACGGAGATGGCGTATTCTGCGCCTTTCACGCTGAACGTGTGATGAACGGTGCGGGTTCCGCGGGGCTTGTGTTTGGGCAGCGATGAAGGCAATGCTCGCCGCCATGTCGCTGCGCCTCGCCACATTCAATGTCGAGAACCTGATGAACAGGTTCGATTTTTCCGGCTATCGCAACCAGCTGAACGAAGACAGGGCGCTGGCCCTGTTCGAGATCGGCAGCGAGGCCGAGTACCAACTGCTCGAGAAGGCCCGGGCGATCGCCCATGCCGACGACATGCGTCAACTCACTGCACTGGCGATCGCCGAGACCAGGGCCGACATCATCTGCATGCAGGAGGTGGACAACATCGAGGCGCTCAAGGCCTTCGAATACGGCTACCTGTTCAAGATGGTGGGGCAGGGCTACCAGCAGAAATACACGACCTCGGGCAATGATTCGCGCGGCATCGATGTCGCCGTGATGATGCGGGCCGAGACCGCACACGGCCAGCCGATCGAGTTCGTGCGCATGACCAGCCACGCGCATGTGACCTTCGAGGAGTTCGGCCTGCACACGCCCGAACTCGCAGCACTCGGTCAGGAGCCGTTCGAGCGCATCTTCCGTCGCGACTGCCTGGAGATCGACGTCAAGGTCGGCGGCAAGCCGCTGACGATCTATTCCGTGCATTTCAAGTCGATGGGCTCGCCGCGCAACGGCCTCAACGGGCGCGAGGCGACGATGCCGATCCGCAATGCCGAGGCTAGGGCGGTGCGGCGCATCATCGAGAACCGCTTCGGCAAGGACCACACCGCCGACAAGCGCTGGGTGATCTGCGGCGACCTCAACGACTATCGCGAGCGCATAGTCATCGGCGGCGACGCCTTCCAAGGCTACAACTTCACACCGGTCGACGAGACGGTCTCGTGCCTGGACGTCT
Organism: Aminobacter sp. Piv2-1; assembly: GCF_037625995.1. Lineage (NCBI taxonomy): Bacteria > Pseudomonadati > Pseudomonadota > Alphaproteobacteria > Hyphomicrobiales > Phyllobacteriaceae > Aminobacter > Aminobacter sp. Piv2-1. Next base: position 183,685 of record NZ_JARKMU010000009.1, read on the forward strand.
TTCTGGGCGACGGCTTCGCGGAAAACCTGGTGGAACGCCGCCCGGAGATGGACCGCTGGACCCTCTACCACACGCGCGGTCCCCAGGAACGGCACCTGTGCCAGCTCGACTACATCCTGGCCTCGCCTTCCATGGCGCGGACGAACTCGCAGGCGGTCCCCGACATCGTCAGGCGCGGCCAGCCCTGGCGCACCATCTTCCCGCCCGGCCAGGACGTCGACCGGTATCCGCGCGCCGGCTGGGACCGGCCCAAGGCCTCCGATCATTGCCCGGTGGCCGTCACCCTCGACATCGCCTGAGCGTTCAAAGTGGCCTTCGACATCCCGCGCAACGTGATCCTGCCGGTCGACGTCGTCGACGTGCGCCTCGATTCTGCCCAGCATCCGTTCGAGCGCGACAATGCGGCGGCGATCGCGGCCAACTGGGAGGCCGAGAAGGCGCATCGCCCGGCCCTGTTCGACGGCACCGTGGTGCTGTTGTCGGAACTCGCCTATCGCGACAGCAGCATTGTCGGCCGCTGCCACGCCGTCCGCTTCTCGACCTTCATGCTGTGGCGCAAGCTCAAGCCCGTCACCAGCGCCGAGCACGCCTTTGCGCATGCCATGCTGATCTCCAGCGACAATGCGCTGGTGGCGATCCGTATGGGAAGTCACACCGCCAATGCCGGGAAAGTCTATTTCGCAGCGGGCTCCTTTGAACCGGAGGACTTTCGCGAAGGGCTGGTCGATCTCGACTACAACATGATCCGCGAGGTGCGCGAGGAGACGGGCCTCGACCTGCGCCAGGCGCGCCGGGAGGAGCGCTGTCATGCCTTGTCGGTCGAGAGTGGCACGGTGATCGTGCGCTGCTTCCGCGCCCACGAAACCGCAGGGCAGTTGGCGGAGCGTATTGCAGGCTTCGTGGCGGCCGATCCTGACCCTGAGATCGAGGGGCCGGTCATCATCCGCGGGCGCAACGACCTGCCCGAAGGGCTGATGCCGCACATGCGCCCCCTGGTGGACTGGCATTTTTCGCGGTCTGGCTGAGGGACGCTCGCGGGGCTGCGACCATACATTCCGGTGCGGGGCGGCAGGCGGCACAGGGCGGCGCGAAATGCGATCGAACGTGCAGCCGACGTGGCGCCGCAGAGGCCAATCCGCCAATTGACAAGCCGGTCCAAGCCTGCCCCCAATTGGTTTCCGAGAAATCCCAAAAGGTCCAAAAAGCGGTCGCTCATGTTGCCGACGGCAGGGCAGAAGGAATGAACATGAGAGCTGGACGCAAGTACTTTATCTACGACGTATTCACCCAGCGCCCTCTCGACGGCAATCCGCTCGCCGTGGTGATCGATTCGGAGGGGCTCGATACGGCTGCGATGCAGGCGATCGCACGCGAATTCAACCTGTCCGAGACGGCTTTCGTGCTGCCGCCCAAGAACCCGACCCATAAGGCGTGCGTGCGCATCTTCACCCCCGACTATGAAATGCCGTTTGCCGGGCATCCGACGGTCGGCACGGCGATTGCGCTGTCGGAGATGGCGGAGGGGAACGACCTTGCCGGCATTTTCGTGCTCGAGGAGAACATCGGCCTGGTGCGCTGTGCCATCGACAAGCTGAACAACGGCCTGTTCGCCGAATTCGACGTGCCGCAGTTGCCCGAACAGTTGCCGCTGTCGGCCGATCCGGAGGCCATCGGGGCAGCACTTGGGCTCGGGCCGCACGAGATCGGCTTCGAGAATCACCGCGTGTCGCTATGGTCGGCCGGGGTGCCTTACATCGCCGTGCCGGTCGCCGACCTCAAGGCCGCGGCGAAGGTGAAGTTGAACAACGATGCCTGGGTGGAGTTTTCACCGCGGAAAAGCGAGTTCGCGGTGGCCAGCGCCTATGTCTACGGTCGCGAGACGGTGGATCACACCAGTTCGTTCCATGCCCGCATGATCGTGCCCGGCAACCCGTCCTACGAGGATCCGGCGACCGGTTCGGCCGCGGCCGCCTTCGCCGGCGCGATCATGCGCTTCGACCAGCCCACCGACGGCAGCCACCGATTCTGGATCGAGCAGGGAATCGAAATGGGCCGGCCGTCCAGAATCAGGCTCGAGATCGACGTAGCCGGCGGAAAACTGGCGGCTGCCCGCATCGGCGGGCATGCCGTGCGCGTCGCGGAGGGCGTTCTGCTGGCCTGAGGCGCAGGAATTTTGGCCGTCGCGAAGAAAATGTGCCAGATGGGGTGGACAGGCGAAAATGCGTTGGCTATATGCCGCCCACGGTCGCTGAAACGACTGTGTGGGTGCGTAGCTCAGTTGGTAGAGCAGCTGACTCTTAATCAGCGGGTCACAGGTTCGATCCCTGTCGCACCCACCATTTTTCTCCTTACGATCCGGGATGTTGGCGAGGTTTCCTAACGAAGCCTGGCGCTTCGCCACCTGCTCCAGGAGCGGAGTTGGTGTAGAAGCGATCGACGGTCGCCGGACCGATTCCGAAGGGGCGTAGGAGACGCGATGCAGAAGCTGCAAGCCGTCCTGGACGAGATCGTCGCGGAAATGTCTGCCCAGGCGGATCGCGGCGAGGTCGCCACTTACATCCCCCAACTCGGCAAAATCGACCCTGGGAAGTTCGGGATAGCCGTCGTGCTCAACGACGGCTCCTCGGCGGTTGCCGGCGACGCCGAGGAGCCGTTTTCGGTCCAGAGCATCTCCAAAGTGTTCACCTTGGCGCTGGCGCTCGGGCGCGTCGGCGATGCCTTGTGGAACCGTGTCGGGCGCGAACCGTCCGGAACGCCGTTCAATTCCATCGTCCAGCTCGAGCGGGAGGAGGGCATTCCCCGCAACCCGTTCATCAACGCCGGCGCGATCGTCGTCTCGGACATATTGCTTGCCGGCCACCAGCCGCGCGAGGCAATCGGCGAGATTCTGAGCTTCGTGCGGACGGTGGCGGATGACGACACCATCGTCATCGACGCAGACGTCGCCAACTCAGAGCGCGCCACCGGCTACCGCAATTTTGCCCTGGCCAACTACCTCAAGGGCTTCGGCAACCTGCACCATGCCCCGGAAATGACGCTCGGGGTCTATTTCCACCATTGCGCCATCGCGATGAGCTGCCTGCAACTGGCCAATGCCGGGCGTTTCCTGGCGAGTGCCGGCATGGTTCCGTCGACCGGCCATACCGTCGTCTCCAGCGAGCGCGCCAGGCGCGTCAATGCGCTGATGCTGACCTGCGGCCACTATGACGGCTCCGGCGAATTCGCCTTCCGGGTCGGCATCCCGGGCAAGAGCGGCGTCGGCGGCGGCATATTGGCGATCGTGCCGGGCGTGGCCTCTATCGCCGTCTGGTCGCCGGGCCTGAATGCCCGCGGCAATTCAATGCTCGGCTCGATCGCCCTGGAGCAGCTGACCAAGCGGATGAACTGGTCGATCTTCTCCTCCCGGTCCGCCTAGCGTTCCCGCGGCATCAGGCCGGCATCTGGACACCGCGGCAAGATCCGCGAAAATGGCTGCGCAGGGACGTATAGCGCAGGCCTCCGTCCGGAGCCGAGGAACGAACCGTGACAATGGTCATTGTTCTGCCGGCGGCCGGAAGATCGCGGCAGCGCTCTCGCCGACGCCGTCATGGCCGGCGAGGTCGGGAGGTCGCACATGGTCGATGCCAGTCCGAGGAACCAAGGCCAGGCGGCCGAGCGGCCGCTATTTCGGCCTCATCCGAGGACCGCACTGCCGACCTTCGCCGCCACTGCGGCGGTCGTGGCCATACTCTACTTCGCCCGCGACGTCTTCCTGCCACTTGCCATCGCCGTTCTCTTGACCTTCGCCCTGGCGCCCATCGTGTCGTCGCTACGGCGACTGGGCATCCCTCGCCTGGCGGCCGTCATCGCGTGCGTTCTGGCGGCATTTGCCGTCGTGGGCGCTTTCAGCTTCGTGGTCGTCTCGCAGGTGGGCGAAGTGGCCGAGAACGTGCCCACCTACCAGGCCAATATCCTCGAGAAAGTCCGGTCGCTCAAGGATGCCGGCAGCGAAGGCGGCATCGTCGACCGGCTGAGCAAGGTCATCGAGCGCGTGGGCCAGGAAATCGAAAAGCCGGAAGTGGCCGAGACGCCTGTGGCCCAGCCATCCCGGCCCGACCCGCTGCTGGTCGAGATATTCACGCGGCAGAAGCCCATCGAGACCCTGCGCAACCTCATCTCGCCGCTTGTCGGGCCGCTGGCGACCGCCGGCCTCGTCGTCGTGGTCGTCATCTTCATGCTGATGGAGCGCGAGGACCTGCGCGACAGGTTCATCAGGCTGGTCGGCTACGGCGACCTGCACCGGACCACGGAGGCGCTGCAGGACGCGGGACGAAGGGTGGGGCAGTACCTGCTGATGCAACTGGTCGTGAACGTGCTCTATGGTGTCCCCATCGGCATCGGGTTGTGGCTTCTGGGCATACCGAATGCGATCCTGTGGGGGCTGCTGGCGGTCGTGTTGCGCTTCGTGCCGTATATCGGCCCGGCCATCGCGATGATCCTGCCGCTGTTCCTGGCGCTCGCCGTGGCGCCCGGTTGGTCGCTCGTGCTGTGGGCGGCGGCGCTGTTCCTCGTCATGGAATTGATCATCAACAACGTCATCGAACCCTGGCTGTACGGCTCGAAGACCGGGCTGTCGCCGCTGGCCATCATCGTCGCCGCCATCTTCTGGACCTGGCTCTGGGGGCCGATCGGCCTGGTGCTGTCCACACCGCTGACGGTTTGCCTGGTGGTCCTCGGAAAACACGTTCCGCAGTTCGAATTCCTCGAAGTGCTGTTCGGCAACGAACCCGTGCTCGATCCCAAGGAGCGGCTCTATCAGCGCCTGCTTGCCGGCGATCCGGACGAGGCGACCGACCATGCCGAAGAGATGCTCGAGGACGAATATCTGGTCGACTATTACGGCGGCGTGGCGATCCCTGCGCTGCTGCTCGGCGAACGCGACAGGGCACGGGGCGCGATGACCGACGAGCAGCGGATGCGCGTGGCTCAAAGTGCCATGATGGTCGTCTCGAACCTGCGGGAGATCGCGCAGGACGAGGCCGATGAAGACGATGACTGCGACGTATCGGACGATGCCGAGGACGGCCAAGCCAGCATGGAGCTGCCGGACGGGACGGGCAAATCCGTGCTGTGCGTCGGCGGGCGGGGCGAACTCGACGATGCCGCCGCCGGCATGCTTGCCCAGGTCCTGACTGTCCAGGGGGCGGAGGCCCGGATGGCCAGCCATGCGGAGGCGGAGCCGGCCAACATGCGCAACCTTCCGCTCGAAGACGTCGACAGCGCGGTCGTCGGGTTCCTCAACGCCGATTCGCTCAACCACGGACGCTTCCTGGTGCGCCGGCTCAAGCGGTTCAAGCCGACGATCAGGGTTGGAATCGTGCTTTGGTCGGAAGGCCGGCCCGACCTGGATGCGGAGCGGCTCGCGGGCGAACTGAATGCAGACTTCGTCGCATTCGATATCACGGGCGCCGTGACCGGCGCGCTCGCCGACGCACCCGCTGTGCCGCTGAGGCCCACCAGGCGCAAGATGCGGCGCCCTGCACCGGCAAAGCGCACCAGCAAGGCCAGGGAAAAGGCGGCCGGCTGATCACCTGCCCGGCCCGGACTGCTGCAGCATCCGTGGATCGCTACCCGATTGCCGCCGATATGCAGCTGCATGCCAACTGTCGAAGGGATTCGCCGGTCCGGCACGGAAAAGGTGTCATGGATCATTTTTCGCCTCCGTGCATTGTAGGTTCGGCGGGCGATGCAACCTTTTGGGAGTGACGGTAATGAAGATGGCTGGTGTGAGTATCGCGCTTCTCTTGACGCTGGCGGCCTGTTCGCAGACCGAGCAGGGAGCGGCTATCGGGGGTCTCGGCGGCGCGGCGATCGGAAGTGCCGTTGCCGCACCTGGAAATCGCGCCGAGGGTGCGCTCGTCGGCGGCGCCGTAGGCGCAGTGGCCGGCGCGCTGATCGGCCGGGCGAACGAGCCGAACAGTTGCCGTTATCGCGACCGCTACGGCCGCACCTACATCGCGGAGTGCCCGCGCGGATATTACTGAGCGCGACCTGCCTACCTTCGAAGATGCCGAAGGCGCCGACGCGCCTTCGGCATCTTGCCGATTGTCCGGGCTCCCAAGCCGAATCAACTTTAGATGCTATCTGCTTGTCGAAGCACGACTATCTTGCCGCCTGGTCTCTGCCGCGGGGCTCTGCCCCGATCCGCCCAGGCTCGAGACTGGGACAAAATACTCCTTCGCCGTGGCCGGCGAAAAATGCCGTTCCACAATCTTGCCAAAATTAGCAATCGACAAAGTCTATTAATTTTATAGACTAACGGCATGATGGAGATTGCGATGGCACAGACCCAGTATCTCTCGAATGGCCGCGCCGCGCAGTCGGCGGCTACCGCTGGCAAGCCGGCTACGGTTGCGCAGCTGGTTTCCTACTGCATCTTCACGGTCTCGTTCGGCTTCACCGTGGCGATGGTGATCGGATTGATCCACTAGACGGATCGTCCGTGGCACCGATGGGGTGCAATGTTCCCTCAATCGAATCGAAGAAGGTTTTCAAGGTAGCGCGTGCACCAGCGCGAGCCGCGCCAAGACTGTCCCTGACATGACTGTTCCAGACAGGACGGAGGAGATGCGATGCAGATCGACTTCACCCATTGCCCGGGCGGCGTTGCCGACAGTGACGAGCTTCACCCTTCCTACTTTTCCGATACCGCACTTGCCGTTCAACGGCTGCGCCAGCTCGAGAACGCAGGCTTCAACCGCGTCATGATCGATGACATGGCGGGGCTGCTCGCCAATATGGACCTCGCGTCGCTGGCACTCAGGGCGACGCAATCCCTTGGCATCCTGGTCTCGCACTGGCCGGGCATCGTGGCGCCCGTGGTTGCCGCAAGGCAGTTTGCGGCCCTCGACAAGCTGCGTCCGGGTCGGCTGTCGCTGCGCGTGCCTGCAAGCCGCGGCCTGCGAGGCATACCCGACGGGCTCGGAGCCTTCGACGGTCTCGGCCGCACCGACGAATATCTGGTGCTGCTCAAGCGTTTATGGACGAATGTGAAGCCTTTCGACCACGAAGGGATATTCTACCGCGTCCACGGCGGCTTCGTGCCGCTGAAACCGAAAGGCGGCGCAGGCATCCAGCTCCAGCTCGGCGGCCAGTCGGGCACGGCATTGAAGGTGGCGGGCAAGCATGCCGACCTGTTCGAATTGCCGGCCGGCGGGCTGGAAGAGACGCGACGCCTGACGGAGCGGGTCAAGGTCGCGGCCCAGCCTTTCGGCAGGGCGGGGCGGATAGGATTTTCGCTGCCGGTCCATGCCGGGGAGGGTGCGGAGGATTGGCAGCTCGGTGCTGCGCCGGACAGGGCGGCCGAGCGACTGGTCGCCTATGCCGAACTTGGCGTAACCGACTTCCTGGTCCACGGCCTCGACGACGCCAATGCGATCGAAGCATTCGGCCAGGAGATCATCCCGCAGGTCCGGAGGATGTCGAGGCGCCACGATGCGCTGCCGCCGGGGCGCGGAGGCAGTCCGGTGCAGTTGCGCCGCGTCGTCTAGGGCCGGGAGCGGCAGGAGCTAGGCGTGATGCACCACGCCTGACACGACGTCGTCGTTGTCGGCGTCGCGGACCTGGGCAAGGCTGCGGTTGTCGAGCACGCCGGCGATGGCCTGGCGCACCTCGAGCATCATGTGCCTGATCTGGCAGGTGGCCTCGTCGCAGTCGTCGCAGGGCTGGTACTGGGTGCGGCTGGCGCAGGGAATGGGCGCCAGCGGCCCGTCGAGTACGCGCACGACATGGCCGATCCTGATCTCGGTGGCCGGCCTGGCAAGCCGGTAGCCGCCGTCCTTGCCCTTGCGGCTCTGGACGAAGCCGGCATTGCGCAACTCGCCGAGGATGGCGTCGAGGAACTTTTTCGGGATGTTGTTGGCGGTGGCGATGTCGCCGACGAAGGCCAGCTGGCCCGGCGGCAGTTGCGATAGATGGACGAGAGCCTTGAGGCCGTATTTGCCTTTTTTAGTCAGCATTGCGACAACGCGTCATCGACTTCGGCTGCCAGTCGCAGCGAGTTGCAGAAGGCCGCGGATGACGATTCGTCCCCATCGCATTCCGGCTGCTATAAGAGATAAATTCCAGCGACTTGATATACAAGCCGAAAGGCGTTGAGATTCCGTAAGTTTCGGCCATTTTGGCGCGTGATCCGCCCAATTACCGGCGACCGATGCCAACTGGGATGCCCGGCCGGCGCCGCATGGCCAAAAATGGCGAAAGCCGGCGCGGGCCGGCTTTCCCTTTGGCATCAGCGATGACGGCTGGTTCAGCGCTTTCCGTAGATCTGTTCCAGCAGGCCGCCGGGACCGAAATGTTCCTTCTGAATCTTGTCCCAGCCGCCGAACACGTCTTCCACCGTCACGAGGCGGACATCGGGGAACTGCGACTTGAATTCGGCGGCGACGGCGGAATCGTGGACACGGTTGCCGTATTCGGCGGCGATGCGCTGGCCTTCGGTGGTGTAGAGGAAGTCGAGATAGGTTTTGGCGAGATCGCGCGAGCCGCGCTCGTCGACGACCTTGTCGACGATGGCGACCGGGAACTCGGCGAGCAGGCTGACTGAGGGGGTGACGCTCTCCACCTTGTCGGTGCCGTACTCCCTGGCAATGCCACGCGTCTCTGCCTCGAAGGTGATCAGCACGTCGCCGATGCCGCGCTCGACGAAGGTGGTGGTGGCGGCGCGGCCACCCGTGTCGAACACCGGCACGTTGTCGAACAGCTTGGCGACGAACTCCTTGACCTTGGCCTCGTCGCCCTTGAACGCCTCCTTGGCGTAGGCGGTGGCGGCGAGATAGGTGTAGCGCGCGTTGCCCGAGGTCTTGGGGTTCGGGAAGATCACCTGCACGTCGTCGCGGACGAGGTCGGACCAGTCCTTGATATTCTTCGGATTGCCGGCGCGGACGAGGAAGGACGGCAGCGAATAGAAGGGCGAGGCCTGGTTGGGGAAATCCTTCTGCCAGTCGTCGGACACGAGGCCGTTCTTGACCAGGAAATCGATGTCGATGACCTGGTTGAAGGTGACGACGTCGGCCTGCAGCCCCTCGACGATGGAGCGCGCCTGCTTGGAGGTGCCGGCATGCGACTGGTCGACGGTGACACCGGGATGAGCAGCGGCGAAAGCCTTGTTCTCGGCGGCGAAGAGTTCGCGGGCGACGTCGTAGGAGGCGTTGAGAATCTTGTCGACGGACTGTGCCTGCGCCGGACCCGCGAGGAGCGCGGCAAGCGCCGCACCGACGAGTAGGAAGCGTTTCATTAGGGCGTTCTCCTGAGACTTGCGGCAAACTTTCGAAGTTGGCCGCAAGTTATCGGGGAGCGCCTATGCCGAGGAGGCAGAGGCAGGTCGCCTCTGCTCGATCACGTGGAACGGAATCCCAAATCTTGGTCGATTCCAGAAACCAGTTTCCAGCGCGATGTAAAACCCGCAGTCCGGAGAGCAACGGCCGACTATTTGTCGGTGACGCCAGCCTCGGCGAAGCTCGCCATCCTGGCGTGGCATTCGAGCGCCGAGCGGACGATGTTGACGGCAAGGCAGGCGCCGGAGCCTTCACCCAGCCGCATGCCCATGTCGAGCAGCGGTGAAAGCTTCAGCGATTCGAGCAGCTGGCGGTGGCCGGCCTCTGCCGACACGTGGGCGGACAGGGTATGAGCCAGGCCCTCCGGGTGTAGCTTCGCCAGCGGCGCCGCGGCAGCCGTGACGACGAAACCGTCGAGCAGAACCGGCACGTTGCGGTGGCGGGCGGCGAGGGTGGCGCCGAGGATCGCGGCGAGTTCGCGGCCGCCGAGGCATGCGGCGACGCCGAGCGGATCGGCGAGGCGATCCCGGTGGCGGGCGAGGCCTGCGTCGATCGCCACGAACTTGCGCGACAGGCCACTGTCGTCGACGCCTGTGCCCCGTCCCGCCCACTGTCGGCCGGTGCCGCCGAACAGCCCCGCGGCGATGGCCGCTGCAGGGGTGGTGTTGCCGATGCCCATTTCGCCGAAGCAGACAAGGTCGAGATCGTCGGTCACGGCGTCATAGCCGGTCGAGACGGCGGCGAGGAAGTCGGCCTCATCCATGGCGACTGTTTGGGTGAAGTCGCCGGTAGGGCGGTCGAGCTCGAGCGGGATGACCGCGAGCCCGGCACCGGCCAGGCGGGCAAGCTGGTTGATGGCGGCACCGCCGGCGGCGAAGTTGGCGACCATCTGCACCGTCACCTCGGACGGGTAGGCCGACACGCCCTGCGCGGTCACGCCATGATTGCCGGCAAAGACGATGACCTTGACCTTGTCCAGCCTGGGCATCTCGCGGCCCTGCCAGCGGCCGAGCCAGGCGGCGATCTGTTCGAGCTTGCCGAGGCTGCCGCGCGGCTTGGTCAGCGTGTCCTGGCGGGTGGCGACGGCGTCGGCGGCGGCATGGTTGCCGGCTGGAAGGTCGAGGCAGGCTGCGCGCAATTCATCGAGCGATTTGAAGGCCATGGCTGCGAAAACTCCGAAATTGAATCAAGCCAGGATGACGGATGCGGTGAAAAGTAGGGTGATCTCGGCGAGCTGCTGCAGGGCGCCGATGGTGTCGCCGCTCTGGCCGCCGATCTGGGCGAGGCAGAGCTTTCTGAAGGCGAAGAACAGGACGGCGAGGCAGAGACCTGCGACGATCGCGCCCTTGAGGCCGAGGAAGAACAGGCCGAGCCCGCCGATGACAAGGGCTGCGATCACAACCTCGTCCGCGACCGCGCCGACGCCGGCGGCAAGCCCGTCGACGCGTGCCTGCGGCAGGTGGCGCATGAAGGCCGGGATCAGCGCGCGCGAGCCGACATGGGCGGCGACAAGCGCGGCGAATACGGGCGCGGGGTCTTCCAATTCTGCAATCGCGCTCCAACGGGCGAGGATGGAGAGCGCTAGCGCGCAGGCACCGTAGCTGCCGATGCGGCTGTCGCGCATGATCTCGAGCTTGCGCTCGCGCGTGCTCCCTCCGCCGAAACCGTCAGCCGTGTCGGACAGGCCATCCTCGTGAAGGCAGCCGGTGACCAGCATGGCGGCGGCGATCGCCAGGGCGGCAGCCGGTCCTTCGGCGAGGCCGAGGGCATGGCCGGCGGCAAAGGCCAGCCAGGCGACAAGCGCCACGACGAGGCCGACCAGCGGCGCGGTCCAGATTGCATCGGCCAGCGAACGGTCCCTGACCTCGAAATGCGGCAGCGGCAGGCGCGTGAAGAAGACGAGGCCGAGGCGGATGTCGTCGATGAGCGTTGCCGGCGTCATCGTCTCAGCCTCGCGCGATCGCGTGGAAGAAGGTACCGGTGACATGGCCGCGCCGCCCGCCGAATCCGCCGAGCGGATTGCCCTGGCCGTCTGCCAGTTCGCCAAGAGGCGTGTCGTCGCCGCGTTCGACCGTCTGGGCGTAGTGGAATTCATGGCCTCGGATGACGCCGCCCTTGGGACCGAGCGGGCAGGGTGCCGCGAGCGTCGCCTGGCGGTAGCCGAGGTTCATCTTGCGCTTGGCGAAGCTGGTGGCGTGGCCGAGCAGGCCGAGCATCTCGTGGGTGACGCCGTCGGCGTCCTCGATGGAGCGGCCAAGCACCATGAAGCCGCCGCACTCGCCATGGACGGGTTTTGTCTCGGCGAAACGGCGTGTTCCCGACAGGAAATTCGAAGCTGCAGCAAGGCGGCCGGCGTGCAGTTCGGGGTAGCCGCCCGGCAGCCAACAGACGTCGCAGGAGGTGTCTGGCGCCTGGTCGGCAAGCGGCGAAAACGGCACCAGTTCCGCACCCATGGCGCGCCAATGTGCAGCGACATGCGGGTAGAGAAAGGTGAAAGCGGCGTCCTGGGCGAGCGCGACGCGCTGGCCGGGCGGCGGCAGGGCGAAGGACTGGTCGCCGGCGCTTGGCGCCAGCGGCGTCGCCAGCCCGACGATGGCGTCGATGTCGAGCGAGCGCTCGACCATGTCGGCGAGCTTCTCGATGTGAGCGAAGAGGTCGGCGTGTTCCTCTGCCTGGACGAGGCCGAGATGGCGTTCGGGAATGGACAGCGTCGGGTCGCGCAGGATGGCGCCGACGACAGGCAGGCCGAGCGCCTCGATGGCGTCGCCGGCAAGTTTCCGGTGGCGCTCGCTGCCGAGCCGGTTGAGCACGACGCCCGCGATCCGCACGTCGGGATCGTAGGTGGCAAAACCCTTGGCGATTGCCGCCGAGGTCTGCGACTGGCCGGAAACGTCGAGCACGAGCAGCACTGGCAGGCCATAGAGGCGGGCGAGATCGGCCGCCGCGCCTGAGCGGCCCTTTTCCGAGGGGATGCCGTCGAACAGGCCCATGGCGCTTTCGAGGATCACCAGCTCGGCATCGGCCGATGCGTCGGCGGCAAGCGCGTTGAGCAGCGACGGCGGCATGGCCCAACTGTCGAGATTGACGCCGGGCAGGCCGGTTGCGGCGGCGTGGAAGCCGGGGTCGATGTAGTCGGGGCCGGACTTCGCGCCGCGCACCTTGATGCCGCGGCGGGCGAGCGCGCGCAAAAGCCCGATGGTGACGCTGGTCTTGCCCGAGCCGGAGCGCGGGGCGCCGATGATGAGGCCGCGCGCCGTCACTTCTGCCCCATGAGTTTGGAGCGCAGCGAAACGATGCCGCCGACGATGATGAGCGATGGCGACACGACCTTTTCGCGCTCGGCGGTGGCGACCAGCGTGCCGAGCGTTGCGGTGACCGTGCGCTCCTCGGGCATCGAGGCGTTCTCGACGAATGCGGCAGGCGTGTCCGCCGACAGGCCGCCGGCCATCAGCTCGGCCACGGTCTCGGCCATGTGGGTCAGGCCCATGTAGATGACGATGGGCTGGCCGGTGCGGGCAAGGGCCGCCCAGTCGGGGCGGTCGTCGCTGACAGCCGCAAAGCCAGTGGCCAGGATGATCGCGCCGTTGACGCCGCGCATGGTCGCCGGGATGCCTGCCGCGGAGAGTCCGCCGAAAGCGGAGGTAATGCCCGAGAGCACCCGCCAGGGGATGTTCTCGCGGGTCAGCACCAGCGCTTCCTCGGCGCCCCGGCCGAAGACGAAGGGATGGCCGCCCTTGAGCCGCACGACCTTGCGGCCCTCGCTCGCCAGCCTGACCAGCAGCGCGTTGATGTCTCCCTGCGGGATCGACAGCCGGCCGCCACGCTTGCCGACGAAGAACTTTTCCGCCTGCTCGGCGACGGCGACGATCTCGGGCGACACCAGCGCGTCATGCACCAAGGCATCTGCCTGGGCGAGCGCCGACAGAACGTCGAGCGTCAGCAGGCCGGGATCGCCGGGACCGGCGCCGGCCAGCCAGACATGGCCGGGTTCGAGCCGGTGGGGTTTGTAGTTCAAACGCGAGATGGCAGTTTCAAGGCTCATGCGTGTCGCTTTCGGCGATGACGTGCAGGCTCGGCCAGCCTATAGATCGCGTCATGAATGAAGAAGATCGTCCGCTCAAGCGCGGCTGGACCACCGGCGCCTGCGCAACCGCCGCCACCAAGGCGGCGTGCGTGGCTTTGAAGACGGGAGCGTTTCCCGACCCGGTGGAGATTGTGCTGCCGGGCGGCCAGAACGTGGCCTTCGCGCTGGCCGGAAACGAACGTGGCGACGGCTGGGCTATGGCCGGCATTGTCAAGGACGCCGGCGACGACCCTGACGTGACGCATGGCGCGCTCGTCATGAGCACGGTGCGACCGGGCATGGCGGGCAACGGCGTGGTGTTCAAGGCGGGCAAGGGCGTCGGCACGGTGACGCGGCCGGGCCTGCCGATCCCGCCCGGTGAGGCCTCGATCAACCCGGTGCCGCGCAAGATGATCGCTGGCGTCGTCGCCGAGGTGCTGGGCGAGGGCGCCGACGTCGAGGTCGAGATTTCCGTCGCGGGCGGCGAGGAGATGGCGCTCAAGACGCTGAACCCGCGCCTCGGCATCCTCGGCGGCATCTCGATCCTCGGGACCACCGGCATCGTCATTCCCTATTCCTGCTCGGCCTGGATCCACTCGATCCATCGTGGCGTCGACGTGGCGCGCGCCATGGGCTTCGACCACGTTGCTGGCTCGACCGGCAACGCTTCCGAGACGGCCGTGCAGAAGTTCCACAGCCTGCACGAGGTGCAGCTGATCGACATGGGCGACTTCGTCGGCGGCATGCTGAAATACATCCGCGCCCATCCGGTGCCGAAGGTGACCATTGCCGGCGGCGTCGCCAAGATGACGAAGCTCGCGCAAGGGCTGCTCGACCTGCATTCGAGCCGCGGTTCGGCCGATCTCGACGGACTGGCTGCGGTCGCGATGGAAGCCGGCGCCGATGCCGCTCTCGAGGCCCGCATCAAGGGCGCCAACACGGTGGCGGAAGCCTTCATCGAGGCCAACAAGGCCGGCATCGCTATTGGCGACGCTGTTGCAAGCGCTGCCTGGCGCACGGCGGCTGCCGTGTTCGACAACCCCGACATTGCGATCGAGATCCTGGTCTTCAACCGCGAGGGAGAGCTGAGGGGGCATGCGCCCTTCGCGCCAAGTCATAGCCCGTCGCGGCCCCTGAAACGGCGCTGATAATACGCGTCGTAGAGCGAGCTTTCGCGGAAATCCTCGGCCGCCAGCGATTGGCCGACGAAGATGATGGCGGTGCGCTCGATCGGGTCCTTGGCCAGTTCGGCTGCAATCGTCGACAGCGTGGCCCTGACGATGCGCTCGTCCGGCCAGGAGGCGCGGAAGACGACTGCGACGGGACAATCCGGGCCATAGTGCGGGGTAAGCTCAGCCACGACCTGGTTGATGGCATGGATCGACAGGTGCACGGCGAGCGTAGCACCCGTGCGGCCGAAGCCGGCCAGCGTTTCGCCCGGAGGCATCTTCGAGGCGCGGCCGGAAGTGCGGGTCAGCACCAGGCTTTGGGCGACCTCGGGAATGGTCAGTTCGCGCTTCAGCGCTGCCGCAGCGGCGGCGAAGGACGGCACGCCGGGGGTCAACGTGTAGGGGATGCCGTGCTTTTCCAGACAGCGGATCTGCTCGGCGACAGCGCTCCACACGGAGAGATCGCCCGAATGCAGCCGCGCGACGTCGTGGCCAGCCTGATGGGCCGCCAGGTATTCCGCCTCGATCTCGTCGAGCGACATGGGAGCGGTGTCGACCAGCCGTGCGTCTGTGGGGCAATAGGATAAAAGCTCCGGCGAGACGATGGAGCCGGCATAGAGGCAGACGGGACATGAGCCGAGCAGGCGGCTGCCGCGCACCGTGATGAGGTCTGCCGCGCCTGGGCCGGCGCCGATGAAATGAACGGTCAAGCTGTGGCTCCAGAGGTGGCGATGGCGCAGGTGGCGGGGCCGACAATCGTGCGCGGGCCGAGCAAGGCGGCGTCGGTGCCTGCGGCGGCAAGGGCTGACGCTTCCGATACCGACGGCGTGCCGGCGGCTTCCTGCGAGGCCTGCGAATGGCTGAGCGTGCGGGATCCTGCGGCGGCGAGCGCTGCGTCGTCGACTACGAGCAGCGGCAGGTCGAGGCGGCGCGCGGCGGCCAAGATGCCGGGTTCGTCGCGCTTCAGGCTTGCGGTGGCCAGCGCCGAAAGTGCGGTGACTGCGAGGCCGTGGGCTTCGAGCGCGGTCTCGATTGCCGAAAGGATGTCTTCGTGCGCCGCGCCTTTGCGGCAGCCGATGCCTGCGACCATCATGGCTTCACCCAGCTCCACTGCGTGACCGGCATCGCCGGCCGCCAGCCGGTCATCGAGCCTACAGGGGCGGCGCGGGAGACTTGAAGGCGCAACAGCTCGCCGCCGAGCGCGGCATGGCGCGCCAGCAGCAGCGTTTCCATTTCGAGCGTGACGGCGTTGGCGACCAGCCGACCGCCGGAGCGGAGCGCCGTGATGGCCGCGTCGAAGACGCCTGCGTCCGAACCGCCACCGCCGATGAAGACCACGTCGGGCGTCGGCAGGCCGGCAAGGGCTTCGGGCGCGGCGCCTTTCACAACCTGCAAGCCGGGCACGCCGCAGGCGCTGGCATTGCGCGCGATGCGCTCGGCGCGTTCGGGGTTGTGCTCGATGGCAATGGCGCGCAGCGAGGGGTGGCAGAGCATCCACTCGATGGAGATCGACCCCGAGCCGCCGCCGATGTCCCACAGCAATTCGCCGCGGCGGGGAGCGAGTGTCGACAGCGTGACGGCGCGGATCTCGCGCTTGGTGATCTGGCCATCATGCTCGAACAACTCGTCGGGCAACCCCGAAGCCATAGGCAGAATTCGTGCCTGCGGACTTGATTCAAGCTCAAGCGCCAGCACGTTGAGCGGATTGACGTTTTCGAGGTTGAAGCCTGCGGCGGTCGTGGAGCGGATGCGTTCGCTGTCGCCGCCCAGCGCTTCGAGCATGGTCAGGCGTGAGGCGCCGAAGCCGCTGCCGGCGATGAGTGCTGCGATCTGGGCCGGGGCTTCTCCGTCGGATGTCAACGCGATGATGCGCGCGCCTTGATGCAGCAGCGGGCGGATCAGGTCTATGGCGTGGCCGTGAAGCGAGACCGTCTCGATGTCCTGCAGCGCCCAGCCCAGCCGCGAGGCGGCGAGCGAGAAGGCGGAGGGGGCAGGCAGGACGCGCATTTCAGCTAAGGGCACGGCGCGGGCAAGTGTGACGCCGACGCCGTGCAGGAAAGGATCGCCGGAGGCGAGCACGCAGACGTTCTTGCCGCGTAGGGCGACGACATCGCGCATTTCGCTGTCGAAGGGTGTCGGCCAGGGGCGGGCCTCGCCGCGGATAAGCTTGGCTGCCAATGCGAGGTGGCGCTTGCCACCGAAGACGTTGCTTGCCGCCGAAATGACGCGCTTGGCCTCGTCGCCGAGACCCGCGACACCATCCTCGCCGATGCCGACGACGGTCAGCCATTTTTGCTCTGGTGTGGGGCGTGTTGTCATGTCGCGCTGCCCCTCATCCGCCTGCCGGCACCTTCTCCCCGCAGGCGGGGAGAAGGGAGAAGCGGCAACGCCGGTGCTTCCTTCATCACGGCGGCGGTGCGGAGCCTTCTCGGGAGAGGTCTCCCAACAAGCGAAAAGGACCTCCATGGGTAGGACAGGGAGTTCACGACAGACTTCTCGACCGGAAACAGGGACCGGCGGTCACGTTGACGAACCCCTCTCCCCGTCCTTACGGGGAGAGGGTAAGGGTGAGGGGCAGTTTCTTGCGAACGCGGACGGTCATGAAAAAAGTTCTGATCCTGGGCGGCACCACCGAAGCGCGGCAGCTGGCGGCGAAGCTTGCCGCGCGCGGCGATCTCGACGTCACGCTGTCGCTGGCCGGGCGCACCGAAAACCCGGTCGCGCAGCCGGTGCCGGTGCGCGTGGGCGGCTTTGGCGGCGCGCAGGGGCTGGCCGACTGGCTGGTCGAGCACAACATCGACCTTATGATCGACGCCACGCATCCCTATGCGGCGCGCATCTCGGCCAATGCGGCGGAGGCGGCGCGGATCGCTGGTGTGCCAATCTTCGCCCTTCGCCGCCCCGGCTGGGAGCCGGTCGATGGCGATCGCTGGACGCTGGTGGACGACGGCGAGGAAGCCGTTGCCGCGCTGGGCGACAAGGCGCGCCGCGTGTTCCTGGCGCTCGGACGGCAGGAGGTGGCGGCGTTCGAGACCGCACCCCAGCACGCCTATGTCATTCGCAGCGTCGACCCGATCGAGCCGCCGCTCGGCGTGCCCGACGCGACCTACATATTGGCGCGCGGGCCGTTTGCCGAGGCCGACGAGCGGGCGCTGCTCGAGGAGCAGGAAATCGAGGTCATCGTTGCCAAGAACAGTGGCGGGCAGGCGACCTACGGCAAGATCGCGGCAGCTAGAGAGCTCGGCATCGAGGTGATCCTGTTCCGCCGGCCATTGCTGCCCGACGTGCCGTCGGCTCCAAGCGTGTCCGCGATGGCCGAGATGGTCGATCATTTCGCCGCCCCAGTCGAAAAGCGCGGCGTGTAGACCAGCGGGCGCTTGCCGTCGCGTTCGATCAGGCGCGTTTCCGGCGAGCCGATGACCACGCAGGTGGCCATGTCGGCCTGTGACGTATCGGCTTCGCCAAGCGTGACGATTTCGATGCGCTCGTCGGGCCGGCCGGCGGCGCGTCCGAAGATGACGGGCGTCGTGGCAGGCAGGTGGGCGCGCAGCGTCTCGAAGGCGCTGCCGAGTTGCCAAGGACGGGCCTTGCTGATCGGATTGTAGAGCGAGATGACGAAGCCTGCCTGGGCGACGGCGACGAGACGGCGCACGACCAGATCCCACGGCTTCAGATTGTCCGACAGGTTGATGGCGCAGAAATCGTGGCCGAGCGGTGCGCCGGTGCGGGCCGCGACGGCCAGCATGGCGGTGACGCCGGGAACCACCGAGAGATCGATGTCGCGCCATTCCTTGGGGCCGGCCTCGATGGCTTCGCAGACGGCTGCGGCCATGGCGAAGACGCCGGGGTCGCCGCCCGAGACCACGGCAACGTTATGGCCGCTCGCCGCCATTTCGAGCGCTGCATTGGAACGCGAGATTTCCTCGCGGTTATCGGAGGCGACTCGGGTCTGGTCGGAGCGCAATTCCAGCCGGTCGAGATAGGGCTTGTAGCCGTAGAAATGGCTCGCCTCGGCGACGGCGTGGCTGGCCTCGGGCGTGATCTGGTCCGGATTGCCGGGCCCAAGGCCGATGACGACGAGGCGGCCGCTCAATTGTCCGCTCCCGGCTTGCCGGCCCAGCCTGGCACCAAAACGATGGCGAAATAGGGCGCCTTGTCGTCTGATTTGTCGACGAGCCGCATGTGCTGCGTGTTCGGCATGGTGCCGCGCTCGACATAAAGCGCGCGGCCGAGCTTGCCGGTGGCCTCCAGCGCCTTGCGGATCTTGGGCAGGTTGCGGCCCACCTTCATGATGACGGCAGCGTCGGTGTCGGCGAGGCGGCGGGTCAGCTCGAACTCGCTCATGGTGCCTGGCAGCACCGACAGCACGTCGTCGCCCTGGACGATCGGAACGCCCGTCTGCGACCAGCAGCCCGACATGGCGGTGACGCCGGGGATGACCTCGGTCGGGTAGAGATGCGACAGGCGCACATGCAGGTGCATGTAGGAGCCGTAGAACAGCGGGTCGCCCTCGGACAGGATAGCCACGGTGCGGCCCTGATTGAGATGGGCGGCCACGGCCTGGGCAGACTGTTCATAGAAACCCGTGATGGCGGCGCGGTAGTCGTCGTGATCCTTGTCGATCTCTGTGGTAACAGGATAGACGAGCGGCAGCTCGATCACATCGTCGCGGAAATGCGCGTCGGTGATGGTGCGGGCGTTGCCGTTGGCGCCGCGCTTGGAAAAGTGCGCGATCACGTCGGCCTCGGCCAGCGCGCGCACGGCCTTGACGGTCAATAGTTCGGGGTCGCCGGGTCCGGTGCCTACGCCGATGAGTCGGCCTTTTGCAGTAGCAGCGCTCACAGGCCCGGCCTCGCCAGCGAGTTGAGCGCAGCGGCGGTCATCGCGCTGCCGCCGAGGCGGCCGCGCACGATGGCATAGGGCACGCCGTAGGAGTTGTCGGCCAGGGCGTCCTTGGATTCGGCGGCACCGACGAAACCGACCGGCATGCCGATGATGGCGGCAGGCTTGGGCGCGCCGTCGCGCAGCTTTTCGAGCAGGTAAAACAGGGCCGTCGGCGCGTTGCCGATGGCGACGACCGAGCCGGCGAGCTTGTCGGCCCACAGGTCGATTGCCGCGGCGGAGCGGGTGTTGCCGATCTCCCTGGCGATGTCGGCCGTGCGAGGGTCGCGCAGGGTGCAGATCACTTCGTTGTCGGCGGGCAGGCGGGCACGCGTGACGCCGCGCGCCACCATCTCGGCGTCGCAGAAGATCGGCGCACCGGCCTTCAGCGCGTTGCGCGCGGCGGAGACGAAGTTTTCCGAGAAGACGAAATGCTGTGCGGCTTCGACCAGGCCGCAGGCATGGATCATGCGCACCGCGACATCGGCTTCGTCCTCGGAAAAGCGCGAGAGGTCGGCTTCCGAGCGGATGATGGCGAAGGAGCGTTCGTAGATGGCCGTGCCATCATGGATGTAGTCGTAGGCGGCCATGTTCATTCCTGTGCCAGAGCTTGCGCGAGGCGCTTTGCGCCCAACCGTGCGAGGCAAGCGGCGACATTTTCGTCCGGCTTGCGCTCCTGGGCGAGCAATTTCGTGAGGCGGCCCATGCCGCGCGCGGCTTCATAGCTCGCGGTGTAGGCGGCCGGAAGGCCCTTCGCCGTTCCGCCGACGACAAATGCCGCACCTTTTTCGTCACCGACGATGGTGACAGTCGCAGGGCCGGGATGGGCGCAGCCCTTGGCGCAGCCGGAGACGTGGAGCGAGAGCGCCGGGTCGAGGCCCTCGCCGAGGTCTGCTGCGATGTCAGCCGCGACGTCGCGCGCGGCGATCATGCCCGAAGCACAGGCCGGCGCGCCGGGGCAGGCGGCGATGCGGATGCGGGGATCGGTGGGCGAGGTGACGAGGCCGAGGGTTTTGGCGGCGGCGGTGAGGGAGTGCGCGGACGCAGGGGCGAGGCCCATGATCAGCAAGGTCCGGCCGGGGGCAGGGCGGATGCCGGTGGCGCCGGCCGTTGTTGCGGCCTGGCAGAATGAGATCAGGCTTCGGGCGTCGATGCTGCCGAAGGGGAGGGCGATGCCGAGTGCGATTCGGTTCTTGGCCAACGGCAGGATTCCGATGGGAGATGAATCCGTTGGCGTGGTTGGCTCAGAATTCGATTCACCTGCTTGAATGGGAACACGGGCCCGCGCATCGGCAACGCCAAAAGCGGCTATGCCGCGATCCTTCGCACCCCCCTCTGTCCTGCCGGACATCTCCCCCACAGGGGGGGAGATTGGCGGTGTCGTCGGCTGCACTCGTCCTGCAACGTTGATGTTGAATGTTGGCGAAGACGCAGATGAAGGCGTAATCTCCCCCCTTGTGGGGGAGATGTCCGGCAGGACAGAGGGGGGTGGGAAGGAACGAGAGGCTTCCGGCGATCTGATGGCCTTTCGGATGGCCTCTTCGTCGAGGTCGCGAGCGCGGCCTGCACGGCCCAGCGCGGCGACAGCGTGAAGGATGTCGAGCGTGGCAGCGCATGCCACATCCGCCTCGAACGCGCCGACAAAGATTGCCGCAGCCTCATCGCCGCCGACTGACAAGCGCCAGCGCGAGGCACTGACCGCCACCAGCCTGACATCGCCCATGACCGAACCCAGCCCGAGCTGACCGCGACCATCAACGACGACAGACACTTTCGGACCGAGGCGCTTGGCGAGGCCGGCCTCGGAGATGCCGGCGCGGATGGCGGCGGCGAGGGGCGTGGGGTCGGCGATTTCAGCCGGATCGATGCCGGCGAGTGGGCTGGTGTCCACCGGCACGCCGGTGCGCACTGCGATGCCGAGCGCATCGACTTCTTCGGCGAGCAGGCACGCGCTATCCGCCGTCAGCCCCCTGATCTGGATGCTGCCTCGGGCGGTAACCTCGACGATGCCGTTGCCATGTCGTGCGGCGGAATCCGAGAGTCCGATCAAGGTCTTGGGCGCGAGTTCTCCAGCAAGCGGATTGATCCGCACTAGCAGGCCGTCGCCGGTTTGCATTGGCGCGGACAGTGCGGGGCAGGCGCCGCGGCGGGAGAAGCCGGTCATGCTGCGACCTCGCGCGCTTCAGCTTCCGCAATGAGGGCGGCGAGGTCGTCGTCGATGGAGTTGCGCAGCGGATGCCACAGGCCGCGCCGGCGTGCAGCGGCAAAGCGCTCGGCAATGAATTTCGCGGCGGCCGGGTTTTCGCGCAGCATGAAGTCGCGCACCGCGTCGTCACCGACATAGGCGTCGTGGACGGCCTCGATCAGCGCGCCGGGAATGGCGTTGGTGGTCTCGGCGAAGCCGATCAGCCGGTCGACCGTCTCGGCGAACTCGGAGGCGCCGCGCGGGCCGTGGCGCATCTGGCCGGCGATGAAACGGGCGTTGGTGGCGCGGGCACGCACCACGCGGCCGACGGCTTCGGTGACCGAGCGCGGGCGCGGCTTGTGTGGGTCGGAAGTGTCGAGCACGATGACGTCGGCATTCTTGCCGAGTGCCGCCAATGCCGCTGTGAAGCCGCCGATGAAGGCGACGTCGGCCGAGCCTTCGAGGATGTCGCGGCCGGGGTCATCGCCGGTGTGGACCAGCAGGTCGGCTTCGGCGATGCGGCCGGCAAAGGCGCCGGGCGCCGAAACACCTTCGCCGTCGCTGCCGCCATAAGCATGCGACGCGGCGTCGAGATAGGCGCGGCCGAGTTCTTCCCGCGCGCTCCAGTCGCCGCTGGAGAGTAGGTCTTCGAGACCGGCGCCATAGGTGCCGGGGGAAGAGCCGAAGATGCGCGGCTCGACCTTGCCCGCGGCGCGCGTGCTGGCGGCGAGCGGGTTATCGTGGTCGTCCTCGTCGCGGGTGGCCACAGTGCGGGCGGCGGCGTCGATCAGCGCGATCTGGGTCGGGAACATGTCGCGGAACAGGCCCGAGATGCGCCAGGTGACGTCGACGCGCGGGCGGCCGAGCGCTGCCGGCGGCAGCACCTCGATGCCGGTGACGCGGCCCGTGGCAGCGTCCCATTGCGGCCGGCAGCCCATCAGTGCCAGCCCTTGGGCGATCTCTTCGCCGCCGGTGCGCAACGAGGCGCTGCCCCAGAGGTCGATGACCAGCGCGCGCGGCCATTCACCGTGGCTCTGCAGGTAGCTGCGCATGACCTCGTCGCTGGCGGCCTTGCCGAGGTCGAAGGCCGTCGGCGTCGGCATGGTGCGAGGATCGGAGGTGAACAGGTTGCGCCCTGTCGGCAGGACGTCGGTGCGGCCACGCGCCGGCGCGCCCGAGGGGCCGGCCTTGACGTGGCGGCCGTCGAGTGCGGCGATCAGGTTTTGCCGCTCGGCCTCGGCGCTCGCGAGACGAGCGGCGTCCGGCTCGTCGGCGTCAGTGCGGCCATAGACGTGGAGGCCGTCCTTGATAGCGAAATCCTTGAGGTCGCAGAGCCAGGCGTCGATGCGGCGCAAGGCCTCGTCGGGCGCGTCTGTCCTGGCGACGCCGGCTTCGGCCGCGAGGCCGGTCTGGGAGGCGGTCTCGACGATGAGCTTCGCCAGCCTGTCGCGACGGCGGCGATCGAGGCCGTCGGCCTGGGCATATTCGTCGACCAGACGCTCGAGTTTCTGCTGGCGTTCGTCCAGCCCGGCCGAGGCGAGCGGCGGGGGCAGGTGGCCGAGCGTGACAGCCGAGATGCGGCGCTTGGCCTGCGCTGCCTCGCCGGGGTTGGAGACGATGAAGGGATAGACCACCGGCAGTGAGCCGGTGACGATCTCGGGGAAGCAGGTCTGGCTCAGCGCCACCGCCTTGCCGGGCAGCCATTCGAGCGTGCCGTGGGCGCCGACATGGACGATGGCGTGGCAGCCGAGGGATTTTTGCAGCCAGAGACCGAAGGCCAGCAGCGCGTGGCGAGGTGGCAGCGTCGGGTCGTGATAGTCGGCGCGGCGGTCGGCCGAGCGGCCACGATCGGGGGCAAGGGCGACGGTGACGTTGCCGAAAGTGGCGGCGCGGAAGGGGAAGGATTGGAGGGCGCGAGCGTACGCGGAGGTATCGCGCTCTACGTTGCCCCCCTCTGTCCTGCCGGACATCTCCCCCGCAAGGGGGGAGATTGGCAGCTCCAGCGCGACCGCTCGTTCTGCAACGTTGGCGATTGGCAACGGCGTAGATGACAGCCTGATCTCCCCCCTTGCGGGGGAGATGTCCGGCAGGACAGAGGGGGGCAACGTAGAGCGCTTGCTTGCGCGTTCAGCTTCGTCCTCGGGCAGTCCCCAGGCAGCTTCGACCGCGTCCCGGGCTTCTGCCGGCAGTTCCGCAAACATCGCCACGTAGTCGTCGAGCGAAAGCCCATGTCGGCCGGTCTCGATCAGGTCCAGCAGTTCCCGCGGCGATTCCG
Source organism: Aminobacter sp. Piv2-1 (assembly GCF_037625995.1). Taxonomy (NCBI): domain Bacteria; kingdom Pseudomonadati; phylum Pseudomonadota; class Alphaproteobacteria; order Hyphomicrobiales; family Phyllobacteriaceae; genus Aminobacter; species Aminobacter sp. Piv2-1. The sequence goes on from NZ_JARKMU010000009.1 coordinate 207,572, forward strand.
GAATCGATTCAACATCGTACCTGGTAGCCTTCAGGTCGTGCAGCATGGCGAGCACGCTGGATGGCACGTCGAGGCCGACGGCATAGCCGGTGCGGCCTGGCGCGCTGGGATAGTCGGGGATGAGGATCGCGAGCTTGCGCTCATGACGCGGCGTCTCGCGCAGCCTAAGATGTGCGGCGATGCGGCGGGCGACCTGTTCGACGCGGTCGGGTTCGGGCCGGTTAGCGAAGGCGCGGAAGCCGAGGGCGGGGTCGACCTCGCTCTCTGCCTTGAACGAGATGGCGCCGGCGAGGATGCGGCCGTCGAGTTCGGGCATCACCACATGCATGGCGAGGTCGGCGGGCGCGAGACCGCGCGGGCTGCCCTCCCAGGCCTCGCGGCGGGTGGTGGCGACGATGACCTGGAACACCGGAACGCCGGCGCGGTCGAACAGTGTCTCCGCGCCGGGCTCGGCGCCTGCAGCGAAGGCGGTCGCGGTGACGATGGCCGAGGGGTTCAGTTCGGCAAGAGCTGCCTCGACGAAGGCGAGCGAGTCATTGTCCTTGAGGCTCGATACGAAGATCGGGGCAGGGCGCATGCCTTGAGCGAGGAGCGCTTCGACCAATGCGTCGATGGGGGCGACGTCGGCGGCCAGAAGCATCGAGCGGTAGAAGAGGATGGGGACGATGGAGGCGTTTTCAGCGTCGCGATCCTTCGCACCCCCCTCTGTCCTGCCGGACATCTCCCCCACAAGGGGGGAGATTGGCCAATCGTCGGCGATTTCGCTGATTGGTGGCGTTGCTGGATGCACGCCGCGGTCGATGACAGGTGATCTCCCCCCTTGTGGGGGAGATGTCCGGCAGGACAGAGGGGGGCGCGAAGAAGCGCTGTCCCAACCCGCTAAAAAGGTCTCCAAATCATCGACAATGCCGTGGTCGGGATCATAAAACCCGGCCTTCGGCACCGACACCGGCGCTGAAGCCGTGCTTTTGCCACCCGCCAGGCCTGCCAGCCGCGCGACCAGCGTTTTCATGTTCTCGGGGCCGCCTTCGCGGAAATATCCGAGCAGGGCGTCGAGTTCGTCGCGCGGCAGCGTCGAGGCTTCGATCAGCCGCAAATCCTCGTCGTGGCTTTCGCCGGGTAGCAGCGCCAGCGCGATGCCTTTTTCGCGTGCAAGGGCGGCGAGGCGGTCGCAGCCGTAGCGCCACCAGTCGTGGCCGCCGAGGATGCGGACGAGGATGACCTTGGCGTGGCATGCCACGCTGTCGATCCAGAGGTCGACGGACATGGGGTGGCGGAGGTCGCGCAGGTTGGCCAGCCGCATCGGCGGCAGGTTTGCCGCATCCGCCTTCCAGGCGTTGGCGAGGCCCGCGAGGTCGCTGTCGGTGAAGGACAGCGCCACCACATCCGCAGGCTTCTGCCTGAGGTCGACCGGCTCGATCAGGTCGTCGAGCGAGGCGGATGTGGTGGTGAGGATGTGCATCAGCGCGCCCCTCGGAAGGCTGTGCGAGGTCGCCCCCTCACCGGCTCGCTACGCTCGCCACCTCTCCCCGAGGGGAGAGGAGCAGCATTGGCGGTGCCAGCGTACTCTTCTCCCCAGCGGGGAGAAGGTGGCCGCGAAGCGGCCGGATGAGGGGGCAAGCTTCGCATTCGGTTAGCCCACCAGGATGCGCTCGATGGCCGGGCGGTCGAGGCCCTTGAGGCCGATGACCACGAGGCGCGAGCGACGGTCGTCTTCGGCAGTCCAGGCGCGGTCGTAGTAGTGGTTGACGCGCGGGCCGACCGCCTGGACGAGCAGGCGCATCGGCTTGCCGCCGACGTCTACGAAGCCCTTTACGCGCAGCACGTTTTCTTCCTCGGCGGCGGTAGCGACGCGCTTGGCCAGTTCTTCGGGGCTGACGATCGAGGGGATTTCGATGACGAAGGTGTCGAAATCGTCGTGCTCGTGGTCGAAGGCGCCGTCGTGATGGGTCTTGCGGTTCTCGATGTCGTCCTCGACGGCGAGGCCGAGGCCGAGCAGCACCGACGGGTCGACCTTGCCCATCGACGAGGGCACGATCTTGACGGCGCGGGCGAGATGCTCGCCAACGATGGCGCTGGCGCGGGCGTGGCCGGCCTCGTCGAGCAGGTCGGACTTGGACAGGATGATGAGGTCGGCGCAGGCGACCTGATCCTCGAACACTTCCTCGACCGGGTCGTCGTGGTCGAGCGAATCATCGGCGCTGCGCTGGGCGGCGAGCGCTTCCATGTCGGAGGCGACCTTGCCGTCGGCGAGGGCCGGACCGTCGACGACGGCAATGACGCCATCGACCGTGACGCGGCTCTTCACCGTCGGCCACTGGAAGGCCTGGACCAGCGGCTTGGGGAGAGCGAGGCCCGAGGTCTCGATCAGGATGTGGTCGACCTTCGGCGAGCGCGACAGGATCTGGTCGAGGGCCGGCACGAAGTCGTCGGCCACGGTGCAGCAGATGCAGCCATTGGCCAACTCGACGATGTTCTCCTCCGGGCAGGCGTCGATGCCGCAGCCCTTCAAGATCTCGCCGTCGATGCCGACGTCGCCGAACTCGTTGACGATGATGGCGAGGCGCTTGCCCTTTGCATTCTCCAGGATGTTGCGCAGCAGGGTGGTCTTGCCGGCGCCGAGAAACCCGGTGACGACGGTGCAGGGGACGCGTTCGACGGAGGCGGTCATTTTTCTTCCTTGGTCAGATTGAGCGGGGGAATGCGGGCGACGAGGCCGCGCTTGAGGCTGTCGGGACGACCGCGCCAGGGGATGAGGCCGTCGGTCGAGGTGGCGAAGAGTCTTGCCCCGGTGACAAGGTCTTCGCCCGAGGAAATTCTGAGGTCGCCGAAGACGTAGCTCCAGGAGCCGTCGCGGATCAGTGCCGCGCTCAGGCGGCGCTTGCAGTTGCCGAGGCATTCGACGCTGCGCACGGAGATGTCGTTGCCGGCAGCCATGCGCGTGTTCTCGGCAAGCCTGGCGCCGGCGCGGGGATGGGCGTCCGAGCCGGTTTCGTCGCGGCAGGAGGAGCAGACGAGGATGGTTACATCACAGGCGCGCGCGTCGGCTGCATCGCAGGATGCGTCCGATGGTGCGACCGGAGAATTGTCGTCGAAGTCCAAATCCAGGCTCCTTGCCTGGGACACCCGCCAGGCTTTCGGATCAAAAACTTAGACGGCAGGTCTCCTGGCTTGCGGATCGTCGCCTTGGCCCGCCTTCCCGGGAAATCCCAGTGGTCTTCGGGCTCGGCTCTTCGCTCACAGTTGCGGGGACAGCCGCGGAGTTGGCCGAAAAAGCCGCACCGCATTCCCTCTTAGCTTCCGCCTTTGCGGGCGGAGGACCGTCGACTGGCGATTTAGGCGGTAGCGAGGGGTGGAGTCAACGCGGCGGAGCGACAGATGCCGTCGCAGGAGTCTGATCGAGAAAGGGCGCGCATGGCGGTTGACAAGCGCTGCCGGCATTTTCAAATGCAAGAATGTATCGCAACCGCTCTCAACTGGAAGATGCTTATCGCGCCAAGGCGAGTCTTCAGTTCTTGTTCTTCTGGGGGCATCAACCGTCCAGGGACGGTAGAATTACCTCATCTTGCCTAAGTCAATGGTGGCCAGCTTCGTTTGAGATGAATGGCCTACGCTATCCGAGCGCCGAACACTGGATGATGGCCGAAAAGGCTCGTCTGTTCGGAGACCAAGAGACTGCATCCAAGATACTAGCGGCCGAAAGTCCGAAGCAGGCAAAGCAATTCGGCAGGGGGGTGCGTGGATTTGACCCGGCCATATGGGATCGTGAGAAGGCCCGTATCGTTACCGAGGGAAGCAAGCACAAATTCGGACAGAACTTGGCACTGCGCGACTTTTTGCTCTCGACGGGCAGCGCCATATTGGTCGAGGCTAGCCCTGTCGATCCTGTGTGGGGCATTGGCCTTGCCGCCGAGGATGTACGCGCCAGCAATCCGCTGCAGTGGGGCGGAGAAAATCTTCTCGGATTTGCTTTGATGGAAGCGCGTGAATCGCTCCGCGGCTGAGCTATTGAAAATCTGGCAGAGTCACCCCGTCTCAATAGCTGCCAACGCCGGCCCTAGGTCGCCGGCGGGCGTCACCTCGATGCGTTCGAGGCCGAGCCAGTCGCGCATCTGCTTGAGTTCTTCGTGTAGCTCGGCCGCGGTTTCTGGCGGGGCGCATGGCTCCGAATAGGCAGCCTGCACGCGCAGCACGCGGGCAGGCCGGTCGGCCTTGAGGTCGACGCGGGCGACGATGCGCTCGCCGAGCAGGAACGGCAGGACGTAGTAGCCATACTGGCGCTTGTCCGCCGGGGTGTAGATCTCGATGCGATAGCGGAAGTCGAAGAGCTGTTCGGCGCGGCTGCGTTCGAACACCAGCGGGTCGAACGGCGCGAGCAGGGCGCGGGCACGGAGCCTGCGAGGGACACGCGCGCCGGCGTGGAGGAAGGCCTGCCGGTTCCAGCCTTCGACCCGCACCGGGACAAGTTCGCCCATCTCGACCAGCTCTTCCAGCCGGCCCTTCATATTCGCTGGCGACAGGCGAAAGTAGTCGCGCAGGCAGATGGCTGTTGCGACGCCGTGGGCGCGGGCGGAAATCCTGAGGAGTTCGCGATGCGCGTCGGCGGCCGGCAGGGCAGGGCGGTTGAATATCTCGGCGGGCAGGACGCGTTCGGGCAGGTCGTAGAGCCGCTCGAAGCCGCGGCGGGAATGGGTGGTGATGCGGCCCGCCCAGAACAGCCATTCGAAGGCATGCTTCTCGCGGCTCCAGCCCCACCAGCCGCCCGAGCCTTTTGCCCCTTCGATATCGGACGCCGCGATCGGTCCGCGGTCGACGACCTCCCGGTAGATCTCCTCGATGTGGCCTCGGTGCTCGCGGCCGAACTTCGCCAGGCCCGAGTACATTTCCGTATCGGCCTGCTCCATGCGCCAGCGCATCAGCGGAAAGGTCTCGAGCGGCAGCAGCGACGCCTCGTGCGCCCAATATTCGAACAGCATGCGCTTCTTCGGCTGCATGGCGTCGTCGAGCAGCGCCATCGGATAGGGGCCGAGTCGCGAATAGAGCGGCATGTAGTGGGCGCGTACGATGGCGCTGACCGAATCAATCTGGAACAGGCCGGTGCGGTCGAGCACGCGCTTGAGATGACGTCGCGTGATTGCTCCGGTCGGCCGTGGATCGCCGAAACCCTGCGCGGCGAGAGCAATGCGGCGGGCGGTGGCCAGGGAGATTTTTTCGGTCATTGCGGCAAGCTATCGCAGTCTTCGGAAATGTGACGCTGGGGTAGGGGAATCGCACTTTGCTGCAGATGCTAGCAGAAGTGCCGTCCGGGCCTTGTCAGGAGAGTAAAGTGGAGTAAAAATAGAAAGAAATCAAAGATGGGCGATGCCCCCAGGATTCTGGCCCAGCCGTGGGGTTTGCCACCTTTCGGACAAGGTTGGGCTTGCTTCGCCCGACTGCCTGCGCTAACCGTCGCCGCATTGCAGCACGACCGTTTCGTCCGAACCGGCGAGGAACCGTCGCGCTTCCGGAAACGGACCCCGTGCTGTAAGTCTGGGTGGATTGGCCACCAACGGAATTCGCAGCATGAACGCTCTCCTGAGTTCGTATCTGCCCATCGTCATTTTCATCGGTGTGGCGCTCGTAGTCGGCATCGCCCTCATCGTGGCGCCCTTCCTCGTCGCCTACCGCAGCCCGGACCCGGAAAAGCTGTCGGCCTACGAGTGCGGCTTCAACTCCTTCGACGATGCCCGCATGAAATTCGACATCCGGTTCTATCTGGTGTCCATCCTCTTCATCATCTTCGACCTCGAAGTGGCGTTCCTGTTTCCGTGGGCGGTGTCCTTCGGCGAGATCGGCATGCTCGGCTTCTGGTCGATGATGATCTTCCTGGCCGTGCTGACCATCGGCTTCGTCTACGAGTGGAAAAAGGGAGCGCTGGAATGGGATTGAACGACGCCTCCGGCACCCTGATCGCGCCGAAGCCGAAAGGCATCATCGATCCGAACACCGGCAAGCTCATCGGTTCCGACGACGCCTTCTTCGGCGAGCTGAACAACGAGCTGTCCGACAAGGGTTTCCTCGTCACCTCGTCGGAGGCGCTGATCACCTGGGCGCGCACCGGCTCGCTGATGTGGATGACCTTCGGCCTCGCCTGCTGCGCCGTCGAGATGATGCACATCTCGATGCCGCGCTATGACGCCGAGCGCTTCGGCATTGCGCCGCGCGCCTCTCCGCGCCAGTCGGACGTGATGATCGTCGCCGGCACGCTGACCAACAAGATGGCGCCCGCGCTGCGCAAGGTCTACGACCAGATGCCCGAGCCGCGCTACGTCATCTCGATGGGCTCGTGCGCCAACGGCGGCGGCTACTACCACTATTCCTATTCGGTGGTGCGCGGCTGCGACCGCGTCGTGCCCGTCGACATCTACGTGCCCGGCTGTCCTCCGACCGCCGAGGCGCTCCTCTACGGCATCCTTCTTCTGCAGAAGAAGATCCGCCGCACCGGCACCATCGAGCGGTGATCCCAAATGAGTGAAGCCCTGAAGGACCTTGCCGCCTATATCGCGGAAAAGCTCGACGCGGACATCGAGGAAAGCGTGCTCGCCTATGGCGAGCTGACGCTGACGGTGAAGGCTGCCGACATCGTCGACGTGCTGACCTTCCTGCGCAACGACGTGCAGTGCCAGTTCGTCTCGTTCATCGATGCCGCCGGCGTCGACTATCCGCAGCGCGCCAAGCGCTTCGACGTCGTCTACCACCTCCTGTCGCCGCGCCAGAACCTGCGCATCCGCGTCAAGGTGCGCACCGACGAGGATACGCCGGTCCCGTCCGTCACCCCGGTCTATCCGGGCGCCGACTGGTTCGAGCGCGAGGCCTACGACATGTACGGCATCCTGTTCTCGGGCCATCCCGACCTGCGCCGCCTTTTGACCGACTACGGCTTCGAAGGCCACCCGTTGCGCAAGGACTTCCCGCTCACCGGCTTCGTCGAAGTGCGCTACGACGACGAGCAGAAGCGCGTCGTTTACGAGCCGGTCGAGCTCAAGCAGGAGTTCCGCAATTTCGACTTCCTGTCTCCCTGGGAAGGCACGGACTACGTGCTGCCGGGCGACGAAAAAGCCAAGACGAATTGAGGCGGCGACATGGCTGAAACCTCCGTCCGCAACTTCAACATCAACTTCGGTCCGCAGCACCCGGCGGCGCACGGCGTTCTGCGCCTGGTGCTCGAGCTCGACGGCGAGGTGGTCGACCGCGTCGATCCGCATATCGGCCTCTTGCACCGCGGCACCGAGAAGCTGATCGAGCAGAAGACCTACCTGCAGGCCGTGCCCTATTTCGACCGGCTCGACTATGTCGCGCCGATGAACCAGGAGCACGCCTTCGCGCTTGGGGTCGAGCGCCTGCTCGGCATCGAGGTGCCGAAGCGCGGTCAGATCATCCGCGTGCTCTATTCCGAGATCGGCCGCATCCTTTCGCATCTGCTCAACGTCACCACGCAGGCGATGGACGTCGGCGCGCTGACCCCGCCGCTGTGGGGCTTCGAAGAGCGCGAAAAGCTGATGGTGTTCTATGAGCGGGCCTGCGGCGCGCGCATGCACGCCGCCTATTTCCGGCCGGGCGGCGTCCACCAGGACCTGCCGCAGAAGCTGGTCGAGGACATCGGCAAGTGGATCGATCCGTTCCTGCAGACGGTGAAGAACCTCGACGATCTCCTGACCCCCAACCGCATCTTCAAGCAGCGCAACGTCGACATCGGCGTAGTCTCGCTCGACGACGCCTGGGCGTGGGGTTTCTCGGGCGTGATGGTGCGCGGTTCGGGTGCTGCCTGGGACCTGCGCAAGAGCCAGCCCTACGAATGCTATCCGGAGATGGATTTCGACATTCCGGTCGGCAAGAACGGCGACTGCTACGACCGCTATCTCATCCGCATGGAAGAGATGCGCCAGTCGGCGAAGATCATGCGCCAGTGCGTCGACCTGCTGCTCGGCAAGGAGAGCGCCGGTCCGGTGTCGAACACCGACGGCAAGGTGGTTCCGCCGAAGCGCGGCGACATGAAGCGCTCGATGGAATCGCTCATCCATCACTTCAAGCTCTACACCGAGGGCTACCGCGTGCCGGCCGGCGAGGTCTACGCGGCCGTCGAGGCGCCGAAGGGCGAGTTCGGCGTCTATCTCGTCTCCGACGGCTCCAACAAGCCGTACCGCTGCAAGCTGCGCGCGCCGGGTTTCGCCCATCTCCAGGCGATGGATTTCCTGTGCCGCGGCCACATGCTGGCGGATATCTCGGCCGTTCTCGGCTCCCTCGACATCGTGTTTGGTGAGGTCGACCGCTAAATGTCAGTCCGCCGTCTCGCAGAAGCCAGCGCCCAGCCAGCCTCGTTCGCCTTCAACAAGGCGTTCACGGCACAGGCGAAGACCTGGATCAAGAAGTATCCCAAGGGCCGCGAACAGTCGGCCGTGATCCCGCTGCTGATGCTTGCGCAGGAGCAGGACGGCTGGGTGACCAAGGCTGCCATCGAGCACGTCGCCGACATGCTGGCCATGCCCTATATCCGCGTCCTCGAAGTGGCGACTTTCTATACGCAGTTCCAGCTGAAGCCGGTCGGTACGCGCGCCCACGTCCAGGTCTGCGGCACCACGCCGTGCATGCTGCGCGGCTCGGAAGAGCTGATGGATGTCTGCCGTTCGAAGATCCACCACGACCAGTTCCACACCAACGAGGCGGGCACGATGTCGTGGGAAGAGGTGGAGTGCCTCGGCGCCTGCGTGAACGCGCCGATGGTCATGATCTTCAAGGACACTTACGAGGACCTGACGCCGGAGCGCCTTGCCGAGATCATCGACCTGTTCGAGGCGGGCAAGGGCAACCAGGTGAAGCCCGGCCCGCAGACCGGCCGCCACTTTTCGGCGCCGATCACCGGATTCACCTCGCTCAAGGACGAGAAGGGTGTGCTGAAAACCACCCGCGACAAGGAGGCCAAGGCCGCCGCCAAGGCAGCCAAGGCTTCGGCTACTGCCGCGGCGACTGCTGCACCACAGCCGGCAGCCGTTGCCGCCGTTCCGGAGAAACCCAAGGCAGCGCCTGCCAAGAAGGCAGATGCCCCGGCCAAGCCGTCGCTCGAGGACAAGAACCGTCCGGCCGGCATCGCCCGTCCGGCTGCGGTCGACGACCTCAAGCTCATCTCCGGCGTCGGCCCGAAGATCGAGGGCACGCTGCATGAACTCGGCATCTTCACCTTCGCGCAGGTGGCTGCGTGGAAGAAGGCCGAGCGCGAATGGGTCGACGGCTACCTGAATTTCAAGGGTCGCATCGAGCGTGACGACTGGGTCAAGCAGGCCAAGGCGCTCGCCAAGGGCGGTGTGGCCGAATACGTCCGCGTCTTCGGCAAGAAGCCGGTCTGAGGGTCAGGCAGCGATGGGAAGCTTCGGCAAGAGAGGGCAGGATATGCAGCGTTCGACGAACGCGGCGCGCCCGCTTGCCGGCAGTTCCGTTCGCACGCCGGCGCAGCAGAAGCCAGGCCCGCATGTGATCTACCGCGAAGGCGAGGCTGAACGCCCGACGTTCCATGGGTCGTTCGTCGAACGGCATTGGCCAAAGTTCGGAGCGGTTGCGGCGGCGCTTTTCGCGCTCGGATATTACGTGACGTCCGGCAGGAGCGACCTTTTCAGCCTCGCGCTCGCGACGCTGCTCGCGGGGGGCATCGTCTATTTCGTGCTCAATCGGTTTCGCAAGTCCGTCGACGACGTTCACACTGCCCGCACCGAGATTTTCAGGTCGCCGCGCTTTGCTGTCGGCGCCCTGTTGGGTTTCGGCTATTTCGTCTATTCGACCTTCTTCGGTGCGGTCGAATCCACGGGCAACGAGTTCACCGATGCCGTGGCGCAATTCCAGGATCCGCTGACGCCGTTCCGTGACGGCTTCCAGCAGAAGGATTGGGCCGCGGTTGCCATGCTCATTCTCAAGGCCGCCGGCATGATGGTTTTCGGCGGTCTGATCGTAAGAACCATAGCCAAGCGCGTGCTCGGCGAAGAAGGCGGGAGCGCCACCTGATGCTTGAGGACAAGGACCGCATTTTCACCAACATCTACGGCCGCTTCGATCAGTCGCTGGCCGGGGCGATGGCGCGCGGGCAGTGGGATGGCACCAAGGCCATCATCGACAAGGGCCGCGAGTGGATCATCAACGAGATGAAGGCGTCGGGCCTGCGCGGCCGCGGCGGCGCCGGCTTCCCGACCGGCCTCAAGTGGTCGTTCATGCCCAAGGCCAGCGACGGGCGTCCGTCCTACCTGGTCGTCAACGCCGACGAATCCGAGCCCGGCACCTGCAAGGATCGCGACATCCTTCGCCATGACCCGCACACGCTGGTCGAAGGCTGCCTGCTCGCCGGCTTCGCCATGGGCGCGGTCGCCGCCTACATCTATGTGCGCGGCGAATTCATCCGCGAGCGCGAGGCGCTGCAGCGGGCGATCGACGAGGCCTACGAGGCCAAGCTGATCGGCAAGAACAACAAGAACGGCTACGACTTCGAGATCTACGTCCACCACGGCGCCGGCGCCTATATCTGCGGCGAGGAAACGGCGCTGCTCGAGAGCCTGGAAGGCAAGAAGGGCCAGCCGCGCCTGAAGCCGCCGTTCCCGGCCAATGTCGGCCTCTATGGCTGCCCGACCACGGTGAACAACGTCGAATCGATCGCCGTCGCGCCGACTATCCTGCGCCGAGGGGCCGCCTGGTTCTCGTCGATCGGCCGTCCGAACAACGTCGGCACCAAGCTGTTCATGCTGGTCGGCCACGTCAACACGCCCTGCACGGTCGAAGAGGCCATGGGCATCACGTTCCGAGAGCTGGTCGAGAAGCACGGCGGCGGCATCCGCGGCGGCTGGGACAACCTGCTGGCCGTGATCCCCGGCGGCGCGTCCTGCCCTGTCGTCAAGGCCGAGGACATCATCGACTGCCCGATGGATTTCGACGGGCTGCGCGAGAAGAAGTCGTCCTTCGGCACGGCGGCGGTGATCGTCATGGACAAGTCGACGGACATCGTGAAGGCGATCGCGCGTCTCAGCTACTTCTTCAAGCACGAGAGCTGCGGCCAGTGCACGCCGTGCCGCGAGGGCACCGGCTGGATGTGGCGCGTCATGGATCGTCTGGTGCGCGGCGAGGCGCAGAAGCGCGAGATCGACATGCTGCTCGACGTCACCAAGCAGGTGGAAGGCCACACGATCTGCGCGCTGGGAGACGCGGCCGCATGGCCGATCCAGGGCCTGATCCGCAACTTCCGTCCCGAGATCGAACGGCGCATCGACGAGTTCTCGCGCAATGCGCACCGCGTCGCGCCGCTGATGGCGGCCGAATAACGAAATATCAGAAAGTGCGGGCCTAAGGCCCGATGGCGAAACAGGAAACGACGAGGCAGAGGCGAACGGCGAAGGCGACAAGGAGCTTATCGATGTCGACATTTCCCATTCCCGAAGTTGCAGTGCCTGACATGGAACGTATGGAGCAGATGAACAGGGACTTCGCGGCGATGATGCTGCCGAAGGAGTTCGCCGGCGCGGCGAACCTCTTCGTGCATCCTGCCGCAGGCGTCGCTGCTGCCTCCGCACTCGGCGTCGGATTCGCCAGCCACGCGTTCGGCGTGTGGATGGGGGCCGTGACCGGGGCAACCGAAGCTGCGCAACGCATGTTCTCGCCGGATTACGGCGATTTCGCCGGCGCCTTGCATGTCGCAGCGTCGCGCGAAACGGCAGCCAGGCGGGCGGAAGCCACCACCGCCTCGCTGATCGCCGACGTCAAGTCGCTGGCGCGCAAGCTGGAGCAGGCGAAGCAGCCGCAGGTGGCCGAGGTGGCACCGGCAGAGTTTGTGGAAGCGGCTCCGGTCGCACAATCAGCCGGCACCCTGCTGCCCGAGGACTTCAGGCAGCCGCGCTCGGTCGACAGGCCGGAAACGCCAGACGACCTGAAGGCGATCTCCGGCATCGGGCCGAAGCTCGAACAGGTGCTGAACGGCCTGGGCATCTGGACCTGGGCTCAGATAGCCGCCTGGACGCCGGCGGAAGTGGCGTGGGCGGACGACTACCTGGGTTTCAAGGGTCGGATAGGCCGGGACGACTGGATAGGGCAGGCGGCCACGCTTGCCGACAAGAACTGAGTTGAAGAATTCGGGGGCGCAGCCAGGGCAGCGCCCCTCGCAGGACGGAATGCGGGTCAGCCGCGGGATTTGAGGCGCTATGGCAAAGCTTAAGGTCGACGGGAAAGAGATTTCGGTACCCGACCACTATACGCTGCTCCAGGCGGCAGAAGAGGCGGGCGCGGAAGTGCCGCGCTTCTGTTTCCATGAGCGGCTGTCGATCGCCGGCAACTGCCGCATGTGCCTGGTCGAGGTGAAGGGCGGACCGCCCAAGCCGGCCGCGTCCTGCGCCATGGGCGTGCGCGACTTGCGCCCCGGCCCGAATGGCGAGGCGCCGGAAATCTTCACCAACACGCCGATGGTCAAGAAGGCCCGCGAAGGCGTGATGGAGTTCCTGCTCATCAACCATCCGCTCGACTGCCCGATCTGCGACCAGGGCGGCGAATGCGACCTGCAGGACCAGGCGATGGCCTTCGGCCTCGACGGTTCGCGCTACAAGGAAAGCAAGCGCGCGGTCGAGGACAAGTACATCGGCCCGCTGGTCAAGACGATCATGACGCGCTGCATCCACTGCACGCGCTGCGTCCGCTTCACCACCGAAGTGGCCGGCATTTCCGAGCTCGGCCTGATCGGCCGCGGCGAGGACGCCGAGATCACCACCTATCTCGAGCAGGCAATGACCTCCGAGCTGCAGGGCAACGTCATCGACCTGTGCCCGGTCGGCGCGCTGACCTCGAAGCCCTACGCCTTCCAGGCGCGCCCGTGGGAGCTGACCAAGACCGAATCCATCGACGTGATGGATGCGGTCGGCTCGGCGATCCGCGTCGACTCGAGAGGCCGCGAAGTGATGCGCATCATGCCGCGCGTCAACGAGCAGGTGAACGAGGAGTGGATTTCCGACAAGACCCGTTTCATCTGGGACGGACTGCGCACCCAGCGCCTCGACCGCCCCTATGTGCGCCGCAACGGCCGCCTGGTGCCTGCGACCTGGGGCGAGGCCTTCGGCGCGATCAAGGATGCCGTGTCCAAGACGTCGGCCGACCGCATCGGCGCCATTGCCGGCGACCTGGCGACGGTCGAGGAGATGTACGCGCTGAAGCAGCTGATCGCCTCGCTCGGCTCGAAGAACGTCGATTGCCGCCAGGACGGCGCCGCACTCGATCCGTCGCTCGGCCGCGCCAGCTACATCTTCAACCCGACCATCGAGGGCATCGAGCAGGCCGACGCCATCCTGATCATCGGCTCCAACCCGCGCTTCGAGGCTTCGGTGCTCAACGCCCGCATCCGCAAGCGCTGGCGCGGGGGCGAGGTGCCGGTTGCCGTGATCGGCGAGGTCGGCGACCTGCGCTACGACTATGAGCAGCTGGGCTCGGGCCCGGAGACGCTCAAGGATCTGGCCGAGGGCAACGGCAAGTTCTTCTCGGTTCTCAAGAAGGCGTCGCACCCGCTGATCATCGTTGGTCAGGGCGCGCTTGCCCGTACCGACGGTGCGGCCGTGCTCGGCCAGACCGCCAAGCTGGCCGGTGCCGTCAAGGCGAGCCGTCCGGACTGGAACGGCTTTGCCGTGCTCCACACCGCAGCCGCCCGCGTCGGCGGCCTCGACATCGGCTTCGTGCCGGGCGAGGGCGGCAAGAACGCTGCCGGCATGCTGGGCGAGACCGACGTGCTGTTCCTGCTCGGCGCCGACGAGATCGACATGTCGAAGACGGGCGATGCCTTCGTGGTCTACATCGGCACGCATGGCGACGCCGGCGCGCATCGCGCCAACGTCATCCTGCCTGGCGCCGCCTACACCGAAAAGTCGGGCACCTACGTCAACACCGAGGGCCGGGTGCAGATGACCACGCGCGCCGGGTTCGCGCCGGGCGAGGCCAAGGAAGACTGGGCGATCCTGCGTGCGCTGTCGGATGTGCTCGGACACAAGCTGCCGTTCGATTCGCTTCAGCAGCTGCGCGCCAGGCTCCATGCCGAGTTCCCGCACCTTGCCCGTGTCGACGAGATCGACGCCGGCGACAACGACGACATCGCCAAGGTCGCCAGGCTCGGCGGCCGGCTGAACAAGGGCACCTTCCATTCGACGGTGAGGGACTTCTACCTCACCAATCCGATCGCGCGCGCGTCGGCGGTGATGGCCGAGTGTTCGGCATTGGCCAAGAACGGCTTCAAGCAGGCGGCGGAGTAAGGGCTGTCATGGATACCTTCTTCTCCTTCTACGTCCTGCCGGCGTTGATCATCCTCCTGAAGTCGGTCGTTCTGATCGTCGTCCTGCTGATCTTCGTCGCCTACATCCTCTATGCCGACCGCAAGATCTGGGCGGCGGTTCAGCTGCGTCGCGGCCCGAACGTGGTCGGTCCCTGGGGCCTGCTGCAGGCGTTCGCCGACCTCTTGAAATTCGTCTTCAAGGAGCCGGTGATCCCGTCAGGCGCCAACAAGGGCGTGTTCCTGCTGGCGCCGGTGGTTTCCGCCGTGCTGGCGATCTCCGCCTGGGCGGTTATCCCCGTCAGCGAAGGCTGGGCCATCGCCAACGTCAATGTCGGCATCCTCTATGTCTTCGCCATTTCCTCGCTCGAGGTCTATGGCGTCATCATGGGCGGCTGGGCGTCGAACTCGAAGTATCCGTTCCTCGGCGCGCTGCGTTCGGCCGCCCAGATGGTGTCCTACGAAGTCTCGATCGGCTTCGTCATCGTCTGTGTGCTGCTCACCGTCGGCTCGCTCAACCTCTCCGACATCGTGATGTCGCAGGGCGACGGCATCGGCACGCGGCTTGGCCTGCCGAACACGTTCCTCGACTGGAACTGGCTCGTGCTGTTCCCGATGTTCGTGATCTTCTTCATCTCTGCGCTGGCCGAGACCAACCGCCCGCCCTTCGACCTGGTCGAGGCGGAGTCGGAGCTCGTCGCCGGTCACATGATCGAATACTCGTCGACGCCGTTCCTGCTGTTCTTCCTCGGCGAGTACGTGGCCATCGTCTTGATGTGCGCGCTGACGACGATCCTGTTCCTCGGCGGATGGCTGCCGCCCTTCGACTTCGCGCCCTTCACCTGGGTGCCGGGCGTGATCTGGTTCGTGCTCAAGGTATGCATGGTGTTCTTCATGTTCGCCATGGTGAAGGCCTTCGTGCCGCGCTACCGCTACGACCAGCTGATGCGCCTGGGCTGGAAGGTGTTCCTGCCGATCTCGCTGGCGATGGTCGTCATCACCGCCGCCGTACTCAAGCTTACCGGAGCCGCCTGATGTCAGCTCTAGCCCAAGCCGCCAAGTCGCTGCTGCTGAAGGACTTCGTCGGCGCGTTCTTCCTGTCGATGCGCCAGTTCTTCGCGCCGAAGCACACGCTGAACTACCCGCACGAGAAGGGGCCGGTCAGCCCGCGCTTCCGCGGCGAGCATGCGTTGCGCCGCTACCCCAATGGCGAGGAACGCTGCATCGCCTGCAAGCTGTGCGAGGCGATCTGCCCGGCGCAGGCCATCACCATCGAGGCCGGCCCGCGCCGCAACGACGGCACGCGCCGCACCGTGCGCTACGACATCGACATGGTGAAGTGCATCTATTGCGGCTTCTGCCAGGAGGCATGCCCGGTCGACGCGATCGTCGAGGGGCCGAACTTCGAATTCGCGACGGAGACGCGCGAGGAGCTCTACTACGACAAGGACAAGCTGCTCGCCAACGGCGACCGTTGGGAACGCGAGATCGCGCGCAACATCGCGATGGATGCGCCGTATCGCTGAGGCTTGAACGATGGACGGGCCTTGCCGGCTCGTCTAAGGAACGCGCGGCCTGCTCCGGAGGCGGAGCAGGGACGTGAAGAGGGCGGGCGCGCTGCGCGCCGAGCCCGAAAGGAAAACCGGGGGAACCCCATGCTCAACGGACTTGAAGCGGTATTCTTCTACCTCTTCGCCTTCATCGCGGTGGCGTCGGCCTTCATGGTCATCTCCGCCCGCAACCCGGTTCATTCGGTGCTCTACCTGATCCTGACGTTCTTCAACGCCGCGGGCCTGTTCCTTTTGACCGGCGCCGAGTTCCTGGCGATGATCCTGCTGGTCGTCTACGTCGGCGCGGTGGCGGTGCTGTTCCTGTTCGTCGTCATGATGCTCGACGTGGACTTCGCCGAACTCAAGTCGGGCGCGCTGCAATACGCGCCGATCGGCGCGCTGGTAGGTCTCATCCTCGCCGCCGAACTGATCGTCGTCACCGGCGGCTACGCCTTCGCGCCCAAGCTTGCCGAGACGGTGGCACAGCCGACGCCGGACGTCGCGGTACGCCACAACACTGCGGCGCTCGGCGACATCCTCTACACGGACTACATCTACTTCTTCCAGATCGCCGGCCTCGTGCTCCTGGTCGCCATGATCGGCGCCATCGTGCTGACGCTGCGCCACAAGCCGAACGTCAAGCGCCAGAGCATCCCCGCGCAGGTGGCCCGCACCCCGGCGACCGCGATCGAGGTCAAGAAAGTCGAGACGGGCAAGGGAATCTGACCATGGTTGTGGGCATTTCACATTATCTGACCGTTTCGGCGATCCTGTTCACGCTTGGCGTGTTCGGCATCTTCCTGAACCGCAAGAACGTCATCGTCATCCTGATGTCGGTCGAGCTCATCCTGCTCGCGGTCAACATCAACTTCGTGGCGTTTTCGGCCCAGCTCGGCGACCTCGTCGGGCAGGTGTTCGCGCTGTTCGTGCTCACGGTGGCCGCAGCCGAGGCGGCGATCGGTCTTGCCATTCTGGTCGTATTCTTCCGCAACCGCGGCTCCATCGCGGTCGAAGACGTGAACATGATGAAGGGCTGACGGGACAAAAATGTATCAGGCAATCGTCTTCCTTCCGCTGCTCGGCTTCCTGATCGCCGGCCTGTTCGGCCACGCGATCGGTGCGAAGGCATCCGAGTACGTCACTTCCGGGCTGCTGGTGGTTTCCGCCGTGCTGTCCTGGGTGGCCTTCATCACGGTCGGCCTCGGCGACGTCGAGGTGTTCACCGTGCCGGTGCTGCGCTTCCTCGATTCCGGCGCGCTGCAGGCCAACTGGGAATTGCGCATCGACACGCTGACGGTGGTCATGCTGGTCGTCGTCAACACCGTGTCTGCCCTGGTGCACATCTACTCGATCGGCTACATGCACCACGATCCGCATCGGCCGCGCTTCTTTGCCTATCTGTCGCTGTTCACCTTCGCCATGCTGATGCTGGTGACGTCGGACAACCTCGTCCAGATGTTCTTCGGCTGGGAAGGCGTGGGCCTGGCGTCCTACCTGCTGATCGGCTTCTGGTACAAGAAGCCCTCGGCGAACGCCGCCGCCATCAAGGCCTTCGTCGTCAACCGCGTCGGCGACTTCGGCTTCCTGCTCGGTATCTTCGGCGTGTTCGTGCTGTTCGGCTCGGTCAACCTGGGCACCATCTTCGCCAATGCAGCTTCGTACCTGCCGGCGGAAGGTGCCGCCGAGAACGGCGAGGCGGTGCTGACCTTCCTCGGCTATGCGCTCGACAAGTCCAATGCGATCACGGTGGTCTGCCTGCTGCTGTTCATGGGCGCCATGGGCAAGTCGGCGCAGGTGCCGCTACACACCTGGCTGCCGGACGCGATGGAAGGCCCGACGCCCGTTTCGGCCCTGATCCATGCCGCGACGATGGTCACCGCCGGCGTGTTCATGCTGGCGCGCCTGTCGCCGATCTTCGAACTGTCGGGCACGGCCTTGACCGTCGTCACCTTCATCGGCGCCTTCACCGCCTTCTTCGCGGCGACCGTCGGCCTCGTGCAGAACGACATCAAGCGCGTCATCGCCTATTCGACCTGCTCGCAGCTCGGCTACATGTTCGTGGCGCTGGGCATGGGCTTCTACTCGGCCGCGATCTTCCACCTGTTCACGCATGCCTTCTTCAAGGCGCTGCTGTTCCTGGGATCGGGCTCGGTGATCCATGCCGTCTCCGACGAGCAGGACATGCGCAAGATGGGCGGGCTCAGGAAGCTGATCCCGAGCACCTACTGGATGATGGTCATCGGCACGCTGGCGCTCACCGGCGTCGGCATCCCGGCGACGATCATCGGCACGGCCGGTTTCTTCTCCAAGGACGCGATCATCGAAGGCGCCTTCGTCGGCCACAACGCGGTCGCCGGCTTCGCCTTCGCCGCGCTGGTCATCGCCGCCTGCTTCACCAGCTTCTATTCCTGGCGCCTGATCTTCATGACCTTCCACGGCACGCCTCGCGCCACCGCCGACGTCATGCACCACGTGCACGAATCGCCGCCGGTGATGCTGGTGCCGCTGTTCATCCTGGCCGTGGGCGCGCTGTTTGCGGGCGTGATGTTCCACCAGCAATTCATCGGCGAGGCGTATGGCGAGTTCTGGAAGGGCGCGCTGTTCACGCTCGAGACCAACGAGATCCTGCACGAGTTCCACACCGTGCCGATGTGGGTGAAGCTCGCGCCGTTCGTGGCCATGATCATCGGCTTCGGCATGGCCTACCTGTTCTACATCCGCTCGCCGGAAATGCCGAAGGTGCTGGCTTCGCGCCACCGCGGGCTCTACGCCTTCCTGCTCAACAAGTGGTACTTCGACGAGCTCTACGACTTCCTCTTCGTGCGCCCGGCCAAGTGGCTCGGCCGCTTCCTGTGGAAGAAGGGTGACGGCTGGCTGATCGACGGCTTCGGCGCAGACGGCATCTCGGCCCGCGTCGTCGACGTGACGAGCCGCGTCGTCAAGCTGCAGTCGGGTTACCTCTATCACTACGCCTTCGCCATGCTGATCGGTGTGGCCGCCCTCGTTACCTGGATGATGCTCGGGAGCTCCTTCTGATGTCTGGCGTTCCCATTCTTTCGCTGGTCACCTTCCTGCCGCTCGTCGGCGCGCTCCTGATCCTGCTGATCCGGGACGACGGCGAAGCTGCGCGGCGCAACATCCGCAATGTCGCGCTTTGGACCACGGTGTTCACCTTTGCGGTGTCGCTGCTGATCTGGGTCTATTTCGACAATGCGGAGCCGGGCTTCCAGTTCGTCGAGCAGGCAGCCTGGCTCGACTCCGGCATCTCCTACAAGATGGGCGTCGACGGCATCTCCATGCTGTTCGTCATCCTGACGACCTTCCTGATGCCGCTGTGCATCCTGGCGAGCTGGGAGTCGGTGGAAAAGCGCGTCAAGGAATACATGATCTCGTTCCTTGTCCTGGAGACGATGATGATCGGCGTGTTCTGCGCGCTCGACATCGTGCTCTTCTACGTCTTCTTCGAAGGCGTCCTCATCCCGATGTTCATCATCATCGGCGTGTGGGGCGGCAAGCGCCGCGTCTATGCGAGCTTCAAGTTCTTCCTGTTCACGCTGCTCGGCTCCGTGCTCATGCTTCTCGCCGTGATGGCGATGTTCTGGCAGGCCGGCACGACCGACATCCCGACGTTGCTGACATACGGCTTCCCGGCCAGCATGCAGACGTGGCTGTGGCTCGCGTTCTTCGCCTCGTTCGCGGTGAAGATGCCGATGTGGCCGGTCCACACCTGGTTGCCCGACGCGCACGTCGAGGCGCCGACGGCGGGTTCGGTCATCCTGGCCGGCATCTTGCTCAAGATGGGCGGATACGGCTTCCTGCGCTTCTCGCTGCCGATGTTCCCGCTGGCCTCCGAGTTCTTCGCCCCGCTGGTCTTCTCCCTGTCCGTCATTGCGATCATCTACACCTCGCTGGTGGCGCTGATGCAGGAGGACATCAAGAAGCTGATCGCCTATTCGTCGGTGGCGCACATGGGCTACGTGACCATGGGCATCTTCGCCATGAACCAGGAAGGCGTGCAGGGCGCGATCTTCCAGATGCTCAGCCACGGCCTGGTGTCGGGCGCGCTGTTCCTCTGCGTCGGCGTGGTCTACGACCGCATGCACACCCGCGAGATCGCGGCCTATGGCGGCCTCGTCAACAACATGCCGAAATACGCGGTGGCGTTCCTGATCTTCACGATGGCCAATGTCGGTCTGCCCGGCACCAGCGGCTTCGTCGGCGAGTTCCTGACGCTGTTCGGCATCTTCCAGGTCAACACCTGGGTGGCGCTGTTCGCGGCGACCGGCGTCATCCTGTCGGCGGCCTATGCGCTCTGGCTCTACCGCCGCGTTGTCTTCGGCGCGCTGACCAAGGAAAGCCTGAAGGGCCTGTTCGACCTGTCCGGTCGCGAGAAGGTGGTGCTCTACCCGCTCGTCATCCTGGTCATCTTCTATGGCGTCTATCCGGCGCCGGTCTTCGACGCCACGGCTGCTTCCGTGAAGGCGTTGATCAACAACGTAACCGTATCGATCGACGCCGCGCAAACCGCGGCGGCGAACTGACAGGGGTTTTGCGAACCATGACGCCCGAACTCCTTTCGAGCCTCTCGCTCTCGGCGCCCGAACTGATTATTGCCGCCGGCGCGCTTGCGCTGCTGATGGTCGGCGTCTTTTCGGGCGAGCGGGCCAACACGACCGTCACCGGCCTGGCCGTCGCGCTGCTGATCGCCGCAGGCGCCTGGATGCTGGTTTTTGGCGGCGACGGTGCGGCCTACGGCGGCGCCTTCGTCTCCGATCCCTTCGCCCGCTTCATGAAGATGCTGACGCTGGTCGGCTCGGTGGTGACGCTCGTGATGTCGGTGGGTTTTGCCAAGGCCGAGAAGTTCGACAAGTTCGAATATCCGGTGCTGGTCATGCTGTCGACGCTCGGCATGCTGCTGATGATTTCGGCGAACGACATGCTGGCGCTCTATCTCGGGCTCGAGCTGCAGTCGCTGGCGCTCTACGTCATCGCCGCGATCAACCGCGAGAACGTGCGTTCGACCGAAGCCGGCCTGAAGTACTTCGTGCTGGGCGCGCTGTCGTCGGGCATGCTTCTCTACGGCATCAGCCTAGTCTACGGCTACACCGGCCACACCTCCTTCGAGGCGGTCGCCACAGCGTTGAGCGGCGGCGAGCGTCAGCTTGGGCTGGTCTTCGGCCTGGTGTTCGTGCTGGCTGGCCTCTGCTTCAAGATCTCGGCCGTTCCGTTCCACATGTGGACGCCGGACGTCTATGAAGGTGCACCGACGCCGGTGACCGCCTTCTTTGCGGCCGCCCCGAAGATGGCTGCGATGGCGCTGATCGTGCGCGTCACCGTCGGCGCCTTCGAGCCGATCGCGCCCGACTGGCAGCAGATCATCGTCTTCATCTCCATCGCCTCGATGGCGCTGGGCGCCTTCGCCGCGATCGGTCAGAAGAACATCAAGCGCCTGATGGCGTACTCGTCGATCGGCCACATGGGCTATGCCCTGGTCGGCCTTGCGGCCAACAGCCAGGCCGGCGTCCGCGGCGTCGTCATCTACATGCTGATCTACATGGTCATGACGCTCGGCACCTTCGCCTTCATCCTGGCGATGCGCCGCAAGGACGGCAATGTCGAGCAGATCGGCGACCTGGCGGGCCTTTCGACCACCAATCCGATGATGGCGACCATCCTCACTATCCTGATGTTCTCGCTGGCCGGCATCCCGCCGCTCGCGGGCTTCTGGGGGAAATGGTACGTGTTCCTCGCGGCCATCGATGCCAAGCTCTACGCGCTGGCCATCATCGGCATGCTGGCTTCGGTCGTGGGGGCATTCTATTATCTGCGCATCATCAAGGTCATGTGGTTCGACGAACCGGTAGGCGGCTTCCAGCCGATGGCCGGCGAGCTTCGCCTGGTGCTCGGGCTCTCCGGCGCATTCGTGCTGTTCTACGTGCTGATCGGCGGCCCCGTCGGGCAGATGGCGGAAGCCGCTGCCAAGACGTTCTTCTGACGGCATGGGGTTCCAGCTCGCGCCAACAGCCAGCGCTGCCGGCTTCCGCCTGGAAGCCCACGACTCGGTAGGGTCGACGAATGCGCTGGCACTGGAACGGGCACTGGCCGGTGACCCGGGAAAGCTCTGGGTCGTCTCCAAGAAGCAGGAAAGCGGACGCGGCCGGCGCGGGCGCAACTGGGCCACGCCGGAGGGCAATCTTGCCGCGACGCTGCTCACGGTCCTGGATCGCGATCTGCAATATGCCGCTACGCTCGGCTTCGTTGCCGGGCTGGCGCTTGCCGATGCGCTAGACGCGGTTGCTCCGAACGCACGCTTTGCCGTCGGTGTCGATGGCGGCAGCGGGCGGGGCGTCAAGCGTTTCGAGCTGAAATGGCCGAACGACGTGCTCGCCTCCGGCGCAAAGCTCGCCGGCATCCTGCTCGAATCGACGACGCTTCCGCATGGGCGGCTCGCCGTCGCGATTGGCATCGGCGTCAATGTCGTCGCCCATCCCACCGACGTTCCCTATCCGGCGACGTCGCTCGCCAGCCTCGGATCCGACGTCGATGCGGAGACGCTGTTCCTCGCGCTTTCCGACGGCTGGAGCGAGAACGAAAGGCTCTGGGCCGGGGGGCGGGGGCTTGCGGCAATCCGGCGGAAGTGGCTGGAGCGCGCTGCCGGTCTCGGCAGCGAAGTGGCCGTGCGTCTCGAAGGAAATGTCGTGCGCGGTGTATTCGAAACCATTGACGAGGATTGCCGCTTCGTCATCCGTGACGCTAAAGGTGAGACGGTAAAGATCGCTGCTGGCGATGTACATTTCGGCGCGGTGGCCTCGGCCGGCGCGGCCTGAAGGGCCTGAAAGGAAAATCTGGTATGGCGAAAGCGGAAAACGCCGAACTCGTATTCGTGCCGCTCGGCGGCGTGGGCGAGATCGGCATGAATTTCGCCCTCTACGGCTTCGGCCCGGCCGATGCGCGCGAGTGGATCGTCGTTGACGTCGGCGTGACCTTTCCCGATGCCGGCTTGCCGGGGGTCGATCTGGTGCTGCCGGATACCCGCTTCATTGAGGAGGAACTGAAGAACCTCCGCGGCATCGTCATCACCCACGCGCATGAGGACCACTACGGCGCCCTGCACGACGTTTGGCCCAAGCTCAAGGCGCCGGTGTGGATGACGCCGTTCACGGCCGGCCTGCTGGAGGCCAAGCGGCAATCGGAGCAGGGCGCACCGAAGATCCCGGTGACCGTTTTCCGCGCCGGTGAAAAGTTCACGATCGGGCCGTTCGAGATCGAGGCGATCCCCGTGACCCACTCGATCCCCGAGCCGATGTCGCTGGCGATCACCACGCCGGCAGGCACCGTGATTCACACGGGCGACTGGAAGATCGATCCGGCGCCAGAGATCGGCCCGCTGACGGACGAGGCGCGTTTCCGCGCTTATGGTGACAAGGGCGTGCTGGCACTCGTCTGCGATTCGACCAACGCCATGCGCGAGGGCGATTCGCCCTCCGAACAGCAGGTCGGGCAGGGGCTGAGGGAAGTAATCGAACAGGCCAAGGGCCGCGTTGCCGTCACCACGTTCTCGTCCAATGTCGGGCGCATCCGCTCGATCGCGGAGGCCGCGCGCGACGCCGGGCGCCAGGTGCTGGTGATGGGCCGTTCGCTCAAGCGCGTCATCGACGTGTCGACCGAGCTCGGCTACATGGACGGTCTGCCGGATTTCGTCTCCGAAGAAGATTACGGCTACATTCCGCGCGAGAACCTGGTCGTCATCTGCACCGGCAGCCAGGGCGAGCCGCGGGCAGCACTTGCGAAACTGGCGCGCGACGAGATGAAGACCGTGGCGCTGTCGCCGGGCGATACGGTTGTGTTCTCCTCGCGTACCATTCCGGGCAACGAGAAGGCGATCCTCGAGATCAAGAACCTGCTCGTCGACCAGGGCATGAAGATCATCGAGGACGGCGACGCGCTGGTGCACGTCTCGGGCCATCCCCGGCGCAGCGAACTCAAGCGCATGTACGAGTGGGTGCGGCCGCGGATCGGCGTGCCCGTGCACGGCGAGGCGGCCCATCTGGTCGCCCAGGGTTCGCTTATGTCGATGTCGGGCATTCCCGAGGTGGCGCAGATCCGCGACGGTGACATGCTGAGACTGTGGCCCGGTGCAGCGGAAATCATCGACCAGGTGCCCTTCGGCCGTGTCTACAAGGACGGCAAGCTCATCGGCACCGACGAAGCGATGGGCATCCGCGAACGTCGCAAGCTGTCCTTTGCCGGCCACGTTGCCGTCAACGTGGTGTTGGACGACAAATACGAACTGTCCGGCGATCCGGACCTGGTGGCCATCGGTGTCGCCGAAACCAATGCCGGCGGCGACGCGCTCGAAGAATTGATGCTTGATGCGGCAATAGGCGCCGTGGACTCCATACCCCGTGCTCGCCGAAAAGACCTCGATCTGGTTCAGGAAGCGGTTCGGCGCGCCGTGCGTGGCGCTGCCAACGAAGCCTGGGGCAAGAAGCCGCTGGTGACGGTGTTCGTCACGCGCTGAGGACAACAGGACTGAAGATGCTCGGACGTCTCAATCACGTCGCAATCGCCGTGCCGGACCTGGCGGCGGCGAGCGCCGTCTACCGGGACACGCTCGGTGCGCGGGTAAGCGAGCCGCAGGCGCTGCCCGAGCACGGCGTGACCGTGGTGTTCATCGACGTCGGCAACACCAAGATCGAACTGCTCGAACCTCTCGGCGACGGCTCGCCGATCGCGGCCTTCCTCAAGAAGAACGCCGCAGGCGGCATGCACCATGTCTGTTACGAGGTCGACGACATCCTGGCCGCACGCGACCGGCTCAAGGCTTCCGGCGCGCGCGTGCTCGGCGACGGCAATCCGAAGATCGGCGCGCATGGCAAGCCGGTGCTTTTCCTGCACCCCAAGGACTTCCAGGGCACGCTCGTGGAGCTCGAACAGGCATGACCTGGGTTTCAATCATCGCGATGTACTTCGTCTTCTGGTGGCTGACCCTGTTCGCCATCCTGCCATTCGGCCTGAAGACGCAGGACGAGGATAACGACGTCACCCTCGGTACGGTGTCGAGCGCCCCGCGCGGCCCGCATATGTTGAGGGCGATCTTGTGGACGACGGTGGTGACTGCCGTCCTGATGGGCGGCTTCTTCGGCATCACACGCGGGCTTGGGTATTCGTTCGACGACTTCCCGAACTTCCTGCCGGAACTCAGATAACGCGACCTGGCAGCATTGTTGAGGAAGTCAGACTAAGCTGATGTTCGGGCAAAAAAAATGCAAGGCGCGAGGCCTTGCAATTTAAACGCGTCCGATCTGCTTTCCGGTGTCCGGCGGCAGCGAGTTACCGCGCCTAGATCGCATCCTCCCAAGACTTTGACCGCGTAGGAGAGCGGATTTTTTCTCCGCCCTCTCGGTTATCGGGGCACATTAGACCAAGCGGAAATGAATTGTCACGCGGAATTTTGCTTCCGTAGGAGCAATCCTACGCTGCATTGCACAATTGGCGGGCAGTCGTTGCCGGGCAAACAATCAGGGCATTCTGACGCGACGGGAAGCTGAGTGCGCGGGTTTCCATTCGGCCATGAAATGGCTATGAAGCGCGTTCAAGCAAGCCTCACCAATCTGCCGATTCCGGCACTTTCGCTTCATGGAACACTCGATGCGTCTGTCGCGCTATTTCCTGCCTATCCTGAAAGAGAATCCTCGCGAGGCGGAAATCGTTTCGCACCGGCTGATGCTGCGGGCGGGCATGATCAGGCAACAGGCCGCTGGCAGCTTCTCGTGGCTGCCGCTCGGCAAGCGCGTGCTGGACAAGGTCTGCCGGATCGTGCGCGAGGAACAGGACCGGGCTGGGGCGCTGGAAATCCTCATGCCCACGATCCAATCCGCCGACCTGTGGCGCGAGAGCGGCCGCTATGACGACTACGGCAAGGAGATGCTGCGCATCAAGGACAGGCACGAGCGCGACATGCTGTTCGGCCCGACCAACGAGGAGATGGTGACGGAAATCTTCCGTTCCTACGTCAAGTCCTACAAGGACCTGCCGCTCAACCTCTACCACATCCAGTGGAAGTTCCGCGACGAGGTGCGTCCGCGCTTCGGGGTGATGCGCAGCCGCGAGTTCCTGATGAAGGACGCCTATTCGTTCGACCTCGACTACGAGGGCGCTAAGGCGGCCTACAACCGCATGTTCGTCTCTTACCTGCGCACCTTCACGCGCATGGGGCTGCAGGCGATCCCGATGCGCGCCGACACCGGCCCGATCGGCGGCGACCTCAGCCACGAGTTCATCATCCTCGCCGACACCGGCGAGAGCCAGGTGTTCTGCCACCGCGACTTCCTCAGTCTGCCGGTTCCGGGCGCCGAAACCAATTTCGGCGATGACGCGCAGATCGGCGGCATCGTCAAGGAATGGACGACGCCTTACGCGGCGACCGAGGAGATGCACGACGAGGCGGCATGGGCCAAGGTGCCGGAAGGCGACAGGCTATCGGCGCGCGGCATCGAGGTCGGCCACATCTTCCATTTCGGCGAGAAGTATTCCAAGCCGATGGGCGCCAAGGTGACCGGTCCCGACGGCAAGGATCACTTCGTGTCGATGGGCTCCTACGGCATCGGCCCGAGCCGCCTGATCGCGGCGATCATCGAAGCGAGTCATGACGAGAACGGCATCATCTGGCCGGAGGCGGTGGCGCCGTTCGACATCGGCCTGATCAACATGAAGGTCGGCGACGGCGACTGCGACCGCATCTGCGGTGAGCTCTACGAGGCCTTCGCCAAGGCGGGCAAGGACGTGCTCTACGACGATACCGACCAGCGCGCAGGCGGCAAGTTCGCCACCGCCGACCTGATCGGCCTGCCGTGGCAGGTGATCGTCGGCCCGCGTGGTGCTGCCGCCGGCGAAGTCGAGATCAAGAACCGCAAGACCGGCGAGCGCGAGACGCTGCCGGTGGCGCAGGCGCTCGCCAAGCTGGGCGCCGGCGCATGAACAAAGTGGCGGGGGCCAAGCCGTCCGGAGCGGGGCCTTTTTCCGTGTTCGAACGCATGGTGGCCTGGCGCTACCTGCGGGCAAAGCGCAAGGAGACGGTGATCTCGGTCATCGCCTCCATCTCCTTCCTCGGCATCATGCTGGGCGTTGCAACGCTGATCGTGGTGATGGCGGTGATGAACGGCTTCCGGGCCGAGCTGCTGACCCGCATCCTGGGCGTCAACGGTCACCTGATCGTGACGCCCGTCGACAATCCGCTCGAGGACTATGCAGCGGTCGCCGACCGCATCAATGGCGTGTCCGGTGTCAAATATGCCATTCCCCTCGTGGAAGGGCAGGTGCTGGCGCAAGGTGGCGTCGGCAGCGGCACGGGTGCGCTGGTGCGCGGCATCAGGGGGGATGACCTAGGCAAGGTGACAATCGTCGCCAACAACATCAAGCAGGGTTCCATCGTCGGCTTCGACGGCAGCGAGGGCGTCGTCATCGGCAAGCGCATGGCCGACAGCATGGGGCTGGTGCTCGGCGAGAGCATCACGCTGATCTCGCCGGAAGGCGACGTCACGCCGCTGGGGACCACGCCGCGGGTCAAGTCGTACCCGATCACAGGCATCTTCGAAGTCGGCATGTCGGAATACGACAGTTCGATCATTTTCATGCCGATCTCCGAGGCCCAGCTCTACTTCAATTCCGAGGGCAAGGCCGGGTCGATAGAGATCTATGTCGACGACCCGGACAATGTCGACGCGCTCCGGGCAAAGGTGGAGGAGGCGGCACAAAGGCCGATCTTCCTGACCGACTGGCGCCAGCGCAACCAGACCTTCTTCTCGGCACTGCAGGTCGAGCGCAACGTCATGTTCATGATCCTCACGCTGATCGTGCTGGTGGCCGCGCTCAACATCATCTCGGGCCTGATCATGCTGGTGAAGGACAAGGGTCACGACATTGCGATCCTGCGCACGATGGGGGCTACACGCGGGGCGATCTTGCGCATATTCCTGATGACCGGCGCGGCGATCGGCGTGACTGGTACCGTCGCCGGCGTCGTCCTCGGCGTCGTGATCTGCCTCAATGTCGAGCGTATCCGCCAGTTCTTCTCCTGGCTGTCGGGCACCGTGCTCTTCAATCCCGAGCTCTATTTCCTCAGCCAATTGCCGGCCAAGATGGACGTGGGCGAGACGGTTTCCGTGGTGCTGATGGCGCTCGTGCTGTCGTTCATTGCAACGCTGTTCCCGGCATGGCGCGCAGCCAGGCTCGATCCGGTCGAAGCGCTGAGGTACGAGTGATGGCCGCCCCCGTCATCGAGCTCAAGGGCGTCGAGCGCCATTACGAGCAGGGATCGCGTCGGCTGACGATCCTCAGTGGCACCAATTTCTCGCTAACTCCCGGGGAAATGGTGGCGCTGGTGGCACCGTCGGGTGCCGGCAAGTCGACGCTGCTGCACACCACAGGGCTGCTGGAGCGGCCGGACGGGGGCGACGTCATCGTCAATGGCCGTGCCTGCGGCCGGCTTTCGGACGACCAACGCACTGCTATCCGGCGCAACGACATCGGCTTCGTCTACCAGTTCCATCATCTCCTGCCGGAATTCTCGGCGCTCGAGAACGTGATGATGCCGCAGCTGGTGAGAGGTCTGAAGCCGTCCGAGGCGAGCGCGAGGGCTGCCCAACTGCTCGACTACATGAAGATCGGCAAGCGTGCCCAGCACCGGCCGGCAGAGCTTTCCGGCGGCGAGCAGCAGCGGGTGGCGATTGCCCGTGCGGTCGCCAACGCGCCCCTGGTGCTTCTGGCGGACGAGCCGACCGGCAATCTCGATCCGGTAACGGCGGGATATGTGTTCGAGGCGCTTTCGGCGCTGGTACGGCAATCGGGCCTTGCAGCCCTGATTGCGACCCACAACCATGAACTCGCCGCGCGCATGGATCGCCGCGTGACCTTGTCAGAAGGCAAGGTCGTCCCGCTGCGCTAGGAGCCCCGCCGCTGGCGGCCGCGCTCGTCAGCCGCATGATGGACGGGTCTGTTCCTTCGACCCGTCCCTGCCGCCAAGACCCTGGCCACTTGAGCGATCCTTAACCGATCGCGGGCGGCGCTCGCCCTTCTAGAGCGACGGACTTTCATATGAGTCCATATCCAGCGGCGTTGAAGTAGTTTCTGCATTCTGTTGGCGAGAAGAGATTGCAGATGTCACCGATGGCCTTCCACAGGGCATCGATGGTTCTGA
>NZ_JARKMU010000010.1:0-218118 GCF_037625995.1 Aminobacter sp. Piv2-1
GATAGGTCCTCATCAGGATCACGACGAACGAAACCGACACCCCAAAATGCGCCGCGGCCGCGCGGCGTGAACGGCCGGCCTCGACATAACCGACAACACGTTCCCGCAGATCCATCGAATAGGCTTGGGCATCGCAAATCACCTCCTACCGGAAGTGAATCACCAAGTTTGCCTCAATGGAATCCCTCTTGATTCAATCTGAGCGTCCGCCGCTCTAAATCCTTTGTTTACCGTCGATTCGCTGGCCGCCACCTGAAGTGGCCGGAGTGCAATGGCATGCGTTGACATTTGAACTAAAAGAGAACAAATTGAGAACATATTAAAAACAGGAGCGAGTTATGACCGATCTTATCCAGGACGTCGTCTCGATGGTCTGCATGAGCACCTTCCTTGTCACCATGGCGCTGTGGATCGGCGCGCTCTGAAGCGGACGCCCGCCTGGATGCCGATCCGGGTTTGGAAAGACGGGCAGCGGGGATATCCCCGTAACCCAACAGGACGGCCGGCAGCTTTGTTCGGCAATCGCTGCGGGCAGCTGAACCGGAAGCTGGTCAGCCAGTCTTGCGGGTCGTGTCGACGGTCGAGTTGGCCGGCCCGAATATCTCCTCGAATGCGATCTTGAGCGCGACGTCGAGATCCTGCATCTGCACGGGAAGCCCGAGGTCGACCAGGCTGGTGACGCCATGCTCGGTCACCCCGCAGGGCACGATGCCGGAGAAATGGCCGAGGTCCGGCTCGACATTGACGGCGATGCCGTGGAAGCTCACCCAGCGCCGCAGGCGGATACCGATGGCGGCGATCTTGTCCTCGGCGGGCGTACCGTCGGGCAGGGGCGGGCGGTCGGGCCTGACGACCCAGACGCCGACGCGGTCCTCGCGCCGTTCCCCCGTCACGTTGAAGGCGGCCAGCGCCTCGATGATCCAGGCTTCGAGGGCGGCGACAAAGGCGCGGACGTCCTCGCGCCGGCGCTTGAGGTCGAGCATGACATAGGCCACGCGCTGGCCCGGGCCATGGTAGGTGTATTCGCCGCCTCGTCCTGACTTAAATACCGGAAACCGGTCGGGGTCGACGAGATCCTGTTCCTGTGCGCTGGTGCCGGCGGTGTAGATCGGCGGGTGCTCGACGAGCCAGACCATCTCGCCCGCGGTGCCTTGGCGAATCGCATCGACTCGCTCCTCCATGAAGGCGAGGGCCCGATCGTAGGGTGTCAGCCCCGGTTCGATTCGCCATTCGACGGGGGCTGAGCCCGGCATGGGCAGGAACGACGTGGCGATCTGGCTGCGTTCGGTCATTTTCAAGGTCCGTTGATGCGCCAGATATGGCGGCTGATGCCGGAAAGGTCCAGTGCGGAGCTTCCTGGCGGCCACTTGGCGGCCAAGTTCGCCGTCTTCCCCTGGGGCATGCAAGAATGATGGACGAATATTGTTCAGGACGCTTGTTTCCCCGGAAACGATTTGCTACATGCCGCGAGCCGGTTCGGACCGGCCCTTTCGTGACGTGCGGTCGTGGCGGAATTGGTAGACGCGCAGCGTTGAGGTCGCTGTGGGGCAACCCGTGGAAGTTCGAGTCTTCTCGACCGCACCAGTCACTCTATAGTGACATTTCGCTTCGATGCGCTGCCACGAGGCCGCAATGAGAAAAGGCTTGGAACCGATCCAAGCCGAGGCGATTTTTTCGAAGATTTTCCAAGAGATTACCGAGCTGTCCTGCCATACAGGATCGCGCTGTGCCGCATGGCGGCCGCGTGTCTCGGCAAGGAATGTCTGCCCGGAGCGGGAGGACCGCTCCGGGCAGGCTAAGCCGGCTGCTCAGCGGCCGCGCCAGCCCAGCAGGCGCATGGCGTTGGCGGTCACGAGCACCGTGGCGCCGGTGTCGGCGAGGATCGCCGGCCACAGGCCGGTGAGACCGGCAATCGTCGTCACCAGGAACACGGCCTTGAGGCCCAGCGCGATCGTGATGTTCTGGGCAATGTTGCCCATCACGGACTTGGACAGGGCAATCATGTCGGGGATGTCGGAAACCCGGCCGTGAAGGATGGCGGCGTCGGCGGTCTCGAGCGCCACGTCCGTGCCGCCGCCCATTGCGATGCCGAAGTCGGCGGCGGCAAGGGCGGGCGCGTCGTTGATGCCATCGCCGACCTTGGCGACCACCTGGCCCTTTTTCTGCAGCTCGCGCACGATGTTCTGCTTGTCGTCTGGAAGCAGGCCGGCGCGGACATCTATGCCGAGACCCTTGCCGATCGCCTGCCCGGTGGCCTCGTTGTCGCCGGTCAGCATCACGGTGGCTATCCCTTCCGACTTCAGCCTGGCCAAGGCGGCGATGGCATCGGGACGCGGTTCGTCACGCATGGCAAGCAGCCCGGCCGCCTGATCGTCGACCAAAAGCACCGAGACGGTCTTGCCGTCGGCGTTGAACGCGGCGATCCGCTGCTTCAACTCGGACGAAAGGGCACCCAGTGCTTCGGCGGCGCCGGGGGAGGCCAGGAAAATCTGTTCGCCGCCAACCTTGCCGGTCACACCCTTGCCGGCGACGGCCTTGGCAGCCATTGCCGGCGGCACGGGCGCGCCATCTGCCTTGGCCCGGGCGAGGATGGCGAGTGCCAGCGGGTGGCTGGAGCCTGTTTCGAGCGCCGCGGCAAGCGAGAGCACCTTCGCTTCGGGACGGCCGATGCTGACGATGTCGGTGACTTTGGGCTTGCCCTCGGTTAGCGTTCCAGTCTTGTCGAGCGCCACCGTGGTGACCGAGCGCATGCCTTCGAGCACCGCGCCGCCCTTGAGCAGAAGCCCGCGGCGCGCGCCGGCCGAAAGACCGGCGGCGATCGCGGCCGGCGTCGAGATCACCAGTGCGCACGGGCAGCCGATCAGAAGAATGGCGAGGCCCTTGTAGATCCATGCCGACCAATCGCCTCCGCCGACGAGCGGCGGCAGGATTGCGACGAGCGCGCCGACCACAAGCACCGCCGGCGTGTAGTAAGTCGAGAAGCGGTCGATAAAGCGTTCGGTCGGAGCCTTGCTCTCCTGCGCTTCTTCTACCAGCTTGATGACACGGGCGATGGTGTTGTCGGCTGCCGCAGCCGTCACCTTGATCTTCAGCACTGCATCGGTGTTGATCGTGCCGGCAAAGACAGCGTCGCCGACGGACTTCGATTTTGGAACGCTTTCGCCGGTTACCGGCGCTTCGTCGAGCGTGCTCGTGCCTTCGACGATCGTGCCGTCGGCGGCGACCCGGTCGCCGGGGCGGATCA
This sequence comes from Aminobacter sp. Piv2-1, assembly GCF_037625995.1. Taxonomy (NCBI): domain Bacteria; kingdom Pseudomonadati; phylum Pseudomonadota; class Alphaproteobacteria; order Hyphomicrobiales; family Phyllobacteriaceae; genus Aminobacter; species Aminobacter sp. Piv2-1. The sequence continues at coordinate 3,245 of NZ_JARKMU010000010.1, forward strand.
GGATAATGGATCCGACCTTCAGGCCTTCCGCGGGCACCTCCCGGGTGGTGCCGCCCTCTTCGAGCAAGGCAGTCTTGGGCACCAGGTCGGCAAGCCCCCGGATGCTGGCGCGCGCGCGCCGCGCGGCCACTCCCTCCAGAAGCTCGCCGATCAGGAACAGCAGCACCACCATCGAGGCTTCCTGGGTGGCGCCGATAAAGACTGCGCCGATCGCGGCGATGCTCATCAGCGTCTCGATCGAGAACGGCGTGCCGGTGCGTGCAGCGGCAAGGGCGCGGCGCGCCACCGGAACGAGACCGACCGCCAGCGCCACCAGGAAGGCCCAGTGGCCGAGCTGCGGCACCAACTGCCCGATCGCATAGGCGGCGACGAGCGCCACGCCGCAGGCGATGGTCAGCTTCGCCTTGCGCGACGACCACCAGGGACCCTCGTCGAGGTCGAAATGGGCGTGGCCGGCCGTCGTATCGGTGCCATCATCGTGCGCGTGCCCGTGATCGCCATGGCCGTGGTCGGAATGATCGTGCTTGGAATGATCGTGGCCGGCATGGTCATGGGCGCCGTGATCGTGGCTGCAGCTCGGCCCATGCACATGCTTGCTCGAGCTGCCTTCGTTCGGCCGCGCCGCGCCGAGCTCCGCGACCGTATAGCCCAGTGCCTTGACCTGACGAGAAATCTCCGCCGTGGGAGCCTGACCCTTGTGGGAGACGGTCATGGTACCGGCTGAAACCGAGATGCCGACTTCGGTGATGCCGGGCAGGCGGGTTACTGCATTCTCGATCTTGGTTGCGCAGGAGGCGCAATCCATGCCGCCGACGCGGAAACGCGTCTTGGCGATGCTGGCATCGTTCATAATCAGTCCTTTCATCCAATATGACGCGATGCTAGAATCTCTAGCCACTATAGGATCAAGAGGAATTTGCGATGAATTTGCCGATTGGCGAGCTGGCGCGGCGCACGGGCGTCAAGGTGCCGACGATCCGCTTCTACGAGCAGATCGGGCTGATCGACGCGCCGCCGCGCACCGAAGGTAACCAAAGACGCTACGGTAAGACCGAGGTCGACCGGCTGAACTTCATCCGGCATGCCCGCGAACTCGGCTTCGAAGTCGACCACATCCGCGAATTGCTGGCGATGTCACAGGAACCGCAGGCCTCGTGTCATCAGGCCGACAGCATCGCCAAGTCGCATCTGCGTGAAGTCGACAGGCGCATCGAGAAGCTTCAGGCGCTGCGGGTGGAGCTTGCCCGAATGGTCGACGAATGTGGCCACGGCCGTATCTGCGACTGCCGCATCATCGAGGTCCTCGCCGACCACGGCCAGTGTACGGCAGAGCATGTGTCCTGATTGAGACAGGGCTGAAACCGGCTGTGGCCGGCGCTCGCCGCGAGGCGCATTTCATTTGATATTCCGGTCCTTTGCGGTCTACGGATAGCCCACCTCGAATCCCGAAAATCCGCAGACGGGAAGCGCCGATGGAAGCCCAGCAGAACCAGATGCACGGCGCTGACGCCGAGGCCACCGGCGCCGAGATCTACGGCGAAGACGGGGCAATCCTTCACTCGTTCCTAGCCCATATCGGGGCTGCGATCGCCGATCGCGACACGCTGACACTGAAACGCGACGCCGCCGGACTGCACCAGTCCGAGCTCGGCGATCTTCTGGAGGCGCTGCTTCCGGAACAGCGTCTCGCGCTGGTGGAGCTCATGGGCTCCGACTTCGACTTCTCGGCGCTGACCGAGGTCGATGAGGCGATCCGCCTCGACATCGTCGACAACCTGCCGAACGAGCAGATCGCGCAGGCCGTCCAAGAACTCGATTCCGACGACGCGGTCTATATTCTCGAGGATCTCGACGCCGAGGACCAGAACGAGATCCTGGCGCAGCTGCCGTTCACCGAACGCATCCGGCTGCGCCGCTCGCTCGACTACCCCGAAGAATCGGCGGGCCGGCGTATGCAGACCGAATTCGTCGCGGTACCGCCGTTTTGGACCATCGGCCAGACCATCGACTACCTGCGCGACGACAAGGAGCTTCCCGACCGCTTCAGCCAGGTCTTCGTCATCGATCCGACCTTCAAGCTGCTCGGCGCGATGGATCTCGACCAGATCCTGCGCAACAAGCGTGCGGTGAAGATCGAGGAGGTGATGCACGAGACGCGCCACGCCATCCCGGCGACAATGGATCAGGAGGAGGCGGCGCGCGAGTTCGAGCAATACGACCTCCTGTCTGCCGCTGTCGTCGACGAGAACGAGCGTTTGGTCGGCGTGCTCACCATCGACGACGTCGTCGACGTCATCCAGCAGGAAGCCGAAGAGGACCTGCTGCGCATGGGCGGCGTGGGCGATGAGGAACTGTCGGACACAGTGGCCGCGACCTCGCGCTCGCGCGTTCCGTGGCTTCTTGTCAATCTCGGCACCGCCTTCGTTTCGGCTTCGGTGATCAGCATGTTCGGCGCCACCATCGAGGAGATGGTGGCACTGGCCGCGCTGATGCCGATCGTGGCTTCGCTGGGCGGCAATGCCGGCACGCAGACGATGACGGTTACCGTGCGTGCGCTCGCCACCCGCGATCTCGACATCTACAATGCCGGTCGCGTCATCCGCCGCGAGGTGATGGTCGGGATTCTGAATGGCGCGGTCATCGCGTCGATCCTCGGGCTGGTGGCCGGCACCTGGGCCCAGAGCGTCGACCTCGGCTTCGTCATCGCCTCGGCGATGATCGTCAACATGCTCGCCGCGGCGCTTGGCGGAATTCTCATTCCGCTGTTCCTGGACAAGCTGGGCGCGGACCCGGCCATCTCGTCGTCCATCTTCACGACGATGATTACCGACGTCATCGGCTTCCTCGCCTTTCTCAGCCTCGCCACGTGGTGGCTGCACCTTGGCGCGCAGTCCGGCTAGGTGCGTCAATTGACTTTTACGTAAGTCGCGTGCGAGAATCGCAGAGTCTAAGAATTTGCCCGGCTGCGCGGCCGTCTGCCGGCCGGTGTATCCGCCCCGGCAATGTGAGGAGGCGGCGCGGCATGGCCCGTCGGGTGGAGTGGGAATGCGGGAATACTATTCGATCACGGAACTGACCCGCGAATTCGACATCTCGACGCGGACGTTGCGCTTCTATGAAGACGAGGGGCTCGTCTCTCCGGTTCGCCGCGGCAGGACGCGGCTGTTCCGGCCCTCGGACCGGCATCTCATCCGCCAGATCATGCGCGGCAAGCGACTCGGCTTCTCGATCAACGAGATCCGCGAGATCATCCAGATGTACAAGGAACCGCCCGGCGAAGTGGGGCAGCTGAAGCTGATGATCAAGCGGATCGAGGAGAAGCGCGAGGATCTGCGGCAGAAGCGGCGCGATCTGGAAGAAACGCTGGCCGAGCTGGACCAGGCGGAGGAATCCTGCGTCGAACGCCTGGTCGAACTCGGCGTCACCACTTGACCCCTGCAGCTGCAGGCGCCAGGGGCACGGTCAGATCCAGCGCCTGACCCTTTTCGTGTAGTCGATGTATTTCTTGCCGAAACGGGTCTGGAGGTGCTTTTCCTCGCGCTCGATGGCGAGTTTCTGCGTCGCGAAGGCGGCAATCAGGGCCAGGGCGATGAACCAGATGCTCCCGGCGATCAGGCCGATGCCGATCATCATCAGCGTGTTGCCGAAATAGATCGGGTTTCGCGTCAGGGCGAAGGCGCCGTCGGTGACCAGATGGTCGGAAGCCCTGTCCGGCCTGATGGTCGTGTTGCCGCGCTTGAGCGCGCGCATCGCCGAAATCTCGATCGCTACGACTGCCACCACTGCAAGACCGCCGGCGGCGAACAGAATATCGGAAAGCGGCTCGGTGATCCACGGCAGCGGGAGAAAGACCTCAAGCAGGATCGCGACCGCGATCGTCGCAAGATAAATGATCGGCGGCCACGGCACCTTGTTGGGAGCGGCGGAACGATCTGTCATTGCACTCCTCCATTCTGCATTTCGCTGTCCGAGCGCGCGGTGCACATGGCCGTCGTTTCTCGCACGCGGGTCGTCAGCGCCGCGCTCTGCTCACCGGCATAGAAGCGATCGAACGAATCGTCCTTCTGCAGGTCGTCGAGCACGCATGCACAGTAGCGCGCGCAGAATTCGGTGTCGCGGGTCTGCTCGCAGGACAGCTGGCAGGAACTGAGGAACGTCACCTCCCGGGTTTCGACCTGGGCAGGGAAAAACTGTGCAAAGGCCCAGACCAGCGAAATCAGCACCGGCTGGTGGATGAGATAGGCGGCGAGGCCGTGGCGGCCGACGAAGGTCAGCGGCCGTGACCAGGCGCCTGCCTGAAATGCTGCGAGCTTCTCGAACAGGCCGGCCCTCTGTGCAAGCCCGGCGACGCCCATGCCTGCCAGGACCGCGCCGAACCACGGAAACAGCGGCACGTAGTCGTTCGAGCGGGGGACGACGGTCGACAGGCCGACCCACCACAGCGCCGGGTGGTTGAAGATATCCGCGCGCAGGAACTGGGGGGCGGCGATGACCAGTACGGCGATGACCAGGGTCAGCAGGGGCGGCAGGCGCAGGAAGGCGAGGCCGAGCACGCTGGCGAGTGTGATCTGATGCAGGATGCCGAAGAAGATGAACGTGTTCGGCATGGCGAACCATGTCGCCACGGTGATGAGCAGCGCCGCAGCCGCCACCATGGCAAGGCGGCGCCAGTACCTGCCCCAATGAAAGCCCCTGGTGTAAGCCATCACCAGGCTCACACCGACAAGAAAGAGGAAGCTGGAGGCGATGGAGCGCGCGAATATCTTCCAGCCGCCATAGGCGGTCGTGCCTGGATCCATGTAGCCGAAGAACTCCAGATCCCAGGCGAAGTGGTAGATCGCCATGGCGACGAAGGCGACGCCGCGGACGATGTCGATTGTCGAGATGCGTTTCGAGCGGGCCGGAGCCAGGTCGGCGGACAGTTGGGTCGTCATGGATATCACTTTTGCGGTCTGGAACGTTCTTGCGCCAATGCAGTACTATAATGGTTTAAACTAGGCGGTAGTGAGTAGAGTTGCGGCCGATGCACAGAGTTTCTGCGAATGGCGCATCAATCGCGGCCATCGGACGCAGCACCTGGATATTGAAGGGTGACGCCTGCCTGGAGCTTGTATCCGGGGCGCTGGCATTCGGCTACCGTCACGCCGGTGCTGGCAGCGTGGCTGTGTTCGATTTCGGCTCGTCAGGCGACGAAAACGGCCGCCATCTCGACCTTGCCGAGCAGGCGCTGACGGTTGTGCGATTTTGAATTCTCTCCGGAAGGGATTGAATTCCGGGCGTAGCAAGAGGTGACCATGACGGGGCGCATCATGTCGCTGACGGAAGAACTGGTGGCGCGCTGCCATCGTGACGTTGTCGACGAGGGGCCGGATCCTGCCGCGCAGCATCTCGGCGAAGACGATTATGCCCGGATGATCGAGGAGACCATGGCCGCCCGACCGGACGACGGGCCGCTGTGGCTCTTCGCCTACGGGTCGCTGATCTGGAAGCCGGAGGTGGAGCACACCGAGGAGAAGGTGGCGCTGGTGCGCGGCTGGCACCGTTCGTTCTGTGTGAACATGACCCGCTGGCGGGCCACCAAGGCCCAGCCCGGGCTCATGATGGCCATGGACAGAGGCGGCCAGTGCAAGGGGGTGGCGCTGCGGCTCATGGATGGCGACCGCCGCCAGCAACTGGACAAGCTGTTCCGGCGCGAGATGACGCTCAAGCCGTCGACCTACACGCCGCGCTGGCTGAAGCTCTCCACAGAGGAAGGGCCGCTTGTCGCGCTCGGCTTCGTCGCCAACCGCAAGGGGCGCGCCTATGCCGGCGGCATTTCCGAGGACGAAGTGGTGGAACGCATCGCCACGAGCTGCGGCCACTGGGGCTCTGCCGCCGACTACCTGTACAATGTCGTGAAAAACCTTGAGCAGCGGGCGATCCACGACCGGCATCTGTGGCGCCTGCAGCATCTGGTCGCCGAGCGGATCGCGGCGAGAGCCTAAAGGGCCGACGCCGCATTCGCGTCTCCCGGCGTCGGAATTTGGTTTGCCGCCCCCGGCTTTTGTTTCTATAGTTGCCGCCATCGTCGGTTCCGTTTGGAATCAAGAGGGAATGCGGTGAGGGCGTTTTTTGCCCGAAGCCGCGGCTGCCCCCGCAACTGTGTGCGGTTAGCTCTCCCCAAAGGCCACTGAAGCTTGCTTCGGGAAGGCGGGGAAGGGTGTCGATCCGCAAGCCAGGAGACCTGCCGGCGACGGGAAATGAACTCTGTGCCCTCGGGTGGAGGGCGAAAGGACATCGACATGACGACTGTTTCTTCCGCAATCGGCGCCGGCGTTTCTGCCCAGTCGCGCAACATGCAGCTTGCCATGGCGGCACTGCTTGGCCTGTTCTTCGTCGGGTTCCTCGGTTTCTCGCAGATGGAAGTGGTGCACAACGCCGCCCACGACTACCGCCACTCGATGGGCTTTCCCTGCCACTGACGAAGGTCTTCCGACATGTCTGTCTTTCGCAACGTCGTGTTCATCGCGGCGATCAGCGGCCTATTGGCCGGCGTGATCCTTGCCGCGCTTCAGACCTATTCGACCGATCCGCTGATCTTCAAGGCGGAGACCTACGAGAACGCCGGCGGTCATGACCAGATGGCGGCGCCTGCCGCCGGGACCGAAATGTCCGCCCCGGCCGCCGACGCCCAGGCTGCGACACCACCGCAGGAGCCCGAGGCGGAGGCCTGGGCGCCGGCCGACGGTTTCGAACGTTTCGCCTATACGGCGCTTGCAAACGTGGTGAGCGGCGTGGCCTTCGCGCTGATCCTGGTCGCGGCCTCCGAGTTTGCCGGTGGCATCGCCAACTGGCGCCAGGGTGTGTTCTGGGGCTTTGCCGGATTCGCCGTGTTCACGCTCGCGCCCGGCCTGGGACTGCCGCCGGAACTGCCGGCAATGCCGGCCGCCGACCTCGGCGACCGCCAGGTCTGGTGGACGCTCACGGTGCTCGCCACCGCCGCGGGCCTCGCACTCATCGCATTCCGCAAGTCGCTGCCGCTCGCCATCCTGGGCGTCGCCCTGATCGTCGCGCCGCATGTCGTGGGCGCACCGCAGCCGGCAAGCCACGAGACGCCGATCCCGGTGGATCTGCACCGCAGTTTCGTCGTCGCCACCACGATATCGAACCTCGTGTTCTGGGTCGTCCTCGGTGCCGTTGCAGGCTTCGTGCGCGGCCGCTTCATGGGTGAGCGGGGCGAAGCGTTGCGCGGGCATCTTGCCTGAGAAGCTGACCTTCCTGCTCGGCGGGGCGCGCTCCGGCAAGAGCGCGCATGCCGAGCGCCTCGCGACCCAGCATCCCGCGCCGTGGACCTATATCGCCACGGCGCAAGCCTATGACGAGGAGATGCGCGAGCGCATCGACATCCATCGCGCCCGGCGCGGCGCGGGATGGCATACGATCGATGCGCCGCTGGACCTCACTGGCGCCCTCGGCAGCGTCCCGGACGGTGCGACGGTGCTGGTCGATTGCCTGACCCTCTGGCTTTCCAACCACATGCTCGCTGACCATGACGTCGAGGTCGAAAGTTCGAGCCTTGCGGGGCTTCTGGCGCGGCCGCGCGGCCCGTGGTTCGTCGTCGCCAACGAGGTCGGCCTCGGCATCGTGCCGGACAATGCGCTTGGCCGCCGTTTCCGCGACGCGGCCGGACGGCTCAATCAACAGGTGGCGGCAGGCGCCGACGAGGTGCTGTTCTTGGTCGCCGGCCTGCCGATGAGGGTGAAGTGACATGAAGACCATCGACGACCAGAAAGCCGAGCGGCACCGCGCCAAGATGGCCAAGCGCAAGGCGGTGCAGGACGCCGAAGTGGCAGGAAAGACCATCGTCGAGAAGGGCCTTTTGATCGTCAACACCGGGCCTGGCAAGGGCAAGTCGACGGCGGCCTTCGGACTGGCGCTGCGCATGCTCGGCTACGGCCACCGGGTCGGCGTGGTGCAGTTCATCAAGGGCGCCTGGCATTCGGGCGAGCAGGACGCTTTCGCGACCTTCGGCGACCGCGTCGTCTGGCATACGATGGGCGAGGGCTTCACCTGGGAAACGCAGGACATCAAGCGCGACATCGCCGCTGCCGAGGCGGCATGGGCGAAGGCGCAAGAATTGCTTGCCGATCCGAGCATTTCGCTCGTCGTACTCGATGAACTCAACATCGCGCTTCGCTATGACTATCTCGACCTGGACGCTGTGGTTGAGGCCCTCAAGGGCCGGCGCGAAGGGCTACATGTCGTCGTTACCGGCCGCAATGCCAAGCCGGCGCTGGTGGAGGCGGCCGATCTCGTCACCGAAATGGGTGCCACCAAGCACCACTTCTCGGCGGGCGTGAAGGCGCAGAAGGGGATCGAGTTCTGACCGGCAGGGCGCCTTCAGAACCACATGGCCAATCCGACCAGTCCGATCGTGCCGACTAGAATGGCATCGGCCGTCCAATAGAGACGCAAGGCTGCACGGATGTCCGAGGCATTGGCTTCGCGCCGGCCGCCGGCGCCCATGAAGGTGTCGTCGACCATCACGCCGCCATAGCTGCGCGGGCCGGCGAGCGCCAGGCCCAGCGCGCCCGCCATGGCGGCCTCAGGCCAGCCGGCATTGGGCGAACGGTGCTGCTTCGCATCGCGCCAGACCGCGTGCCAGGCAGCCTTCGGGTCCGCGCCTGGAACTGCGAAGGCGGCGAGCACGATTGCCAAGGCCGTCAGGCGCGATGCCGGCAGGTTGATGAGGTCGTCGAAGCGGGCGGCCGCCCAGCCGAAGGCCTCGTGGCGCTTGGTGCGGTGGCCGATCATCGAATCGGCGGTGTTGGCAGCCTTGTAGGCGGCGCCACCGGCAAAGCCGAGGACGGCCAGCCAGAAGGCGGGCGCGGTGATGCCGTCGGAAAAATTCTCGGCCAGGCTTTCGATGGCGGCACGGCTGACGCCGGCTTCGTCGAGGCGTTCCGGGTCGCGTCCGACGATCTGGGATACGGCCTTGCGGCCGGCGGCAAGACCGCCGCTGTCGAGCGCGTCGGCCACGGCGCGGACGTGGATGCCGAGGCTGCGCTGGGCGACGAGGCTGCTCGCCGCGATCGCGGTCAAGAGAATGCCGAAGGGCAGGAGACCGAACAGGCGCTCGATGGCGAATGCCGTGGCGGCGGGAACGGCAACGATGACGACGAGGGCGGCCACGCCCCAGATGCGGCGCATGGCGTCGGTATCGGTGGCGTGGTTGAGGCTCTTGTCGAGAAAGGATATCAGCTGTCCGATCCAGATGACCGGATGGCCGATCTTGCGCACAAGCCGGTCCGGATAGCCGAGGCCGAGTTCAACCAGAAGCGACAGGAAGGCAAGCGGAAAAGACATGACGCTTCTTGCAGGACGAAGGACTGGGACGGTCGATCACGGCGGCAGCCTGGAGCGGGCGAGGGCGCTGTTTCCGGGAGCGCCCGAGCCGTTCGTCGACCTTTCGACCGGGATCAATCCGCACTCCTATCCGCTTTTCGACCTGCCCGCCACAGCCTTGTCGCGCCTGCCGGAGCCTGGAAGGGCGCGTGACCTTTCGGCGGTGGCGGCGACGGCCTATGGCGCGCCGTCGGCAGCCAACGTGGTGCCGGCGCCGGGCACGCAGATCCTCTTGCCGCGCATCGCGTCGCTGGTGCCACCGGGCCGCGCCTTCGTGCTCGGCCCTACATATCAGGAGCACGCTCGAGCCGCCGCCATCGCCGGTCACGAGGTGGCGGAGGTCCGCGACATTGCGCGCCTCGCCGATGCCAACTTCGCGGTCGTGGTCAACCCGAACAATCCCACCGGTCGCGTGGTCTCGCGCCTGGAACTGCTCGGCCTTGCGGAGAAGATGCGGGCGAAGGGTGGGCTGCTCGTGGTCGACGAGGCCTTCATGGATGTCGGCCCTGGCTCGGAAAGCCTCGCCGGCGATGTCGACCAGGGTGGCATCGTCGTGCTGCGTTCCTTCGGGAAGTTCTATGGCCTTGCGGGAATAAGGCTCGGCTTCGCGCTTGCTCACGGCTCGATCGCCGAACGGCTCGAGGAAGAGCTCGGCCCCTGGTCGGTGGCGGTGCCGGCGCTGGAATACGGCATCAAGGCGCTGTCCGATGGCGCCTGGCAAACGGATATGCGTGCGATGCTCGCTCAGGCCGCGCATCGGCTCGACCAGGCGTTCGCGCGCGCAGGCGTGATCACCACGGGCGGCACGTCGCTGTTCCGCCATGTCGACATCGCCGACGCCGCCGGCCTGTTCCGGGCGCTCGGCCGCGAGGGCATTCTCGTGCGCGCCTTCGCCGACCGGCCGACGCAGTTGCGCTGCGGCCTGCCCGGACATGAGGTCGAATGGCGGCGGCTCGACGTGGCGCTGGGCGACTGGGCTCAAGACCGACAGGCGATGCCAAGATGAGCACTTCGACGATCCATGTCTGCCCGCTGTCGAAAGTGGACGAAACCGTTGTTCGCGTAGGCGCCGGGCGGCTCATCTCGCTGCTTTCCGCCGGCACCGAGATGACGCGGCCGGCGTCGCTCCGCGCCGAGGATCACCTGCTCCTGAACATGCATGACATCGCGGCCGAACAGGACGGCATGACGCTGCCGGGCGAGATCCATGTGCGCCGGCTGCTGGATTTTGCGGAAAGCTGGAACCGCGCGCGGCCGCTGGCGATCAACTGCTACGCCGGCGTGAGCCGTTCGACGGCCTCCGCCTACATCATCGCGGCAGCGCTTGCGCCGTCGCGCGACGAGGCGGAACTCGCGGCAAGCCTGCGGCGCCTGTCGCCTACCGCAACGCCCAATCCCCGGCTGATAGCGGTCGCGGACCAGATCCTCGGACGCAATGGCCGGATGATCGCCGCGATCGCCGCGATCGGCCGCGGCTCCGACTGTTTCGAGGGCGTCCCCTTCGGCCTGGAGCTTTAGGCCAGCCAGTCGGAGAGTTTGGCCTTGCGGATGTCGTGGATGAGCCGGACGAAGCCTTCCGCCTGGTGCTCGGCAGTCAGCCGGCCTTTTTCGGCAGTTGCGATCGCGGCATTGCCGACCACGCCGTGCGGGTTGAGGTCGGAGGCGACCCAGGCATAGGCGTGCGTGCCGGTCTGGCGCAGCAGCTCGAACGCCTCCTCGGCGCGCGCGACATTGGAGATGAAGTTCTCCGCCTTGCTCATGTCGACCAGGTCCGGGCGGAAATGCAGCATCAGTGAGGTCTCGACGTCACCGCCGTGGATGCCGTGGCGGTCCTCCAGCTCGGGATACATGCCGGCCGGCCGGCCGAAACGCTGCCAGCTCGTCTTGACCGCAAGCATGTCGAAGCGCACGCGCAGTTCGCGCGTGACGATGCCCATGATCTCCTCGTTGCCGCCATGCGAATTGACGACGACGAACTTGCGGATGCCGGCGCGTGCGACCGAGACGCCGAGTTCGGTCCAGGCGTCGATGAGCGTCGAAGGAGGCAGGGTGAGGGTGCCCGGCGCGTGGACATGCTCATTGGACTTGCCGACCGCCTGGATGGGCAGGAAACGCACGTCGAGTTCGTCGGGCAGGCGTGCGATCACTTCGTCGAGCATGCCGGCCATGATGGTCGTGTCGGTCGAGACGGGCAGATGCGGCCCGTGCTGCTCGATCGCCGCGACCGGAAGCACTGCGATGGTGTTCTCGGGATCGATCGATGCATATTCGGTGGTCCTGTAGTCGCCCCACCATCTTCTCTTTCCCGCCATCGTCCGATCCTCTTCCTCGATGTTGTTGACGATCTACGTCCTGGGCCGGGCCGACGCAATCAACCCGCGGCGATCACCTCGACTTCGACCTTGAACTCCGGCCGGGTGAAGCCGGACACGATCATCAGCGTCGAAGCCGGGGCCGGGTCGGAGAACAGCTTGTCGCGCACGTCCATGTAGGGGCGCATGTGGATCCGGTCCGTGACATAGGCATTGATGCGCACGACGTCGTTGAGGGTCAGGCTCGCCTCGCCGAGAATTGCGGAGATGTTGCGGAAGCAGAGTTCGGCCTGCGCGCCTGCGTCCTCGGGCACCGTGTCGTCGAGGCCGATGCCGAGTTGGCCGGAGCACAGCACGAGCCGCTTGCCGGCCGGAACCTCGACGCCGTGGCTGTAGCGCGCGAATGGCGGCTTGATCGATTTGGGCAGCAGAAATCTCAACATAGGGCTCTCCATTCAAGTGGAGCCTAAAGCGGTCACCACCTTCGTTTCAAGATACCCTGCGCCGATCAGCGCGTCATGGACAGGCGCCTGAAAAATAGGCACTGTGCCGTTCCGAAGGCATGCACCATCCGGCCTTTCCGCGCATGTCGAAGCCAAACCCAGGCAGCCGGCGCGGATCGACATTGGCATGTGCCTTGCTTGAAGCAACGTGGCGGTCATGACCCCGGCTCGGCGGGCAGGGGCTAACGGAGGGTGGTGCTTATGAGCGAATTTCTGAAAATGTCGGCAGGGGCGTCGGTGGTGCTTGTCGCCGCTTCGTTCGGGGCGGCTGCGGCCGAGAAGGTCACCTTCATGACCAACTGGCTCGCCCAGGCCGAGCACGGCGGCTACTACCAGGCCGTCGCCGACGGCACCTATGCGGCCTGCGGCCTCGACGTGACGATCGCCCAGGGCGGGCCGCAGGTCAGCGGACGTCCGTTGCTGCTCGCCGGCAAGATCGATTTCTACATGGGCGGCAACCTGCTCCAGGCGTTCGACGCCGTTCAGCAGAACATTCCGCTCCGCATCGTCGCGGCGTCGTTCCAGAAGGAGCCGCAAGTGGTGATGTCGCATCCCGGCCAGGGACTGGACAAGTGGGAGGACCTGCCGAAGGCCGAGCAGTACATCGTCGGCGACGAAGGCGCCCAGAGCTTCCTGCTGTGGATGGCGACCGACCACGGCTTCGACGTCTCCAAGCGCGTACCCTACACCTTCAATCCCGCACCCTTCATCGCCAATCCGAAGTCGATCCAGCAGGGCTATGTCACATCCGAACCCTTTGCGGTGGAAAAGGAGGGCGGCTTCAAGCCCAACGTCTTCCTGTTGGCCGACTACGGTTTCGACACCTACGCCACGACGATCGAAGCGATGCAGAAGACGATAGACGAGCGCCCGCAGGTGGTGCAGTGCTTCGTCGATGGCTCGGCCAAGGGCTGGTACAATTACCTCTACGGCGACAACAAGGCCGCCAACGAGATGATCAAGAAGGACAATCCGGACATTACCGACGAGCAGATCGGCTTCTCCATCGAGCAGATGAAGAAGTACGGCATCGTCGATTCGGGCGACACGGAGAAGCTCGGCATCGGCGCCATGACCGACGAGCGGATCAAGAGCTTCTACGACAAGATGGTGAAGGCCAAGGTCATCCCCGACGGGATCGACATCAAGAAGGCCTATACACTCGACTTCGTCAACAAGGGTGTCGGCCTCGACCTCAGGAAGTGAAGCCAGCCGAAACATGATGCCCCAGCAGACCAGCATCGCAAGAACCGGGGCAGTGGAGGGCGGCAATCCGCTGCTCGTCCTGCGCGGCGTCGGGAAAAGCTTCTCGAACGGCGTCGTCGCATTGCGCGACGTCGACCTGACGGTCCGGGAAGGCGACTTCGTCAGCCTGCTCGGACCGTCCGGCTGCGGCAAGTCGACGGCCTTGCGCATCATCGCCGGGCTGTCTTCCCCGAGTTCGGGCGCGCTCGACTGGCATAAGGCCCTCGGAGACGACTGCGTCGGCTTTGTCTTCCAGGAGCCGACGCTGCTGCCCTGGGCAAGCGTATTCGACAATGTCTGGCTGCCGCTGCGGCTTCGGGGCGTGTCGCGGGAGGCGGCGCGACCGGCGGTGATGGAAATGCTGGAGCGGGTCCATCTCGCCGGCTTCGAGACGGCGGTGCCGCGCGAACTCTCCGGCGGCATGAAGATGCGCGTCTCGATCGCGCGGGGGCTGGTCACCAAGCCGCGGCTGCTGCTCATGGACGAGCCGTTTGCCGCGCTCGACGAGATCACGCGCTTCCGCCTCAACAACGACCTGCTGGAGCTTTGGCAGGACGAGCGCTTCACCGTGGTCTTCGTCACCCACAGCGTGTTCGAGAGCGTGTTCCTGGCGAACCGGATCGTGGTGATGGCGGCGCGGCCGGGGCGGGTGTTCGAGGAGTTCGCGGTCGACGCGCCCTATCCCCGGGACGAGACGTTCCGCACCTCCATCGACTACGCAGCACTTTGCCGGCGCGCGTCCGCCGTGCTTTCCTCGGCTATCCATTCCAAGGGTGGGGCGAGCCATGACGATCATTGAACAGGCAGGCGCCGTGCTCGACCCGGAGGAAGCCAGGCGCGTCCGCGCCGAGCGGCTGGAGCGCCTGGGCAAGTGGCTTTTGCCGCTGGCGATCATGGTGCTCTCCATCTGGCTGTGGGACCGCATCTGTGTGTGGAACGAGATCCCGCAATACATCCTGCCGCGGCCGGGTGTGGTGCTGGACACGCTCTTCAAGGACGCGCCGCTTTTGTTTTCGTCGCTGCTGGTGACGCTCAGGATCACCTTCCTCAGCCTGTTGCTCGCCGTCGTCGGCGGCGTGGGGCTTGCGGTGCTGTTCGCCCAATCGAAATGGGTGGAGATGTCGTTCTTCCCCTTCGCGGTCGTGCTGCAGGTGACGCCGATCGTGGCGATTTTCCCGCTCATCAACATCTATGTCGACAACCAGACGGCCAAGCTGCTGCTCTGCGCCTGGATCGTCGCGTTCTTCCCGATCCTGTCGAACACGACGCTTGGCCTCAATTCGGTCGACCGCAACCTGCGCGACCTGTTCAAGATGAACGGCGCGACGCGCTGGCAACAGCTGTGGCACCTGCGCCTGCCGGCGGCGATGCCCTATTTCCTCGGCGGCCTGAAGATCGCCGGCGGCCTGTCGCTGATCGGTGCGGTGGTCGCCGAATTCGTCGCCGGCGCCTCGGGCCAATCATCGGGGCTCGCCTCGCGCATCATCGAGGCCGGCTACCGGCTCAACGCGCCGCGCCTCTTTGCAGCTCTTATCCTCATCTCGGTGACAGGTATCCTGATCTTCCTCGTGCTGTCGCTGGTTTCCCATCTCATCCTGCGGCGCTGGCACGAAAGCGCGCTCAAGCAGGAGCGCTAGCCGTGACCTTTTCGAATTCCAGAACCTACCGTCTGTCCAATGCGCGCATCCATTCGTCGCTCGCGCCTGGCCTTTCCCTGGCGGTCGACGGCGACGGGTTTGCGCTGGTCGACATCGCGGTGGCGGACGGCAGGATCGCCCGCATCGGAGCGGCGGCGAACGTTGCGGGCGGGTTCGACCTGAAGGGCCGCATCGTCCTGCCTTGTTTCGTCGACTGCCACACCCACATCGACAAGGGGCACATCTGGCCGCGCCAGCCCAACCCTGACGGTTCGTTCATGGGCGCGCTGGCCGCGACGGGGACCGACCGCGCGGCGCGCTGGAGCGCCGAGGACGTGGCGCGCCGCATGGATTTCTCGCTGCGCACCGCCTACGCGCACGGCACCAAGGCGATGCGCACGCATCTCGACAGCGTGGTGCCGCAGGAGGAAATTTCCTGGCCGGTCTTCGAGGCGATGCGCGAACGCTGGCGCGGCCGCATCGAGTTGCAGGCCGCCTGCCTGTTCGGCATCGAGGAGGTGCGCGACCGGGGCTGGTTCGCCGGCATGGCGCGTCGCGTCGCCGGGGCACATGGCGTGCTGGGCGCGGTGACATACATGATGCCCGACCTCGACGAGTTGCTCGACGTCATGTTCCGGGCTGCGTCCGAACACGGCCTCGATCTCGACTTCCACGCCGACGAGACGGACGACGTCGGCGCCGTGTCGCTGCGCAGGATCGCCGCGGCCGCCCTGCGACATCGTTTCGAGGGCAAGATCCTCGTCGGCCACTGCTGTTCGCTGGCGCGCCAGCCTGACGAGGAGGTTCTCGGCACGCTGGACGAGGTCGCCAAGGCCGGGATTGCCGTCGTTTCGCTACCGATGTGCAATCTCTATCTGCAGGACCGGCGGCATGACGCGACGACGCCGCGCTGGCGCGGTGTGACGCTGCTGCACGAGATGAAAGCGCGCGGCATTCCGGTGAGCGTCGCCTCCGACAATGTGCGCGATCCCTTCTACGCCTATGGCGATCTCGACATGCTCGAGGTCTATCGCATGGCGACGCGCATCCTGCATTTCGACCATCCCGTGGCCGACTGGCCGATGGCGGTTGCCGCAACGCCGGCTGGGGTGATGCGGCTCGACGGCGCGGGCGTGCTCGCGGTGGGCGGTCCGGCCGACTTCATCATCTTCAAGGGCCGTAACTGGACCGAGCTTTTGTCGCGGCCGGAGTCGGACCGGATCGTCGTGCGCGACGGAAGGCCGATCGATGCAGCACTGCCCGACTATTCCGAACTCGACGATCTGATGGGGTGAGACGATGGACCTTGCCGGGCTTAAGCGCGATCTCGACGGGCTCAGGATCGAGGACAACGAGAAGATCGTGCAGCAGAAGAGTCGCGACTTCTACTGGTACAGCCCGGTGCTGAAGCGCCAGCTCGACCATGTCACCGGCGACCTGATCGTTTCGCCGAAGAACGAGGCCGAGGTCATCCGCACGCTTGCGGCCTGCCACAGGCATGGCGTGCCGGTCACCCCGCGCGGCACGGGCACGGGCAATTACGGCCAGGCGATGCCGCTTTCGGGCGGTGTCGTGCTCAGCCTTGCCGAGATGAACCAGGTGACGGCGATCTCCCCTGGCCGGGTCGTCAGCGGGCCGGGGGCAGTGCTGGCAGACATCGACCGCGCCACACGCGCCCATTCCGGCCAGGAGCTCAGGCTTCACCCCTCGACCTACAACACCGCCTCCATCGGCGGCTTCATCGCCGGCGGCTCGGGCGGTGTCGGCTCGATCAATTTCGGCGGCCTGCGCGATTTCGGCAACGTGATCAGGCTGCGCGTCGTGACGATGGAGACGGAGCCGAAGGTCCTCGAACTGACCGGCGAGGCGCTGCACAAGGTCACCCACGCCTACGGCACCAACGGCATCATCACCGAGGTCGAGATGCCGCTGACCGCTTCCTACGACTGGGTGGACGTGATCGTCGGGTTCGACAGCTTCATGGCCGCCGCCCGTTACGGCAATGCGCTGGCCTGCCAGGACGGGATCCTTACCAAGCTGGTCACGCCGATCGCAGCGCCGGTGCCCTTCGCCTATTTCAAGCGCCATCAGCGCTTCCTGCGCGAGGACCAGAGCATCTGCGTGGTCATGGTGGCGCCGCATTCGCTCGATGCGTTCCTCGCCTTCACCCGCCGCGAGGGCGGCGACGTGTTGTTCAACGCGGCGACCGCCGAGGACACCAAGGGCCTGCCGCCGGCCTATGAACTGGCCTGGAACCACACGACGCTCCGGGCCCTGCGGGTCGATCCGTCGATCACCTATCTGCAGTCGCTCTATCCATTCCCCAACCAGCTGGCGCTGGTGGAGAAGATGGACGCGATGTTCCCCGGCGAGGTCTTCTCGCACCTCGAATTCGTCCGCTTCGACGGCAATATCACCTGTTTTGGCCTGCCACTGGTGAAGTTCACCACGGAGGAACGGCTCGACGAGATCATCCGTCTGCACGAGGACAATGGCTGCCCCATCTTCAACCCGCATCGTTTCACGCTGGAGGAGGGCGGCATGAAGCAGACCGACGACGTCCAGCTCGCTTTCAAGCGCGAGGCCGACCCGAGCGGGCTGCTCAATCCCGGAAAGATGATCGCCTGGGAAAACCCGAACTACGATTACCGAAGCGGCAAGACTTTTCTCTTCAAGGGCTTGCAGAAGGCAAGCTGAACTGCGCGATGAAGATCCTCGTGCTCTATGCCCATCCCGTCGAAACGAGCTTCAATGCGGAGCTTCACCGGCTCATCGTGCAGCGGCTCATGGCCGCCGGGCACGACGTGGACGACTGCGATCTCTATGCCGAGGATTTCGACCCGCGGCTGACGCGGGCCGAGCGGCTCGGCTACCATGAGGCGAGGTCGGACGACGATGCGATGGCATCCTACGTTCGGCGCCTGCGCCGCGCCGAAGGGCTGGTGCTGTGCTTCCCGGTCTGGAACTATGGCTATCCGGCCATGTTGAAGGGGTTCTTCGATCGCGTGTTCTTGCCAGGGGTGTCGTTCAGGCTGGTCGACGGCAAGGTGGTGCCGATGCTGCACAACATCCGCAAGGTCGTGGCGGTCGCGACCTATGGCGGCAGCCGGTTGCGCGCCATGCTGATGGGCGATCCGCCGCGCAAGCTCGTCGGGCGGGTCCTGCGCGCCAACGTCCGTCCGGGCGCGCCGGTAGCCTACCTGGCGCAGTACTCACTGAATCTCTCGACCGACAGTACGCGCAAGGCCTTCATGCTCAGGGTGGCCGAGAGGATGGGCCGGTTCTGATGCGGGTGCTGATCGTCTATTGCCATCCGGTGCCCGACAGTTTCTGCGCCGCGGTCTGCGAGACCGCGCTGGAGGCGATCAGGGCCAAGGGGTGCGAGGCGCGGCTGCTCGACCTCTATGCCGAGAACTTCGATCCGGTGATGCGCTGCGACGAGCGGCGGTTCTACAACGACCGCGCCCCGATCGATCCGACCCTGCAGGCCCATATCGACCACATCAAGTGGGCGGAGGAAATCGTCTTCATCTACCCGACCTGGTGGTACGGACTGCCGGCCATGCTCAAGGGCTGGCTCGATCGCGTCTGGGCGACCGACGTGGCCTTCGAACTGCCCAAGGGCAAGGGGGCGATCAGGCCCTTGATGACCAACATCTCCAAGATCGCGGTCGTGACGACCTGCGGTGCGCCGCGCCTATGGTCGCATCTGGTCGGCCATCCCGGCCGGAAGACGATCCTGCGCGGCATCAGGGCCCTGTGCGCAAGGCGCTGCCGTACGCTTTTCATGGCGCATTACCTGATGGACAGCTCGACGCCGGAATCGCGCGGCGCCTTCCTCGACCACGTGAAGCGGAAGCTCACGGCCTTCTGATCTACATCCGCACGCGCTCGGCTCTGGGGTCGTACATCGGTTTGAGCGAGGCCTCGGCGGCGAAACGCTCGCCGGCGATCTCGATCTCGTAGTGCGAGCCGAGCACGTCGGCTTCGGTCTCGTTGGTGCAAGGCACATAGCCGAGGCCGATGGCGCCGCCGAGATGGTGGCCGTAGTTTCCGCTCGTGATCGTGCCGACGATCTTGCCGTCGCGGACGATGGCCTCATTGTGGAACAGCAGCGGTTCGGGCTTCGTCAGGCGGAACTGGACCAGCCGACGACCGAGCCCGGCGTCACGCTTGCGTAGCACCGCGTCGCGGCCGATGAAATCGCCCTTGCCTGACTTCACCGCAAAGCCGAGGCCGGCTTCCAGCACATGGTCCTCGTCAGTGATGTCGTGGCCGAAATGGCGGAATGCCTTCTCGATCCGGCAGGAATCGAGCGTGTGCAGGCCGCAGAGCTTCAAGCCGAGATCGCGGCCTGCGTCCTCTATCGCCTCGAAGACGTGGGCCGCCTGATCGGTCGGGACATAAAGCTCCCAGCCAAGTTCGCCGACATAGGTGACGCGATGCGCGCGGGCGAGGCCCATGCCGATCTCGATCTCCTGCCAGGTGCCGAACGGATTCTTGTCATTAGAAAAATCGTTGGGGCTGACCTTCTGGATCAGCTCGCGCGACTTCGGTCCCATTAGGCAGAGCACGCTCTCGGACGCCGTGACGTCGGTGATGACGACGAACTCGCCGCTAAGATGCTTGCGGAACCAGGCGAGGTCTCGCTGAAGCGTCACGCCGGGCACGACGGCCAGGAAGGCCGTTGGCGAAAAGCGGGTGACGGTCAGGTCGCTCTCGATGCCGCCGCGCTGGTTGAGCATCTGCGTGTAGACGATCCTGCCCGGCTCGACGTCCATGTCGTTGGCGCAGAGGCGCTGGAGATAGGCAAGGGAATCGCGACCCTCGATGCGGATCTTGCCGAAGGAGGTCATGTCGAACAGGCCGACGCCATTGCGGACCGCCAGATGCTCCTCGCGCTGGTTGTCGAACCAGTTCTGCCGCTTCCACGAGTATCTGTATTCGCGCTCCTGGCCTTCGCGGGCAAACCAGTTGGCGCGCTCCCAGCCGGCGACTTCGCCGAACACGGCGCCGCGCGCCTTGAGATGCTCGTGGAGAGGTGAACGCCTGACGTTCCGCGCGCTCGCCATCTGGCGATAGGGGAAATGGTCGGCGTAGAGCAGGCCGAGCGTCTCGGATACGCGCTCTTTCAGGTAGCTGCGGTTCTTCTGGAACGGCTGGGCGCGGCGGATGTCGACCTCCCAGAGGTCGAAGGGCGCCTCGCCATCGTGGATCCACTGCGCCAGCGCCATGCCGGCGCCACCCGAGGAGACGATGCCGATGGAGTTGTAGCCGGCGGCGACCCAGTAGCCGCCGAGTTCCGGCGCTTCGCCGAGATAGTAGCGGTCGTCGGGGGTGAAGCTTTCCGGGCCGTTGAAGAAGGTATGGATGCCGGCGGTTTCCAGCATCGGCATGCGGTTCACGCCCATTTCGAGGATCGGCGCGAAGTGGTCCATGTCCTCGGGCAGCTGGTCGAAGCAGAAGTCCTCGCGGATGCCGTCCATGCCCCAGGGTTTGGCGACCGGCTCGAATGC
Organism: Aminobacter sp. Piv2-1; assembly: GCF_037625995.1. Classification (NCBI taxonomy): domain Bacteria; kingdom Pseudomonadati; phylum Pseudomonadota; class Alphaproteobacteria; order Hyphomicrobiales; family Phyllobacteriaceae; genus Aminobacter; species Aminobacter sp. Piv2-1. The sequence continues at coordinate 23,842 of NZ_JARKMU010000010.1, forward strand.
GCCGAGCATCATCTTGCCGGCATCTTCCTTGTAGTAGGCGCACTCGTCGGGCACGCGCAGGACGGGCAGGCGCCCGAGACCCTTGATCGCCTCGGTGACGAGGTAGAAATGCTCACACGCATGTAGCGGGATGGTGACGCCGTTCCGGGCGCCAAGCTCGCGCGCCCACATGCCGGCGCAGTTGACGACGATGTCGGTCTCGATGGTGCCCTGTTCGCCGCCTTGCGCCCACGATACGCCGGAGACGCGGCCGTTTTGGGTGTGGACCTTGGTGACCTTGACGTTCTCGACGATCCTGGCGCCGCGCTGGCGGGCGCCCTTGGCCAAGGCCATCGCGATGTTGGCCGGGTCGCACTGGCCGTCGAGCGGCAAATGCACCGCGCCGACCACGTCTGAAACATTGAGATGCGGGTACATCTCCTTGACTTCGCTGGGCGAAATCTCGCGCACATCGACATTGAAGGCGCGCGCGAGCGAGGCCTGGCGATAGATCTCGTGCTTGCGCTCCTCGGTCAGCGCCACGGTGATGGAGCCGACCTGGCGCATGCCGGTGGCGACGCCGGTCTCGGCCTCGAGCTTGACGTAGAGGTCGGCCGAGTATTTCGCCAGCCGCGTCATGTTCTGCGAGGCGCGCAGTTGCCCGATCAACCCCGCCGCGTGCCATGTCGTGCCTGACGTGAGCTGCTTGCGCTCCAGAAGCACGATGTCGGTCCAGCCGAGCTTCGCCAGATGATAGGCGACGGAGCAGCCGGACACGCCGCCGCCGATGATGACGGCGCGGGCACGGGCGGGGATTTCGGTCATGCGGCAGACCTCTCGTAGCTGTTGGCGAAGTGCCTGAGCCGGCCGGCGGCCTCCCTGAGCACCTCGTCGGGCTGGCACAGGCTGATGCGGATGTGACCGGCGGCGGCGTCACCGAAGCTCTTGCCCGGCATGACGGCGACCTTCTCGCGCTCGAGCAGGTCCCAGGCGAACTTCTCGCAGTCGGGCTCGATGGCGCTGATGTCGAGCATCACATACATGCCGCCCTCCGAGCCGCGCACGGTGACGTTGTTGAGGCCGCGCATGGCGTCGAGGAAGTGGGTGCGCCGGTCGGCATAGGTCTTGGCGATCCACTCGACGCCGAAGTCGTTTTCCAGAGCCTCGATCGCCGCGCGGCTGACGAAATCGGTCAGGCCGTAGGTGGTGACGAGGTTGAGGTTGATGATCAGCGACACGAGATCGGCGGGCGCGGTGAGCCAGCCGATGCGCCAGCCGGTCATGCCGTGGCTCTTGGACATCGAATTGATGACCAGCGTGCGCGCGGCCATGCCGGGCAGGGCGCGCGGCGACACATGCTCGCCGTCGCCGAGTGTCCAGTAGACCTCGTCGGACAAAAGCCAAAGATCGCGGCGGATGCAGAGCTCGGCGATGTTTTCCAGGCATTTGCGCGAGTAGATCGCACCCGTCGGATTGTTGGGCGTGTTGATCAGGATCGAGCGCGTGTTGGGCTTCAGCGCCTTTTCGATCTCTTCGGTGCGCGGCTGGAAGCCGTCGGCGGCATGGGCCTCGACCACCGTGTAGGTGGCGCCTGCGGCGCGGAAGGTGCCGGGATAGGTTGCGTAGTAGGGGGCCACGACCACTGCGTGGTCGCCCGGATCGTGCGTCGCCTGCACGGCGGCGTAGAGCGAGGCCTGGCCGCCCGGCGTGGCGATGATCTCGGCGAGCGCGGTGTCGACGCCGGTGCAGCGGGCCGAGACCTTGGCCATGGCGGCGCGCAGGCGCGGCAGGCCGGGCAGCTGCGTGTAGTGGTGGAAGCCGGAACGCACCGCTTCCACGCAGGCCTCGACCGTTTCGGACGGCGTGTCGAAGTCGTGGTCGCCGACCGACAGCATGATGATGTCTTCGCCGGCCTGCTTGCGCGTCATGGCGGCGAAATGCACTTCCCAGCCGTCCTTGCCGGAAGGGACGATGCCGGAGATGCGGGAGGATGGTTTCGGCATGTCAGGCTCCCACCGCCAGTGTCAGCAGGCCGGCAGTGTTCAGGCGCGTGGTCAGCGACCTGTATTCGGCGATCGTCGGATGAGGCGTGTCGCCGGCGTGGTCGTGCGTGGCGGTGACGACCACCACTCGGGCGCCCGCGGCTTCGGCGGCCTGGATGCCGGCCGGCGCATCCTCGAAGACCAGGCAATCCTGCGGCTTCTGGCCGAGGCGCTGGGCGCCGAGCAGGAAGCAATCGGGGGCGGGCTTGCCGTTGGCGACGTCCTCACCCGTGATCATCAGTTGCGGCACCGGCAGGCCGGCGGCTTCCAGCCTGCGGATGGCAAGCCGGCGCGGCGAGGAGGTGACGATCGCCCAGCGCTCGGGCGGCAGGGCGTTGAGGAATGCGGCGGCGCCCTCGATGGACACCACGCCCTCGACGTCGTCGAACTCGGCCTGCGTCAGGAACTCGACCTCGGCCATCACGTCGACGCCGGGCAGGTTCAGGTTGCGGATCGTCTCGACTGCGCGAACGCCATGGATGGTCGGCAGGAAGGTCTCCACGTCGAGGCCGTGCCGGATCGCCCAGGCGGACCAGACACGTTCGGCGGCGGCGATCGAGCTCAGGATGGTGCCGTCCATGTCGAACATGAAGGCGCCGAAGGCGCGATCGGGGAAGGGAAGGGACATTATGAGCGTAGCCTTTCGTTTTCGGGATCCCACAAGGGCTTGTCCTCTTGGACCGTGGCGCTGAAGCGCTCCCCGAAAATCTCGACTTCGATGGTAACGCCCGGCACGGCCAGATCGGCCCGCAGCATGCCCAGCGCAATCGATTTGTCCACCCTATGGCCCCAGCCTCCTGACGTGGTCTCACCGACAATCTGGCCATTGTGCCAGAGCGTCGACATGTAGGGCGCGTCGCACTCGCCAGGACTGTCGATCACCAGCGTGACGAAGCGCTTTTTCACGCCCTGCTGCTTTTCGTTGAGCAGGGCTGCCTTGCCGCGGAACGCTGGCTTGTCCCATTTGACGAAACGTTCGAGCACGCCCTGCAGGACGGTGTAGTCGGTCGAGAGGTCGCCCTTCCAGGCGCGGTAACCCTTCTCCAGTCGGAGCGCGTCGAGCGCGAACATGCCGAAGGGTTTCAGGCCATGCCTCTGGCCGGCCGCCCAGACGGTGTCGAAGACGGTAGCGGTGTCGGCCACCTTGGTGTGGATTTCCCAGCCGAGCTCGCCGGCGAAGGAGACGCGCACCAGCTTGGCCCAGCGTCCGGCGATGGTGGTTTCCTGATGTGTCAGCCACGGTGCCGATAGGTTGGCCTCGCAGACCTCGACCAGGATCTTCCGCGAGTTGGGCCCGGCGAGGATCTGGGTCGAGTATTCCTCGGTGCGGTCTATGAGCTTGAAGGTCGCATCGGCGGGCATGTGCGACTTCAGCCATTCGAAATCGTGCCACTGCGCGACGGCTGCCGTGATCAGCGTCATCAGGTCTTCGGAATGGCGGACCACCGACATCTCGGTGACGATGCGACCGTGATCGTCAGCGAAGTAGCACAGGCCGATGCGGCCGACCTTCGGCACGGTGCCGGTGACCTGCGTCTCCAGCCATGCGGCCGCACCCGGGCCGTCGAGATTGAAGCGGCTGAAGCCGGGCAGGTCGAGTATGCCTGCGGCATCGCGCACGACGAGGCACTCCTCTCGGATGCGTTTCTCCCAAGGACCGGAACGGGCGAAGGTCTGGGTGGATTCTTCGGAGGTGTCGTCGTCCGGTTTGGCGTACCAGGTGGCGCGCTCCCAGCCGTTGTAGGCGTTGAACTGGGCGCCGAGGGCTGCGATCCGGTCGTGGATGGGCGAGAGCTTTCGGTTGCGCGCCGCCGGCCAGGCGTGCCTCGGAAAATGGATGGCGTATTCGTGGCCGTAGACCTCCATGCCCTTGGCGACCGCGTAGTCGGGAGCCGAAGCAAAGGACGAGAAGCGGCGCGGGTCGCAGGACCACATGTCCCATTCGGTCTCGCCCCGGGTCACCCATTCGGCCAGCACCTTGCCGGCTCCACCCGCCTGGGCGATGCCGAAGGTGAAGACGCAGGCCTCGAAGGCGTTGGGCACGCCCGGCATGGGACCGATCAGCGGGTTGCCGTCGGGCGCATAGGGGATCGGGCCGTTGATGACCTTGGACAGGCCGGCTGTGCCGAGGATCGGCACGCGGCGGACGGCGTCGTCGAGATACCATTCCAGCCGTTCCAGATCGTCGGGATAGAGCTGGAACGAGAAGTCGGCAGGCATCTGGTCGTCGGGCGTTGCCCAATGGGCGCGGCAGTTGCGCTCATAAGGGCCGAGGTTCATGCCGTTCTTCTCCTGGCGGAGATAGTAGGAGGTGTCGACGTCGCGCAGCAGCGGCAGCTTCTGGCCGGCCTCGCGTGACCAGGCGGCGAGTTCCGGGATCTCGTCGAACAGGATGTACTGGTGGCTCATCACCGTCATCGGCACGTCGCGGCCGAACAGCTTTCCGACTTCGGCGGCGCGGTAGCCCGCGGCATTGACCACCTTTTCGCAGCGGATTTCGCCCTGTTCGGTCGCAACGATCCATTCGTCCTTGTCGCGGCGAACTGAACTCACCGGGCAGAAGCGGATGATCCTGGCGCCCATGTCGCGCGCGCCCTTGGCGAGCGCCTGGGTGAGTTGGGCCGGGTCGATGTCGCCGTCGTTGGGATCGTAGAGCGCGCCCTTGAGGTCATGTGTCTCGATGAACGGATAGCGGCGCATGATCTCGTCGAGGCCGATGACGTCGATGTCCATGCCCTGATAACGGCCCATGCCCTTGGCGCGCTGGAACTCCTGCATGCGCTCTTTCGTGTGGGCCAGCCGGATCGAGCCGGTGACGTGATAGTTCATCGGGTAGTCGACCTCGGCCGCCAGCCCGCGATAGAGCTCGGTCGAATAGCGCTGCATGTTCATCAGCGACCAGGACGACGAGAAGGTCGGCACGTTGCCGGCGGCATGCCAGGTCGAGCCCGAGGTCAGCTCGTTCTTTTCGAGGAGCACGCAGTCGGTCCAGCCCGCCTTGGCGAGGTGATAGAGCGATGAGACGCCAACCGCTCCTCCGCCGATGATCACCACCCGCGCCGTGCTCGGCAACTCAGCCATGTTGTCCTCCCAATAACGCGATCAATATACCGGCGGCGCCACGACCCAGATGACCACCGAGGGCACCGAACCCGGGTTCCGCCAGCGGAACGGCTTGTGGTCGAAGCGGAAGCTGTCGCCTTCGCCAAGGCTGTGCCAGGTGCCGTCGATCTCGATGTCGAAACGACCGGAGACGACGTAGCCAGCCTCCTCGGTGGGCCGCGTCACCGGATTGGCCATCCCGGCTCCCGGCGCGAAGATCGAGCGGAGCATTTCGAAGCTACCGCCGAGGTCGGGCGACAGGAGTTCTTCCACCAGTCCCGAATCGCTCGTTCCCAGCGTCCGGCGCCTGCCCGAGCGGACGACGACGCCACGCTCGGCCTCCAGCGGCGCCTCATGGGCGAAGAACAGGCTGATCGGCACGCCGAACAGCTCGGCGAAGGCCCTGAGATCGCCGATGGATGGAGTCGACAGTCCGCGCTCGACCTGGCTGACCCAGCCGACGGAGCGGCCGAGCTTGAGAGCGATTTCGGCCAGCGTCAGCCCGCGGGACTTGCGCAGCGCACGCAAATCGGCGGCGAGCAGGTCGCCTGAGACCTCGATGTTGGCGGACACTGGGGCATTCGATGTGAGGGCCAAGACCGGCTGCCTTGCATGAAAATTCTGATCAGAATTTCATATGAGGCCAGTTCTGTGAAATTCTCAAGGGAATTTTCATGGCCCGGCAAGTTTCGCTTGCGGGACTCCGGCCTACGGTGCAAAGGCTGGCGCACGGACGGTTGGAGGGGCCTCCGCGCAGCGATGCCATGGGGACCGCCGATGCTGGCACCGGAGAACAGACCGCAGGACAGTGACGAGACGGCGATCGTCGACGAGGCGATCGTCTCGCGACGGTCCGTGCGCGCCTTCCTGCCCACGCCAGTGGACGAGGCGGTGATCCGCGACATCCTCGATGTCGCGGCGCGTGCGCCCTCGGGCACCAACATGCAGCCGTGGAAGGTCTATGTGACCTCCGGCGAGACGCTGCGCGGCATCAGCGATGCCATCCTCAATTCCGGCGTACGCGCCGAGAAGGCCGTCTGGGACGAGTACAAATATTATCCCGACCAGTTCTTCGAGCCCTATCTCGGCCGTCGCCGCGCCAACGGCTTCGGCCTCTACGGCGTGCTCGGCATTGGCCGCCGGGACGTCGACCGGATGCGCGCCCAGCATGACCGCAATTTTCTCTTCTTCGATGCGCCTGTCGGCATGATCTTCACCATCGATCGCAGGCTGAACCAGGGCTCCTGGATCGACTACGGCATGTTCCTGCAGAACATCATGATCGCGGCGCGGGCGAGGGGGCTGCACACTTGTCCGCAGGCGGCATTCGCGCCCTATCACCGGCAGATACGGCCGGTGCTCGGCATTCCCGACGAGGAAGTCGTCGTCTGCGGCATGGCGCTTGGGCACGAGGACACGAGCAAGCCGGAAAGCACTTTCCGGACAGACCGCGCGCCGCTCGATGACTGGGTTCAGTTCCTGAAATAGGTCAGGCGCCGGCTCGCTTTCCGATGTAAGCGCAGCATTCCAGCTCGACCTGAGCGCCCAGCGCCAGGCCATTGGCGCCGAATGCCGAGCGCGCCGGCAGGCGGTCCGGCGCAAAGTAGCCGACATAGACCTTGTTGAACTCGGGCCACTTGGCCATGTCGGCCAGCATGACCGTGCATTTGAAGATGTCGGCCATGCCCAAGCCGTTCTCCGCGAGCACCGCCTTGATGTTCTCCATCGTCTGCCGCGCCTCGGCCTCCATGCCGCCGGGAACGAGTTCCAGCGTGCCGGGGCGGTTGCCCAGTGCGCCGGAAAGATAGAGCACGTCGCCGACCCGCACCGCCTGGCTGAACGGCAGCCCGAGCGCCTTGGCTTGCGCCGAATTGATGAATTCCATGGTCGCCCCCTCAATGGCTGCATATTGCCCGCAATACGCTTGGCTCGCTAGCCGGGGGCAGGCGCCCGGCAAGGAATCGACGGCGTCAGTCCCCGCAAAGGCTCAAGATGGTCTCCCGCAGCCACTGGTGCGCGGCGTCGCTGTCGCGGCGCCTGTGCCAGATCTGCTCAAAGCCGAAGACCGGAATGGCGAAAGGCGGTTCGAAGACCGTAAGGCCATTGGCCTCGACCGATGGCGGCAGGATACGCCGCGCCACGGTCAGCACGAGATCGGTGCCGGCAATGAGGCCGGCTGCTGCGCCCCAGTGCGGCAGAAGCAGCGCGACACGGCGCTTATGGCCAATAGCCGCAAGCGCGGAATCGACCTCGCTTTCGACATCGGCGCGCAGGGCCACGAGGGCGTGCGGACGCGCAAGGTAGGCGGCGAGATCCATGCTTACTGCGCCACCCAACGAGGCATCATCGGCAAGACAAGCGTATCGCTCGTCGAACAGCCGCAATGCCCGCATCGACCTTTCGAGTGTGGGAAAGACGCCGAAGGCCAGGTCGATCTCGCCATCCATCACCTGTACCGTCATCGCCTCGCGGCTCGACTGGCTGATCTCGAGATTGATGCCGGGTGCCTGCGTCCGCAACGCCGGCAGGAGGCGGGGGAGGATCACGGTCGCACCGTAGTCCGACATGGCGAGGCGGAAGGTGCGCCTCTCGGTCGCCGGATCGAAGCCGGCGGGCACGAGGAGGCGGCGCATGCGATCGAGTGCGTCGGCAAGCAGTGGCGCGATCTCCATGGCGCGCGCCGTTGGCTGCAAGCCGCCGCCATGTCTGACCAGCAGCGGGTCGTCGAGGAGGTGGCGCAGGCGCGCAAGCGCGTGGCTGACCGCGGGTTGGCTCCGGTTGAGGCGAATGGCGGCGCGCGAAACATGCCGCTCGGCCAGGAGCGCCTCGAGGACCACGAGCAGATTGAGGTCGATGCCGGACAGGCTATTCATCCGGTGCATGTTATCGGTAAGAACTGTGAATTTCCATAAGTGTGGCGGATGATATATCTCCGGGGAGTAGATACGGAGACACTCAATGCCGCAGTCCTCATCGTTGCTGGTCGCAGCCTTGCTCGCCGGGGCAGCAGTTCCGTTTCAGGCCGGCGCCAATGCCATGCTTGGACGCCTGCTCGGCCACCCGCTCTGGGCGACGTTGGTTTCGCTCGCCATCAGCGTCGTGCTGATCGTCCCCGTCATGCTTGCGTCGAGGGTGCCGGTGCCGATGGTGGGTGCCCTGTTCAAGGGGCCGTGGTGGATCTGGATCGGTGGCGTCGGCGGGGTGATCTACATCACGGCGGCACTTCTGCTTTCGCCGAAAGTCGGTGCTGCCAGCTTCATTGTGGCGGTGATCGCCGGCCAGATGGCGACGTCCCTCATCATCGACCACTTCGGTCTGATGAATTTTGCGCAGCGGCCCGCCACGCTTGCGCGCGTTGCCGGGCTACTCCTGATCGTCGCCGGCCTGGTGGTCACCCAATGGGCGAACTCCACCAAACCTGATCAGAACCGTTCGGGGAGCGCGATCGAAGCTGGCGCAGCGGAGTAGCATACGCCCTCCGCGCGCTTGCCTCAGACCACCTCGTAGCCGACCTCGGCGGCGGCGTGGCAGAGCATCTTCCAGAACGAGCGGGCGAAGGAGCGGAAGACGTAGAGGTCGAACCGCGCCGCCCCGCTCCGCTGGATCTGGGCGAAGATGTCGTGATGGGCCGTCGAAATGCCCGAGCCGATCGGGAATGCCGCCTGCTCGAAATCTACGGCAAAGAGCTTGCCCAGCACCCATTCGGCCTTGGTGCCCTCGATGCGGATCGCGGTCCGGCCATGCGAAAGGTCGGTCACCGTGCCGGCGCTCGACGTGACCGCGCCTGCGAGCGCGGTTGCCAGTCCTTCCGAGGTGTCGGTAACGAGGAACTTCCCGGGTGCGAAGCCGAATGCGGCATGGCGCTCAGAGACGGCGCCGGCACCGGCGCCGTCGGCGAGGCTGAGTTGCGTGACCGAGGCGATCGCCCCCATCAGCGTCTTTTCCTCTCTAGGCCATGCGGCGACCTGCACGATCGAACCGGGAGCGATCTCGGACAGGGTCACGCCCACGCCATCGGCAAAGTTGCCGTGAGAGCCGGGCCGGAAGGCCTGTGCGAGCGGTGAAAGCTGCTCAACCATGCATGCGCTTCCCTTCGGGGTCGAAGAAGTGGTGGCTGACGATCTCGACGGGGCCGAAGCGGTTGCGCAGCGGGTCGGAGACCTGGGCGCGCTTGCCGTGGCGCGACTTGCCGGCCGAGACGAGCGCCAGCGCGATATACTTGCCGAGCGCCGGCGAGAAGCAGGCGGCGGTGATGTGGCCGAGCGAACCGTGCGGATTTTCCGGATCGGCCTGCATGACGATGTGGGCGCCGCCGTTGAGCGGCCGGTTGTCGAGCGAAACGATTCCCACCAGCTCGAGCCGGTCGGGGGCGGTGAGGCCTTCGCGGTCCATCATCGCCGAGCCGATGAACGGCTTCTTCTTGGACAGCATCCAGCCCAGATGAAGGTCACGCCCCGTTGTCCGTCCGTCGATCTCGGCGCCGGTGACATGGCCCTTCTCGATGCGCATGGTGCCGAGCGCCTCGAGCCCGTAGGGCACCATGCCGTGCGGCTTGCCGGCCTCGACCAACGCCTCCCAGACATGGATGCCGTGGCCGGCGCCGCTGTAGACCTCGAAGGCCATCTCGCCGGAGAAGGAGAGGCGGCAGATCATGACGGGCGCGCCGGCGATCTCGCCGCGGACGATGCCCATGAAGGGCAGCGTCTCGTTGTCGACCTTGGTGCCGGTGACGCACGACGCAAGGATTTCGCGTGCCTTGGGCCCGCCGATGGCGGCACCCGCCCACTGGTCGGTCACGGAGGTCAGATGAACCCTGAGATCGGGCCAGACGACGTCGAGGAAATATTCGAGATGCTGCATGACCTTGCCGGCATTGGCCGTGGTCGTGGTCATCAGGAAGTCTTCTTCGCCGAGCCGCCAGGTGGTGCCGTCGTCGAAGGCGATGCCGTCCTCGCGCAACATCAGGCCGTAACGGGCCTTGCCGACGGGAAGGGTGGAGAAGACGTTGGTGTAGACGCGGTCGAGGAATTCGGCGGCGTCCGGACCCTGCACGGCGATCTTGCCAAGGGTGGAGACGTCGACGATGCCGGCGGCGTCGCGAGTGGTTCCTGCCTCGCGGACATAGGCCTGCTCGACCGTCTCGCCGGGGTCGCCATAGATCATCGGACGGAACCACAGGCCGGCCGAATACATGGTCGCGCCGTTCTCGATATGCCAGTCGTGCATCGGCGTCAGCCGCTCCGGCTTCAGGTCGCCAAAGCGCTCGGCAGCCAGCGAGCCGACCGAAACTGGTGCGAAGGGTGGGCGGAACCGCGTGGTGCCGACCTCGGGGATCGGCTTGCCGACGGCTTCGGCCATGATCGCGAGGCCCGGCACATTGGAGCCCTTGCCCTGGTCGGTGGCCATGCCGAGGGTGGTGTAGCGCTTGAGGTGCTCGACCGAGACGAAACCCTCGAGATGGGCAAGCCGCACGTCGTCGGCGGTGACGTCATGCTGGAAGTCGACGAAGGCCTTGCCCTTGGCCCTGATCTCGAACACCGGCGCGGGGCGAGGGTCGAGCGCGGCAGGCTCGACCTGCGGCAACATATCGACCTTGACCGGCGGCAGGTCGGCCGCCTTGCGGCCGGCGGCAAAGCCCTCGGCGATGGCTTCGGCAGTCGAGAAGGTTCCGTTGAAGGCGCCCGCGCCGACCCAGCCCTTGCCGGGCTCGGGCGGCAGGAAGGCCTGCAGTTCGGCGTCCCACGCCGGGCGTGCTCCCGCCTGGCTGGCGAGGTGGATGGTCGGCGACCAGCCCCCCGACACGACAAGGCAGTCGGTCGCGACTGCGCGCGCCTCACCCGAGATCACGCCCGAGGCCTCGTCGAAATGCGCCAGCTTGACGCCGGTGAGCTTCTTGCCGCCCTCGGTGCCGACAACGGCTCGTCCAGTCAGCAGTTCGGCGCCGGCCGCTTTCGCGAGCGCCCGGCATGCATCGCCGACGTTGCGACGCAGGTCGATCATGGCGACGATCGAGGCACCCGCCTTGGCGAGCGCCGCCGCCGCAAGATAGGCGCTGTCGTTGTTGGTGAAGACGGCGATCTTTTCACCCGGCAGGACACCGTACTGATTGGCGTAGCGCATCGCTGCGCTCGCCATCATGACGCCGGGTCGGTCGTTGCCCGGAAAGACCAGCGGCCGCTCGAAAGCGCCGGCGGCGAGCACTACGCTCCCGGCGCGGATCGTCCACTGGCGGTGGCGCGGAGCGCCCTTGGCGGGCGAGGCCTCGTGGTCGGAGACGCGCTCCAGGGCGGCAATCGTGTTGCCGTCGTAGTAGCCCCAGACGGTGGTGCGCTTGAGCAGGCGGACGTTCTTGTGTTCCTTGAGCTCACCGACAATGTCGCTCGCCCATGTGGCTGCGGGCTCGCCGTCAATGGTCTCGCCGGACCAGTTGGCCGAACCGCCGAATTCAGGGTCCAGTTCGGCGAGGATGACGCGTAACCCCGATGCGGCCGCTTCGCGCGCGGCGGAAAGGCCGGCGGGGCCAGAGCCGACGACCAGCACGTCGCAGAAGGCGTTCATGCGCTCGTAGCGCGACGGGTCGGGCGCATGCCCGGCGCGGCCGAGGCCGGCGGCGCGACGGATGATGTGCTCGCACATCATCCAGAAGCGGGTACCCTTGAGCGGGCCGATCGCAGGACCCATGAAGGTCTTGTAGTAGAAACCGGCCGAAATGAACTTGCCGCCAAGCTGGTTCACCGCGCTCACGTCATGGGCGAGCGACGGGAAACGGTTCTGGCTGACGGCGACCAGTCCGTCATAGATCTCGACCGTCGTAGCGGGCAGGTTCGGCTCGCGGACGTCGCCGCGCAGCACTGTCACCAGTGCATTTGGTTCGTCGACGCCGGCGGTCAGCACGCCACGCGGGCGATGGTACTTGAAGGAGCGGCCGAACAGCATGACGCCGTTGGCGAGCAGCGCCGAGGCCAGCGTGTCGCCTTGATGTCCGGCGTAGGAAACCCCGTCGAAGGTGAAGCGGATGGTGCGCAGCCGGTCGATGCGACCGCCCGAGGGTATACGGCGCGGGCTCATGCCTTGGCTCCCGGCTTGCGGCGTCCGTGGACAGGCGCGCCATGTTCGCGCGCGAATCGGACGCTTGAAATTTCGTGGGTGAGCGTGTCGCGCACTACGGCGAGATGTGCCCGGCAGCCGCCGGCGTGCTGCCAGATCTCGTTGTGCGCGCCGGCCGGGTTCAGCCGGTCATAGACGTAGGCGTGCCAGGCGGCCTCGTCGGTCGAGGCGGGGTCCGGGCGGGTGCGGTTGCCGTCGCCCTGGTAGGCGAATTCGGAGACATCGCGCGGGCCGCAATAAGGACAGGTGATGAACATGGATCGGAACCCTAGTGCAGGCGCGGTGTCGGCCCCTGGCCCTTGTCGTCGATGACGGTGCCACGGCTGAAACGGTCGAGGGTGAAGGGTGCGGTGAGCTCGTGCGGCGCGTCCTTGGCAATCGTGTAGGCGAAGCACAGGCCAGAGGCAGGCGTGGCCTTGAAGCCGCCGTAGCACCAGCCGCAATTGAGATACATGCCGGGCAAGGGGCCGGCGGTGATGATCGGCGAGCCGTCCATCGACATGTCGCAGACCCCGCCCCAGGAGCGCAGCACGCGAACCGTGGCGAGCGAGGGGAACACCGCCAGCATCTCGCTCATCACCTCCTCGACGATGGGCAGGTTTCCGCGCTGGGCATAGCTGTTGTAGCCGTCGAGGTCGCCGCCATAGATCAGGCCGCCCTTGTCGGACTGGCCGACGTAGAAGTGGCCCATGCCGAAGGTCAGCACGGTATCGAGGAACGGCTTCAGCGATTCGGAGACGAAGGCCTGCAGCACGTAGCTTTCGATCGGCATGCGCTCGATGCCGGCAAGCTGCAGCACGCGGCCGGTGCTGCCGGCCACCGCGACCGCCACCTTCTTGGCGCGGATCTCGCCGCGGTTGGTGGTGACGCCGACGACACGGTCGCCGTCGCGCAGGAAGCCGGTGACCTCGCAATTCTCGATGATGTCGACACCGCGGCGATCGGCGCCGCGCGCATACCCCCAGGCCACCGCATCGTGGCGGGCAGTGCCGGCGCGCTCCTGCATCAGCCCGCCGATGACGGGGAAGCGGGCCGATTGCGACATGTCGAGGCCGGGCACCCGGCGGGCGATCTCGGCCGGCGTCATCAGATGGGCGTCGGTGCCGAGATGGCGCATGGCGTTGCCCTTGCGGGCGAGATCGTCAAGCTGCGCGGGGGTGTGGGCAAGATTGAGCACGCCGCGCTGGGAGAACATGACGTTGTAGTTGAGATCGTGGGAGAGGTTCTCCCACATCTTCATCGAATGCTCGTAGAAGCGCGTGTTCTGCGGCAGCAGGTAGTTGGAGCGCACGGCGGTCGTGTTGCGCCCGACATTGCCCGAGCCGAGGTAACCTTTCTCGAGCACCGCGACGTTGGTGATGCCATGTTCCTTGGCAAGGTAGTAGGCGGTGGCAAGACCATGGCCGCCGCCGCCGATGATGATCACCTCGTATGACGGCTTGGGCGCCGGCTTGCGCCAGGCCGGCTTCCAGTCGCGATTGCCCGAGAGCGCGTTTCTCAGCAGCGAAAACGCCGAATATTCCGCCATACTTGATGCCATCCTTCGATCTGTGCGCGGAGACTATAGTCGGGTTCGCGAAACGGAAGCCAATATTTCGCCATGGCCTTTCGCTAGGCCGACCTCCGCCACCGGATTTGCGGTCGACTTGCCCGCCCGGATGCCGGTCTCTATCAATGGCGCGCCCTCGCGCATTTCATCCACATAGTGAGTCGCAGACCTGACATGCTCGTTTCCGCAGCCCGGCGCGTCGCCGCATCATTGATCCTCGTCGCATTCGCGTTCTGGATGCCGGCCGCCGCGCAGGACCTCGGCAAGGCGCCCGCCGGCGTCATCGCGGATCAACAGGAGGTCATCGCCAGCGTCACCGGCAAGGTGGACACGCTGCAGCGCAAGCTCGATCAGAGCCAGGAAGACGATGCGGCCCTGGTCGAAATCCGTCTCCAGCTCGAACAGCTGTCGCGCGAGTTGCTCCAGAGCGGCGTTGCCTTCCGTCCCCGCCTATCCGAGATCAACGCGCGTCTCGAACAGCTCGGCAAGCCGCCGGCCGAAGGCCAGCCGGCAGAATCGGATGTCGTCACCAACGAGCGCAAGGCGCTGACCAACGAGAAGGCCGAGATCAATGCCGTGCTCGGGGTCGCCGAGAACCTTTCGATCCGCATCAACAAGATCGTCGGCCAGATCACGGAAATCCGGCGGGACCTGTTCCAGAGCCTGCTTACCAAGCGCTACGAGATCGATTTCGCGCTGGTGTTCGAAGTCATCGACAACTTCGAAACCGAAATGAGCGACCTCTACCGCACGGTGTCGTCGTGGATTCGCTTCGTCGTCAGCTTCAAGCTCAAGTCCATGCTGGCGGCCACGTTCTTTGCGCTGGCTGCTGCTGCGGTCATCGTCATGGGCGGCCGGCGGCTCTTCGGCCGCCTGTTCGAGCCGGACGCGAGGGTAGAGGATCCATCCTATCTCAGCCGGTTGTCGGTCGCCTTCTGGTCGACGTTGATGCAGACCATCGCGGTGATCGTCTTCCTTGGCGTCACCTATTTCCTCTACGACTACTTCGGCGTCCTGCGCGGCGACATCGGCGCGATGATGTCGTCGCTGTTCTACGTCATCGGCATCGTCTTCTTCGTCTCGCGGCTGGGCACGGCCGTGCTCGCGCCCAAACTGCCCAACTGGCGGCTGATCGCCGTTGAAAGCGGGGCGGCGCGCTGGCTGATGCTCCTGATCATCGCCACCGCCTTCTTCACCGGTCTGGACTACCTGCTAAGCTCCGTCTACCGCGTGCTCGGCTCCCCGATCACGCTGACGGTCGGCGAGGCGCTGGTGTCGACCGTTATCATCGGCGTGCTCGTCGTCCTCATCGGCATGGTGAAGCCGTTCGTCGACGAGAACGGTCAGCCCAAGCCGTGGCCGCGGACACTGCGCTACTTCCTCTACCTGCTCGGCGGCGTGACCATAGCCGCCGCGCTCCTGGGCTATATCGGCCTGGCGCGCTTCGTGTCGCAGCAGATCGTGGTCACCGGCGCGATACTCGCCACCATGTACATCGGCTTCCTGTCGTCGCGGGCGATCAACGAGGAAGACGCCTTCGCCAAGACCACGGTAGGCCGCCGGATCCAGAGGCTGTTCAAGCTCGACGACACCACGCTCGACCAGCTTGGCCTCGTGACCAGCATCGTCATCAACCTGATCGTCATCGTCATCGGCGTGCCGCTGATCCTGTTCCAGTGGGGCTTTCAGCCGGGGGACATGACGACCTGGCTCTACAAGGTGGGCGCAGGCTTCCAGATCGGCACGTTCACCTTCTCGCCGGTCGGCATCCTGTCGGGAATCGTCGTCTTCGCCATCGGCTACTTCCTGACGCGCTGGTTCCAGGGCTGGCTCGACGGATCGGTCATGGCACGCGGCAAGGTGGACGCCGGCGTGCGCAATTCGATCCGGGTGGCCGTGGGCTATGCGGGCTTTGCCATCGCGGCGCTGATCGCGATCTCTTCGGCAGGCCTCGATCTTTCGAACCTGGCCCTGGTTGCCGGCGCGCTCTCCCTCGGTATCGGTTTCGGCCTGCAGAACGTGGTGTCGAACTTCGTCTCGGGCCTGATCCTTCTCGCTGAACGGCCGTTCAAGGTCGGCGACTGGATCGTTGCCGGCCAGGTCTCGGGCACGGTCAAGAAGATCAGCGTGCGCGCCACCGAGATCGAGACCTTCCAGCGCCAGTCGGTGATCCTGCCCAATTCGGAGCTGATCAACAGCGCGGTCGGCAACTGGACCCACCGCAACAAGCTCGGACGCATCGACATCAAGGTCGGCGTTGCCTACGACTCCGACGTCAAGCGCGCGCATGAGATCATGCTCGACGTGGTGCGCTCGCATCCGATGGTGCTGAAGAACCCCGAGCCGTTCGTGCTCTTCGCCAATTTCGGCACGGCCGCGCTGGAGTTCGAGGTTCGCTTCTTCCTGGCCGACGTGCTTGCCAGCAACACCGTCCAGAACGACATCCGCTTCGCCATCCTCGAGACCTTCGCGCGCGAACACATCCATATCCCCTCGACGCCGCGCGCGCAGGATCCCAAGCCTGCCGAAAAATGGCCGGCCGACGACGAGCAGATGGAGGCCCAGGTCGCCCTGGAGGAAGAGGCCCGCAGGAAGCGGGCGGCGGCAGTGGCTTCGGAACGCAAGCCCGGTCGACGGCGGAAACCCGATCCGGAATAGGGCGGAGAGCGAAGCTTTGCCAAATTGTGGCATGAACAAGGCATTCAGTTGCCGTTCAGCTTCGAACTCATATAAGCTCATCCGCAAAGGCGAAATGCCTTGCGAAGATGAAGCAGAGGCGGTGGAAACACCGATGATGAAATGAATAGGTTTCTTGTCGCCGCAGGCGCGCTCTTCCTGGCCATGTCGGGTGCGGCGCATGCCGCGAGCGCTGTAAACCTGGACTCCGAGCCCCGCACGCTGATCGTGACGGAAGGCGGCTCCAAGTCGGAACTGGCGCTTGCCGCCGGCGAGACGGTGGAGTTTTGCCCGAGCGGCTGTTTCGTGACCATGCCCAATGGCGACCGCGAGGCGCTGACGGGCTCGGAAACGGTCGAGATCTCCGGCGGCGTCGCCCGCATCAAGTAGGTTCATATCCCGCCAATTCGACGAAGGGCCGGCATTTGTCCGGCCCTTTCCATTTGCGGTCGTAGAATCCAATCCCGACAGGTCTCGCCGCCGAGGTCGCGCGCCGTTTTCGCAATGTCGCAAACAGGCTGCAATCGCCCGACACTGCCCTATAGTGTGCGCGCAATATCATCTCGGAGTCGTGGGAAATGGCAGAGTTTCCGAAAAGGGCGAAGGTCGTCATCGTCGGGCTTGGCGGTATCGTGGGCGCATCCATAGCCCATCACCTGATCGAGCGTGGCTGGGACGACATCGTCGGCATCGACAAGTCGGGCGTGCCCACCGACATCGGCTCGACGGCACATGCCTCGGACTTCTGCTACACGACCAGCCACGACTATCTGTCGGTCTGGACGACGCAGTATTCCATCGATTTCTACGAGAAGATGGGCCACTACGCCCGCATCGGCGGTCTCGAGGTTGCCCGCACCGGCGACGACACCTGGATGGAAGAGATCAAGCGCAAGCTTTCCTCCGCCAAGGCGTTCGGCACGCGCGCGCACTATGTCTCGCCCTCCGAGATCAAGGCGATGTTCCCGCTGATCGAGGAAGATCAGGTGATGGGCGGGATGTTCGATCCCGACGCCGGCCTCGTCGTCCCGCGCTCGCAGACGGTCGCCGGCAAGCTGGTCGATGCCGCTGAAAAATCCGGTAAGCTGCAGGTGTTCGGCAACACGCCGGCCACCTCGCTGATCGTCGAGGGTGGGCGCATCAAGGGCGTCGTCACCCATCGCGGCACGATCATGGCCGACCATGTGGTCGTCTGCGCCGGCATCTGGGGCCGCCTGATCGCCGAGATGGTGGGCGAGGACCTGCCGGTCATGCCGGTCGACCATCCGCTGACCTTCTTCGGCCCGTACAACGAGTTCGAAGGCACCGGCAAGGAGATCGGCTTCCCGCTGCTGCGCGATCAGGGCAACTCGGCCTACATGCGCGACACCGGCGACCCCAAGACCACTGAAGGCGGCCAGATCGAGTGGGGCTACTACGAGACCACCAATCCGCGTCTCTGCCACCCGCGCGAGATCCTCGAAAAGCAGGAGGCGCGCCTGTCGCCCTCGCAGCGCGACCTCGACATGGAGCAGATCATGGCGCCGCTGGAGCGCGCCATGGAGCTGACGCCGATCCTCGGCGAGATCGGCTACAACGAGAGCCACTCCTTCAACGGCCTGCTTCAGGTGTCGGCAGCCGGCGGCCCTTCCTGCGGCGAGAGCCAGAAGGTGCGCGGTCTCTGGTACTGTGTCGCCATCTGGGTCAAGGACGGCCCGGGCTACGGTAAGCTCATCGCCGACTGGATGACCGACGGCCGCACCGAGATCGACCACAATTCGATCGACTATGCCCGTTTCTATCCGCACCAGCTGGAAGAGAAGTTCATCGAGGGCCGCACCTTCGAGGCCGCCCAGAAGATCTATTTCCCGGCCGTGCACACCCGCGAACCCTATGGCACCGGGCGCAACGTCAAGCGCTCGCCATTCTACGAGCGCGAGGTCGAGCTCGGCGGCCACTTCATGGAACTCGGCGGCTGGGAGCGCGCGCATGGCTACAAGGCCAACGAGCATCTTCTGGAGAAGTACGGCAACCGCGTGCCCGTGCGTGAGAACGAGTGGGACAGCCGCCACTTCTGGCGTGTTTCCAATGCCGAGCACCTGGCGATGAGCGACGATTGCGGCATCGTCAACCTCAGCCATTTCCACATGGTCGACATCGAAGGCCCCGACCATGTCGAGCTGCTGGAATGGCTGTGCGCCGCCAAGATCGGCGGCGACGGCAATATCGGTAAGGGCATCTACACCCACTTCCTCGACGACGAGGGCATGGTGCGCGCCGATTTCACGGTCTTTCGCATGGTCGACCGCTGCCGCCTGGTGAACGGCGCCGACGCCGGCCCGCGCGACTTTCACTACATGAAGCGCGTCGCCGAGGATCGCGGCCTTGACGTCACGATCACCGACACCTCGGAAAAGTTCATCACCATCGGCATCTGGGGTCCGAACGCCCGCGCAAACCTGAAGAAGGTGGTGACGAACCCGGCAGGGCTCGACCAGGAGAACTTCGCCTTCGCCGCGATCAAGCAGATCGAGATAGCAGGCAAGAACGTCACAGCCTTCCGCATCTCCTATGTCGGCGAGCAGGGCTGGGAACTGCACATGAAGTACGAGGACGGCCTGGCCGTCTGGGATGCGCTGCGCTCGACCGGCGTCATGGCCTTCGGCGTCGAGACCTACGCCAATTCGCGCCGCATGGAAAAGAGCCTGCGCCTGCAGAACGCCGACCTGCTCACCCAGTACAACCTCATCGAGGCGGACCTTGCCCGTCCGAAGGTCAAGGATGCGGACTTCCGCGGCAAGGCCAAGCACCTGGAGTACAAGGCGCGCGCGCACCAGCCTGCCATGCTCTGCACGCTCGTCATGACCGAGAACACTGACAGGAACGGCGTCAAGCGCTATCCGGTCGGCACGCTGCCGGTGTTGGACCCGTCGACCGGCGAAACGCTGGTCGACGACCTCGGCCGCCGCTCCTACACGACCTCCGTCGCCTTCGGTCCGACCATCGGCAAGAACATCGCGCTTGCCTATCTTCCTCACGCCTATTGCCAGGAAGGCCGCAAGCTGAATGTCGAGTATTTCGCCGAGACCTATCCGGTCGAGGTGGTCGGCATCGGCTACAAGCCGCTCTACGATCCGGAGAACCTCAAGCCTCGAAGCTGAGGGTAGGGCGGGCAAGCTGTCATAGTCCGCAAGAGCCAAGTCCACACTTCGCAAAAATGTGAACGGAAAAGCCCGGGATTTCGCCCGGGCTTTTCTTTTGAAGCCGCCGATTCTCGCTTACCCTGAGGGAATGTCTGCTGTGGCCCAAGCTCTTGTCGCAGGCAGCGCCGCAATGGCGCTGGTGCTTGGGTTGGCGCCGCAATCGGCTGGCGCCGAGCAGGTGGACGTCGAACTGGTCCTGGCGGTCGACGTCTCGCTCTCCATGTCTCCGGACGAACTCGAGATCCAGCGCCACGGCTACGCCGCGGCCCTTACCCATGAACGGGTGCTGGAGGCAATCGCCGAAGGCGCCTACGGCAAGATCGCTGTCACCTATGTCGAATGGGCCGGCTCGACCTCCCAGGTCGTCATCGTGCCGTGGACGGTCATTGCAAACCGCGCGGATGCCGAGCGGGTGGTGCGGCAACTCACCGCCAAGCCGCCCAACAGCGCCAGGCGCACTTCGATCTCGAGCGCACTCGAATTCGGCAGCGACCTCTTCGCCGAAAGCGCCTATCGCGGCGTCAAGCGCGTGATCGACATTTCCGGCGACGGTCCCAACAACCAGGGCCCGCCCGTCGACATCATCCGCGACGGTGTCGTGGCCCAGGGCATCACCATCAACGGCTTGCCGCTTATGACCAATGGCGGCTTCGGCAGCGCCTACGATGTCGAGGACCTCGACCGCTATTACGCTGACTGCGTGATCGGCGGGCCGGGCGCCTTCATGGTTCCTGTCAACGACTGGGACCAGTTCCCGGAAGCGGTTCGCCGCAAGCTCGTGCTGGAACTCGCCGGCCCGGATTCGCCGCAGTGGGCCGCCGAGGAGGCCGCCCATCCGCCTGTGATGCCGGCCCAGGCGCAGCCGAAATACGACTGCCTGATCGGCGAGAAGCTCTGGCGCGACCGATCATGGCTGTGGGACAGCAGGTGACGGTCGCCGGGGGTACATCCCGGCGAACCCGCTAGGCCGCGATGAGTTGCTTGCGGTCGATCCGTTCCTGCTGTGGCGAGCGGGCGTAGAGTTCCCGATAGCATTTCGAGAAGTGCGACGCCGAGACGAAGCCGCAGGCGACGGCCACTTCGACGACCGGCATCGACGACTGGATCAGCAGATGGCGGGCGCGGTCGAGCCTGATCTCCAGATAGTAGCGGGCAGGGGAGCGGCCCATCTCGGTGCGGAACAGGCGTTCGATCTGCCGCCGCGACAGGCCGACATGATCGGCGATCTCGATCAGCGACAGCGGCTCGGAAAGATTCGCCTCCATCAGTTCGATGATGGTGAGCACCTTGGAGTTCTGTACGCCGAGGCGCGCCCTGAGCGGCAGGCGCTGCCGGTCGGTCGGGCTGCGCACGCGGTCGGTCAGCACCTGTTCGCACACCCGGTTGACCAGGTTGTCGTCGAAATCATCGCCGATCAGCTTGAGCATCATGTCGAGTGCGGCGGTACCGCCGGCGCAGGTGTAGATGTTCTGGTCCACCTCGAAGAGGTCGGCATAGACATTGGCCTTGGGGAAGGCCTCGGAGAAGCCCGGCAGGTTCTCCCAGTGGATGGCGCAGCGCTTGTTGGAAAGCAGGCCCGCATTGGCGAGCACGTAGGCGCCCGTGCAGAGCCCACCCACGGCGACGCCGCGGTTGTATTCCTCGCGCAGCCAGGCGAAGACCGACTTGTTGCTGTAAGTCTCGACATTGATGCCGGTGCAGACGATGACCATGGACGGACGCTCCGGCCCTGACATCTTCTTGCGCTCCTCTTCGAGCGAGGAGGTGACCGCGCATTCCACGCCATTGGAGGCGCGCACGCCCTTGCCGTCGATGCTGGCGAGCCGCCACTTGTAGGCTTCGTAGCCGAGCATGCGGTTGGCGATGCGCAGTGGATCGAGAGCCGTCGCGAAGGCGACCATGGTGAAATCGGGGACGAGGAAGAACACAAGCGATCTTTTGATCGGATGTTTGATGGCGTTCAAGGAACCCTCACGCTGACCGGAAACGGCGCGAACCTGATGTCGCGAATAGCATAGCGACAACAGCAAATTCCCTTGCTGTCAATGGGGTTGAAGCTGTCGCTAAAATTAAATCTGCGACATGCCGGTAGCGAGTGGGTTGCGGCCACGAGATGTGGCGTTTGTATGGCCGCCGCCTAATAAAACAAACCGCCGCTCCGGATTGTCCGGAGGGCGGTCAAGTATCTCGGCCCGCGGGAGTGACGGACCGGATCGGTCAGCAAACCAGCATGCCGAGTCGATTGGCGGCCAGGGCCGCGGTTTGGCCGGGCATCGTGCGCGCGAGGCGGTCCCTCTCGATCGCGGTTGACAGGGCGACTTGGCGGCGGCGGCCGAAAAGGCGGGCGAACATCTTCATGATAGGTCTCCATGCATCAGGCTGATACGGGTGCCTTCGCGCTCTGGAGTGGGGCATCTCGTTTGACGAGGCGGATATAGTGGTTGTCTGCAGCCCGGAATGCAGCGAATGCGAAACGTCGCATCTCAAAAGCGACACTGGATTGCGACACGCGCTGCCGGCGACCGTCGCGGAGTGCGGTCCGCTGGCACAGGCGGCCCGGAGGCCACTTCTGCAAGCATTTGCCGCCCATTGCCGGAGGTCCCCACGGTGCGGTTCCGGCATGGCGGGAGGGGCTCGTCGGTTCCATCCGCGACAGCCCCTTCCAGTATTCGTCAGGCCAGGTCTCCGCTGCGGCCGCGGCGATAGCCGGTCCTGAAATCGGCGGCTTCCGGCCAGCCGATGTCCTTCTGCAGTTCGAGCGGCAGCGAACGGATCGAGCGCTCGGTCAGGTAGCGGGCACGGGCGGCGTTGAACTCTGTGGCGAGGCGCCCGATGGTCGAGAGAATGGTCATTGCGGTTTCCTTTCCTGCTGAACCGGGTCAAGGCCGGCTTGAGGTGCTCGCCCGGTGGGCACCGCTGGTTTCGAACCGTCTTGCGCGCAATACGCGCCTACTCTTCCGGGCGTCTCAAAGCGACTGTTGGGCTTGCTTTGACGTGTTGACTATCGCTCGCCGATGAGGTTCAATCAAACGAAATGAAATGATGGCTTCGATCAGAAATATTGAAGGACGAACTTCATGAACGCGCCACTCAACCACCCGCTCCCCTTGCTCGATCTGGATGTGCTCCGCACCTTTGTGGCGATCGCCGAGACAGGCAGCTTCACCACGGCCGCGAACGCCGTGTTCCGCACGCCGTCGGCCGTCTCGATGCAGATCAAGAAGCTCGAGGACATCCTCGGCCGCTCCGTCTTCGCGCGAGACGCACGTTCGGTGTCGCTCACCACGGATGGCGAGATGCTGCTTGGCTATGCGCGCCGCCTGCTGGCGATCAACCGCGAGGCAGTGTCGAAGTTCATCATTCCCGACATCGTCGGCGTGGTGAGGCTGGGCTCGCCCGACGATTTCGGCGAACGCGTGTTGCCGCATGTGCTCAAGCGCTTCGCGCAGACGCATCCGGCGATCGCCGTCGACGTCGTCATCGATCAAAGCAGCAATCTCCGGCGCCGCATGGATGATCGCGCGCTCGACATCACGCTTTTGACCAATTCGTGCAAGGCGGTGGCCGCCGGCAGCGAAGTGCTCCTGACTGAGCCGATCGTCTGGGCTGGCGCCAAGGGCGGCTGCGCCCACATGCGCGAGCCGCTGCCCGTGTCGCTGTGGGAGGAGGGCTGCGCGTGGCGGGCAGGGGCGCTCGAGGCGCTGGGCCGGGAGGGCCGCAACTATCGCGTCGCCTATATGAGCGCGCATACGGCCGGTCAACGGGCGGCGATCCTCTCCGACCTCGCGGTCGCGCCGCTGCCCAAGTCGTTCCTCGGCGAGGAACTGGTCGAACTGGGCCCCAAGGACGGCATGCCCGAGATCGGCAACTACAGCCTGGCGATGATCGTGGCGCCCGAAGCAAGCGCCCCGGTCAAGGCGGCGGCCGATCACATCCGCGCAGCCTTCGAGGCGTTCAACCTGACCGGCAGGTTCTAGACGAGTACGACGGAAGTCGCGCGGACGCGGAGTGCTCGGGCGGTCCCCGAGTGTCTACACAGCCGGGCAGGGGAAGCGCGCCTAGAGGGCTGTCGCCTCGACGCCCTGCAAGGCGATGATCCTCGTCCGGGCGCAGCGTTCGCGGATTGCCTTCAGGCGCACGTACTCGGGGGATTCGTACCAGCGTATCAGCGAGTCCATATCCGGGAACTCGACGATAACGAGGCGATGCGGGTGCCAGTCGCCCTCCAGAACCTTGGTCGTCCCGCCGCGCCCGAGGTATCTTCCGCCGTATCGCTGTTCGGTGGCGGGGACTTCGCGCTTGTATTCCTCGAATGCTGCGGCGTCGGTGACATCGACGTCGGCGATCAGATAGGCAGCCATGGCAGCGCCTCCCTTGTGAACGCGAGGCTTGTGAGGGTAGCCGATTTCGACACCGATATGAACGGAGTGGCCGGGCTCAGCGCCGCATCGCTCCGGACATCCAGCGGAAAACCTTGGCCATGAGCGACGGCGGTGGGGTCCAGTCCAGGTCGCGCTGGATCTCGGGCGGCAGCGCATTCATGATGCGGGCCGTCCTGCGCGCACGGCGAGCCTGGTTGTAGCCAGCGCGGATGCGGCCGATATCGTCGAAGAATGGCATCTCAGCCCCGTCCAATGCAGGCATCCGGAAAGGCGTGGGCGCTACGCCGGCTTGAGCGAGGTAAGCAGGCGCCGGTCGGCTGCGGCGGACCGGCCGGCGCCGCGACGGCGAAGCGGCAGCATGCGAACCTTTTCGGCGAAGGTCATGCGCAGCGCGCTTTCTGCCGGTCGAACGCAATGACATTCGATGCAGGAGCCAGCGGGCCGACCGGCCAGCCGAGCTCGGCCTGTATGTCGAGCGGCAGCCTGTCCATCAGCATGGCCACGCGGCCATATTTATGGACCTGGCCGGCGATGCCGGTGCCGTGCGCAGTCCGCCCGTCGATCCAGCCGAGCTCGATCTGCAGCTCGCGCGGCAGGCCGTTCATCATCGCCTCGATGCGGCTGTCGCGGCGCGCATGCCGAAGCACGGCTCCAAACTGGTGGAACTCACCGATGATGGACATGGGCTTCTCCCGGGTTGAGGGTCGGCGACGCGACGCAAGACTTGATGCCTCGCCGACCCGGCAGAAGATTATGTTCGTTTCTGTTTCGAATTGATCGTGCTGCGACGCATTTGTGTTTCATTATGAGAGCGAAATTGAAACAGACGCGTCGCCGGCATTCTGGCTCAGCGGCCGGGAAATATGGTCGAACGGGGCCGTCCCCTTGGTTCGCCCTCAAGGGCAGGCCAACCGATATCCTTCTGGACTTCCGGCGGAAGCTGGTTGAGCGAGCGGACGATCTGGGCATCGCGACGCGCCTTGCGGATGGCCGCACCATAGCGGCCAATCGTACTCATGATCGACATTACGTCTTCCTTTCATCCGTCCGCCGGTGTGGGCATCAGCCCCACGGGCGGCGTTCGATGATCGGAAATTAGTTCGATCTTGTTTCGTATCGATTTCGTTCCGTCAGCAACTGCTGGTGGAACGGTTACGCTGCGGAAACATGTCCGCAACACCATCATATCACGAAAATTGCCGTGCGGACGTTGCGTTCAACGCTCAGTCGCGGCCGCGGCGGGCGGCGCGTTCCTCGCGCGACCGGCGACGCGGCGCGGCAGAGTCGGCGTCGCCTTCGCCGACCGCCTTGCGCGGCGGCAGCTTGACCTGCTCGGCGAGCTTGGTGAACGGATCGACCTTGTTGGGCAGTGCCATGGCGTTGACGAAGAGCTGCTGGAAATGCGGCTCGAGCGCAGTCTCGATCTTCTCGATGCGTCCGACCTCGACTTCGATCTCGCGGCGATGGTTGCGGTTGAGCAGCGCCATCAACGCGCCGGTGCCGGCGGCGTTGCCGACCGCCTTGACCTCGGCGAGGTCGCAATCGGGGATGAGGCCGAGCACCATTGCATATTTCGGGTCGATGAAGGAGCCGAAGGCACCGGCGAAGCGGATCGTGTCGACCGTCTCCACGCCCTGCTTTTCCATGAGCAGCTTCACGCCGGCATAGAGCGCGGCCTTTGCGAGCTGGATGGCGCGGACGTCGTTCTGGGTCACGGTGATGCGCGGTTCGCCCTGGCGGCCTTCGCGCAGCAGATAGGAGAAGGTGCGCCCGTTCGGGATGATGCGCGGGCTCTTGGCGGCGAGTGCGCCGTCGATGACGCCGTCTTCCGAGATGATGCCCGAGAGGTACATCTCGGCCACGACCTCGATGATCGCCGAGCCGCAGATGCCGGTCACGCCCGTCTTCCAGGAGGCCTCGTCGAAACCTTCCTCGTCCGACCATTGCTCGGTGCCGATCACGTGATAGCGCGGCTCCAGCGTTTCCGGATCGATGCGGACGCGTTCGATGGCGCCGGGGGCTGCGCGCTGGCCCGCCGAGATCTCGGCGCCCTCGAAGGCCGGACCGGTAGGGGAAGAGGCGGCGACGACGCGATTCCTGTTGCCCAGGACGATCTCGGCGTTGGTGCCGACGTCGACGAGCAGCATCATCTTGTCCTGGCGATAGGGGCCTTCGGACAGCGTGGCACCTGCGGCGTCGGCGCCGACATGGCCGGCGATGCAGGGCAGGGTGTAGAGCCTGGCGCCCTGGGAAACCTCGATGCCAACCTCATGCGCCCAGAACTGCAGCGCGCCCGACACGGCGAGCGCGAACGGCGCCTGGCCGAGCTCCGTCGGATCGATGCCGAGGAACAGGTGGTGCATGATCGGGTTGGCGACGAAGACGCAGTCGTAGATGTCGTTCCGGTCGACATTGCCTTCCTCGCAGACCTTGCCGATCAGCGAGTTGACCGCCTCGCGCACGGCCTTGGTCATGGCCTCGCGCCCGTCGGGGTTCATCATCACGTAGGAGACGCGGCTCATCAGATCCTCGCCGAAGCGGATCTGCGGATTTGAGGTGCCGGAGGACGCGGCGATGCGGCCGGACAAGAGCGATACCAGATGCATCGCGATGGTGGTCGAGCCGATGTCGCAGGCGATGCCATAGGCCTCGTTCTTGAGGCCGGGGAACAGACCGATGATGAAGGGCCGCGACGTATCCATGTCGCGGTGGACGACCGCGGTCACACCCCACTTGCCAGGGCTGACTTCCGGCTGGTCGGGCAGCTTGGTGCGCAGGATCTTCTGGAGCTGAGGAATGAGGTGGGGAGCGATCAGCAGGTCCTTCCAGCCCCAGTCCTTCTCGAGAGCCGCCTTCAGCCGGTCGAGGTCGCCGAGCGGCTTGTGCATGTCGGGTTCCTCGACCTCGACGTAGCAGAGCTGGATGGCGGCGTTGCGCTCGATGACGCGATCGGTCGCGGCCTTGCGCACCACCTGGGCGTTGATCACCGTATCCTGCGGCACGTCGATGACGAGGTCGCCCTGGATCGTGGCGGAGCAAGAGAGGCGGCGTCCCTCGGGCAGGCCGCGGACGCGCTCGTAGCGCTCCTCCTTCGGGCCCTTGGGCGAAATATGGTCGAGCGACGACACGATCTTGTGCTTGGCGAAATTGCCTTCCTGCACCTCGATCTGGCAGCGGCCGCAGGTTGCGCGTCCGCCGCACACGCTCTCGACATAGACGCCGAGCTGGCGTGCGGCGTCGAGCACGGGCGTTCCCACCGGGAACCGGCCGCGCTTGCCCGAGGGCATGAAGAGGACCAGCGGGTCGGTGATGTTGGCGGGAGAGTTCATGGCATGCAGCTTTCTGAAATGCATTCGGGGGCGCTGCTCGATGGCGCCCCCCTCTGTCCTGCCGGACATCTCCCCCACAAGGGAGGAGCTTGGATTTCACTGCCGCCCCACAGCATTTGCCGAGGTTTCAGGAGAAACGACCACAAAGCGGCCGGCTGATCTCCCCCCTTGTGGGGGAGATGTCCGGCAGGACAGAGGGGGGCAGCGTTGAGCACAGGCTTATCCGATCATCCCCTTGCCATCCGGGCCTCGCGGCCACCGCGGCGGCGTCCGCCGGCGGCAGCGCCATCGGTCGGCGATGTCACCGCGACAGGCGCCGGTGCCGCATGCTCGCCCGGCTTGTAGTCCTTGTAGGTCTTGATCCAGGTGGTGCAGTGCTCGTCGGTGCCGTTGAGCACGTTGGCGCCGCGCACCGCTTCCATCTCCTGCGGGCGGCAGGGATTCATGATGGCGGACGTCATGCCGGCGCCGATCACCATCGGGATGAAGGCGGAGTTGATGCCGTGACGGTGCGGCAGGCCGAAGGAGATGTTCGACAGGCCGCAGGTGGTGTTGACCTTGAGCTCCTCGCGCAGGCGGCGCAGCAGCGCAAACACCTGGCGGCCGGCGTCGCCAAGCGCGCCGATCGGCATGACCAGCGGGTCGACGACGACGTCATGGGCGGGAATGCCGTGGTCGGCGCAGCGCTCGACGATCTTCTTGGCAACCGCGAAACGGACGTCCGGGTCCATCGAAATGCCGGTCTCGTCGTTGGAAATGGCGACGACCGGGACGTTGTACTTCTTGACCAGCGGCAGGATGGCCTCGAGCTTCTCTTCCTCGCCGGTGACGGAGTTGACCAGCGGGCGGCCCTTGGCGACCTTGAGCGCCGCCTCGATGGCTGCCGTCACGGAGCTGTCGATCGACAGCGGCAGGTCGACGAGGTTCTGGACGATCTCGAGAGTCTTGACCAGTAGCGCCGGCTCGGTCGCGTTGGGGTCGACGGCGGTCACGCCGGCATTGACGTCGAGCATGGTGGCGCCGGCCGCGGCCTGTTCGAGTGCGTCCTTGATGACGGTCTCGAAGTTGCCGGCAACCATCTCGGCAGCCAGCTTCTTGCGGCCGGTGGGATTGATGCGCTCGCCGATCACGCAGAAGGGCTGATCGAAGCCGATGATGATTTCCTTGGTTGCCGAGGCAACGATCGTGCGGGTCATGAATCCTCTCCGTGAGATATAAAGATTTCTTTATATCGTTATCTGTTTTAGTTCAAGCGCGAAGGTCGCCTGGCGGCGTCAATGCGCGGATTTCACCATCTCGACCTGGGACTCGGTCACATCGTCGTGCAGCAGGTGGTCGAGCCGGTCGGCGACGATCTGGTCGTCGGCGCGCGCTTCGCGCCTCCATGGCCGGCGCGATTTGAGCAAGCCCGATTCATCGACGATCTCGGCTACATATTCCTCCTGGCGATAAGCCATCACATGGACGCCGGAGACGCCGGGAATTTCCTTCACCTCGTTGATGATGTCGATGCAGAGCTGCTTGCCTTCCTTCTTCTGGTCCTGGGCGCCCTCGAGCCGCTTGATGACGGCGTCCGGGATGTGGATGCCCGGCACGTTGGAGCGGATCCACTTGGCGGTCTTGGCCGAGGCCAGTGGGCCCACGCCGCAGAGGACGAAGACCTTTTCGGTGAAGCCGAGGTCGCGCGCCTTCTGCATGAAGGTTTTGAACATGGGCACGTCGAAGCAGTACTGGGTCTGCACGAACTGGGCGCCGGCTGCGATCTTCTTGCCCAGGTGGATGGGCCTGAAATCGTAGGGCGGGGCGAAGGGGTTGACGGCTGCGCCCAGGAAAAGCTGCGGCGGCGTGGTCAGCTTGCGGCCCGAAAGGAACTTGCCGTTGTCGCGCATGATGCGGATGGTTTCCAGCAGCGACATGGAGTCGAGGTCGAACACCGGCTTGGCGCCCGGCTGGTCGCCGGCCTGGACGCCGTCGCCGGTGAGGCAGAGGATGTTGGCGACACCCATGGCTGCCGCCCCAAGGACGTCGCCCTGGATGGCGATGCGGTTCTTGTCGCGGCAGGCGATCTGCATGATGGGCGCGTAGCCCATGCGAGTGAGCAGCGCGCAGATGCCGACCGACGACATGTGGCAGTTTGCTCCGGAAGCGTCGACCGCGTTGATGCCGTCGACCCAGCCGTCGAAGATCTTCGCGCGCTCGTAGACGTCCTGCGGATTGGCGCTGTCGGGCGGATTGAGTTCCGTGGTCACGGCGAACTCGCCGCGACGAAGCACGCGCTCGAGCCGCCCGCGCGACGAATGGCCGGGCAGGGGATCGAGCGGCAGTTCGATGCCCTCGGGGTTCTCGTCGGGGTGGCGCGGGCGAGGCGGGGTCATGCGACTTCCTTCTTTGCGGCTTCGCTGGCGGCAGCGGCCTGGGCCGTAACCCGCAGCCATGCCGAGGTTTCGCGCAGCGACTGGTCGACCGGCTTCTGGACGTTGAGGATGGCGTCGCCGTGGGTCATGTTGCGCGAACCCTCCCAGGCCTTCACCCAGACGCAGGGCATGTCGGGCTCGACCTCGCAATTGCCGTTGGCGCGGACGCCGCCGCAGGGGCCGTTGCGCAACTGCTTCGGGCAGTTCATCGGGCACGACATGCCGGTGGACGACAGCACGCACTGGCCGCACATACGACAGTCGAACATGAACCCCTTGACGTGCTTCTCGACGAATTTCACGGGGGCCTCGACGCGGCCGTAGCCGATCTTCTTCCACAGCGGATGGAGCGTCAGGAAGGCGTCGGCGAAGCGGCCGTAGAACCACTCGAGAAGGCGCGAATGGCGCACGGACCAGAGCCGCACGGTGTAGCTGCGCTGGACGCGCCGCTGCGGCGACACGTCTGCAGGCTTGTAGTCGCTCTTGGGCGCAGCTTGCTTGACGAGCGTCGCCTGGGTGACGACGGGGTGTGCCGTCGAGTTGGTTTTCGGCTGAGTATCAACCATCGTCCTTGCCGCCTGCCTTTACGAGAGCGACCAGCCGCTCCCGGGTGAATTTCGCATCGAGTTCTGCCATCGCCTTCTCGGCCTCGGCCTCGAGGTCGTCGCCGACCGGGACGGGATCGGCCTTGCGCCACTCCGCCAGATAGGCATCGGTGTCGCCGGCGCCAGTGCGCATGGCGCACATGTCGATCGCCTCGGTGAAGCGCAGCGGCAGTTCGCGCTTGGCGTTCTGCCGGCCCTTCTTGACGATCACCTGTGCGGGGATGTCGCGCCAGTAGACGATGATCAGATCGGCCATTTCAGTCTCGCTTTCAGTGTGTTGAGCATTGCCGCAACCATTGGGGTGCCGCTTGTTATGGGACGACGTGCGCGCATTCAAAAGCGACGCGTCTCGGTGTCGCGAAGTGGACGGGGAAGGGCGGTTCGTGCGGAGCCGAATCCGTCGCGTTGGATTTTGCCGTGCAGGCGCAGGCGATTGGGTAGGAGAAGCATGTGTGCCGCGGGCGGGCGCAGCCCGAGGAGCGGCTCACCCCAGCCAGGCTAGGAAGGCGTGCGTGGCGAAACCGGCTCCGCCCACGACCACTCCGATGACGGCCAGCGACGCCGCGCCGACGACGCTGCCGACGGCAAACAGGATGCCGTCCCTTTCCGACAGCGCCAATCCCAGCAAGGCGGTGGCGAAGGCGGGCAACCAGTTGCCGAGCGGTATCGGCAGGGTGATCGAGACCGACAGGATGAGCGCGATGAAGCCGATCACCCGGTCGCCCTGTCGGCGCCAGAACGGCCAGTAGCGCGGCCGGACCACTTCCTCGAGGCGGATGAGCCGCGGGATGACCCAGTCGGTGACCGTGCGGAACTGTTCTGCGCTGAGCGAGCGCCTGGTGATGAAGCTCGGCAGCCATGCACGACTGCTGCCGAAGGCCATCTGGGCGGCCACGATCAGCAGCGGCAGTCCGAGCACCGCCGAAGCCCCGGGCGGGAGCGGAAGCAGGTTGAAGGCTGCGAACAACACCAGAAGCGGCGCGAAGCTGCGCTTGCCGAGCGTGTCGCGGATGTCGCCGATCGAAACCTGGTCCTTGGCGTCATGTGCGAGCTGGGCGAATATTTCCGAAAGCCGGCGCCCGCGCCGCCGACGCGGTGCGGCATCGATCTCTCCCCCCTCGAAGCCGTCCATGTGCTGCTTCATGAACCCTTTCGCCCAGCTGCGGCAGCGCCTCTCGACGCGCCGTCCCCATCGCAGTGTGCGACCGCCAGGTTAATCCTTGATGACGCCTGAAGGCAGCAATGTGATGCCGTCGAGCGCCGATTGCAACGTCAGCGGCGAAATTCCAGAATGTCGAGCTTGGATTCGTAGTAGGGGGCAGGGAACTCGATCCGCCACGCACTCGGTCCGGTGCGGAAGGCATAGCCGACCTGGTCCGTGTCGGGGCCTTGGCCATAGGCCGCCGGCTTTTCGCCGGCGACAAAGCCCGAGCCGAGATAGATCAGGCGGGTGTCGCCGTCGGTGTAGAAGCGGCCTTTCGTCCGCTGCGATCCACTGAGCTTCTCCAGCATCCAGCCGGAGCCGTCGTCGCTGACCCGGCAGCGGAACCAGTCATAGACGACGAGTTCGCCGATGCCGCCTGCCTTGACGGTGCGGCATTGCCAGGCGCCGGTCATGTCGAAATCGGAAAAGGACACAGGCTTCTTCGACACGATCGCATCGAGGATGGCGACTTCTCGCACCAGGCCGGCCTTGGCTTCCTGAAGCGCGTCCTTGCGGGTAGCGTCGTACTTCTCCAGCCTGGCCTTGTCTGCCGGCGTCATCAGCTTCTGCACCACGCCGTCGGCCTGGGCGGCGGCGGCGGACAGCGACAGAAGGGCGGCGAGCGTGAGTTTGCGAACGATCATCGAATTCTCCCCTGGCGCCCGGTCCAGGGGAATCGGACGCTTCATTGATCTGCGGCGTTCGAGACCGCGTTGGCAAGGGCTGAGGGCAGGTCGCCATAGCCCGTGGCCCGGCGCTCGTAGACGAGCCCGAGCATCTTCGCTGCGTCCTCGGCCACCTGGTCGAGCGCCGGGTCGTCGGTCTGTGCGAGATAAATCAGCTTCTCGTAGTTGCCGAAGTAGTCGGTGACCAGTTCGGGGTGCCGGTCGAGCCCGAGCGGCCTGATGAAGAAGGCCTCGAACTGCCGGCACAGGAAGTCGGTCATGTAGAACGACATCATGTCGGCGTCGGTGACCTGGGCGTATGCCGCGGCGCCTTGATAGAAGGCGAAGCAATGCGGGCCGGCGATGCGTTCGACGCCGTGCTTTTCGCAGACGCGGTCGAGCAGACCACCGGTGCCGCAATCGGCATACCCGACATAGATGTGCGTGTAGCCCTCGGCCTTCGCCTCGACGATCGCCTTGTCCATCGCCGGCGCGATGCGGTCAGGATGAAAGTGGAATTCGGCAGGCAGGCAGGTCAGTTCAAGGTGTTCCAGCCCCAACTGCTGCTTGACCGCCAGAATCTCGCGCGCGATCATGCCGCAGCCTATGACCAGCAGCTTTTCGGCAGATTTCCGTTGTTGTGTTCGCGGCGTGCCCATGCAAACGGTTCTGCGGGGTTGGGTTCAGGGGCGAATCTACAGAACGAGGGAGACACCGTCCATGAAACTGTCACGTCTGGCACCGATCGTCGTCATCGCCTGCGCGCTCGCGCTCGCCTCCTGCGCCAACACCATTCGCGGCGTCGGCAAGGACGTAAAGGGCACCGCCAACGCCATCGAGGACACGGTCAACTAGTTTCCGACCGCGACGCGCTTCTCGTTTAGATCGTGACGGCAGGACCGCGCTGCGAGGCGCGGCCCTTTTTTGCTGATGGCAGATCAGGCGGAAGCGCGCAGGTTGTGCTTGCGCTTCATATAGTCCTTGGCGGTTTCGACGGCCACCGCGGCATCGCGGCAATATGCGTCGGCACCGACTGCCTTGCCGAACTCTTCGTTGAGCGGGGCGCCGCCGACGAGCACGACATAGTCGTCGCGGATGCCTTTTTCCTTCATCGTGTCGATGACCACCTTCATGTAGGGCATCGTGGTGGTCAGCAGCGCCGACATGCCGATGATGTCGGGCTGATGCTCCTCGATGGCGGCCAGGTAGTTCTCGACGGGGTTGTTGATGCCGAGGTCGATGACGTCGAAGCCGGCACCTTCCATCATCATGCCGACGAGGTTCTTGCCGATGTCGTGGATGTCGCCCTTGACCGTTCCGATCACGAGCTTGCCCTGCTTGGGCGCGCCGGTGGCGGCGAGCAGCGGGCGCAGGATGAACATGCCGGCTTTCATCGCGTTGGCCGAAAGCAGCACTTCCGGCACGAACAGGATGCCGTCGCGGAAGTCCTCGCCGACGATGCGCATGCCTTCGACCAGCGCCTCGGTCAGGACCTTATACGGCTCCCAGCCACGCTCCAGCAGGATGTTGGTGCCTTCCTCGATTTCCTCCTTGAGCCCGTCGTAGAGGTCGTCGTGCATCTGCTGCACGAGTTCGTCGTCGGAAAGCTCGGAGAGGATGATTTCGTCGTCGGACATCTTTGGGGGCTCCCTCGGGCAGGCCAATCAGCGGCGTGCGGCTATCGCGCTATACCTAGCTTGTAAGCGTCGCAAATCCATAGCTGATTTGCGACTTCCTGCAAGACGAAAGCGACTGACAATCTCGCGGATTTCTTGTCGAATTTGCGACAGCTCTTGGCGCTGACAAGCCGTTTCGCTAAGGGTGCTTGGCTACGATCCGGCAAGGAGCCGCCGAGGGCGGTGCAAAACGGATTCAGGGAAGAAACGATCATGAGCGAGAACCCGTCACTCGATCAAGAGCAGGCAGGCGGCAGGCGGGGGCGCGGCGACCGGGGCGGCGCGGCCGCGCGGCGCGCGGCTCGCAGCGGCGGCGGCCCGGGCACCCAGCTGACCTACATCCGCCGCAAGGTGAATGTATACGAGGTGTTGAACGAGGAGGGCCTCGCCCTCATCGAAAAGAACGCCGATACAGTGCTCGAAGAGATCGGCATCGAGTTCCGCGACGACGCCGAGGCGCTGCAGCTCTGGAAAGAAGCCGGCTGCGACGTCAAGGGCGAGCGGGTTCACTTCCCCAAGGGGCTGTGCCGCGAACTGCTGAAGACCGCACCCTCCATCTATACCCAGCATGCGCGCAATCCCGAGCGGTCGGTGCAGATCGGCGGCAACGGCACGGTGTTCGCGCCGGTCTATGGCCCGCCCTTCGTGCGCGACCTCGATGGCAATCGCCGCTATGCGACGATCGAGGATTTCCGCAACTTCGTGAAGCTGGCCTACATGGCGCCGTCGATCCACCATTCGGGCGGCACGGTGTGCGAACCGGTCGACGTGCCGGTCAACAAGCGCCATCTCGACATGATCTATTCGCACATCCGTTATTCGGACAAGCCGTTCATGGGCTCGGTGACGGCTCCCGAACGCGCCGAAGACACCATATCGATGGCCAAGATCGTGTTCGGCGACGACTTCGTCGAGAACAACACGGTGCTGACCAGCCTGATCAACGCCAACTCGCCGATGGTCTTCGACGAGACGATGCTGGGCGCGGCCAAGGTCTATGCCCGCCACAACCAGGCCTGCATCGTCACCCCGTTCATCCTCGCCGGCGCCATGAGCCCGGTGACGGTGGCCGGCACGCTGACGCAGGTGCTCGCCGAAGTGCTGGCAGGCGCCTCGTTCACCCAGTTGATCCGCAAGGGCGCACCGGTGCTATTCGGCACCTTCGCCTCGTCGATCTCGATGCAGTCGGGCGCGCCGACCTTCGGTACGCCGGAGCCGTCCTTGGTGTCCTACGGTGCCGCCCAGCTTGCCCGCCGCGTCGGCCTGCCGTTCCGTACCGGCGGCTCGCTGTGCGCCTCGAAGGTCCCGGACGCCCAGGCAGCCTACGAAAGCGCCAACACGCTCAACTCGACCCTGCTTGCCGGCACGAACTTCGTGCTGCACTCGGCCGGCTGGCTCGAAGGCGGTCTCGCCTCCTGCTACGAGAAGTTCATGATGGACATCGACCAGCTCGGCATGCAGCAGAAGCTGGCCGAAGGTGTCGATCTTTCGGAGAATGGCCAGGCGATGGACGCCATCCGCCAGGTCGGTCCGGGCAGCCACTTCCTCGGCTGCGACCACACCCAGGCGAATTTCCAGTCGGCCTTCTACCGTTCCAGCATCGCCGACAACAATTCCTACGAGCAGTGGCTGGCCGAAGGCCAGAAGACCGCACCGCAGCGTGCCAATGAACTCGCGCGGCGCTGGCTCGAAACCTACGAGGCGCCTTATCTCGATCCGGGCATCGATGATGGCCTCAAGGACTTCATCGCCAAGAAGAAGGAATCGATGCCCGACGCCTTCACTTGAAGGGAGCCCGTTACAGGCGGGGCTAAAGTCGCCAACATCATTCACAAGGAAGTCTGGCGGAGCGCGTTCTCCGATCCGGACCGGAAGGGATGATGTCCGGCGACAGCCCGACCAGACGAATCGCCGCCGCGCTGGCCGAGCATGGGCTCATCCCGCGCGGCGGTATTGCTTTTGAAGACGGCGAGGATGCGCCGCCGGGCCCTTCCCTGCGTCCGGCCAGATCCTTGCTGCTGGTCGGGCAGGCGGGAGCCGCGCCCTGGCGTCATTTCGAGCGCTGGCGCGAGGCCCAGCCGACAGGTCTTGAAAACCCTCTGGACGGTTGGTCGCGAGAGGTGATCGGGCGTGTCGCGAAAGACTTCGGCGCCCGTGCCGTCTCGCCGTCGGACCGGCCGCATCTGCCCTTCCAGCAATGGGCGATGCGCGCCGAGGGACTGCGACCCTCGCCGCTCGGCATCCTCATGCATCCCGAATACGGGCTTTGGCACGCCTATCGCGGTGCGCTGCTGTTCGATGTCGAAAACGAAATTCCGGAGGTTCGCGAACAGGGTCACCTTTGCGATCTATGTGTTGGAAAACCCTGCCTTAAATCATGTCCGGTGGGAGCCTATTCGGGATCCGGATTTGCCTATGAAGACTGCCTCGCGCATGTGCGTGCTCCAGCGGGCGGCGCTTGCCGCAGCGGCGGTTGCCTGGACCGCAACGCTTGTCCCCATGGTCTCGCCTATCGGTATCCGGAGGCAGTGCAGGCCTTCCACATGAAGAGCTTTGCCGGCCTCTGAGCGTAGTAGTTCGTCTGGTACAGGTTCGTTTGCAGAGATTGACGTACCTAGCCGGCAAGGCTAATGGTCAAGTCATCAGATGATTTGACCATCGGGCCGATGCAACCTGCCATTCGTACCAACCTTGCCGATAGTGCAGCCGAGAGCCTGCGAGCTGAGATCGCCGGCGGTCGCTGGGCCTTGGGGAGCCGTATTCCGAACGAGGCGGCGCTGTCCGGCATGCTTTTGGTCAGCCGCGGCACGGTGCGGGAAGCGGTTCGGACGCTGGTCTCGCAAGGGCTCCTGGAGACCAGGCAGGGGTCGGGTACCTATGTGCGCTCGACCGTCGACCCGGCTGCTGCGCTCGACCGGGTCAAGCGCGCGGGCCTTCGCGACCAATGGGAGGCCCGCGCTGCGCTCGACGTGGAGGCAGCACGCCTAGCGGCCCTGCGCCATGTGCCGGCCGACATCGAGAGGATGCGAAGCCTGCTTTCCGCGCGCGGAACCGTGGCCGATGGCGGGCGCGAGGCCTTCATCCGCCGCGACATCGCCTTCCACCGCTCGATCGTCGAGGCGTCGGGCAATCGCGCGATGCTCGAACTCTACGACTTCTTCACGGCCGCGATTGCGGAAACCATCCACTCGACGATCGCAAGCGACCTTCCCGAGCCCGATGTGCGGGCCCATGCCGCAATCGTCGACGGCGTTGCCTCCGGCGATCCCGATCGGGCGGCTGCCGCCGTCCGCGCCTTCATGGCGCCCGTGCTTCTCGAGCTCGATCGGCTTCTTTCGCAATGAACCAGACCTTCCGCCAGCCCGATTCGCGGGCTAAAGCCATGGCCGTCGACGGCCTCGGCGACCAGCTGATCGATGCGGAGGCTGACAGCCTGCCCAAGCCGCAACCGCCTGCGTTGCATGGCGGCGGTGCGCGTTTCGTCCTCGGCGCCAGCCTGGTGCTGATCGCCTTCAATCTCAGGCCGCTGTTCTCCAGCCTTTCGGTGCTCCTGCCCGAGGTGATGCAGGCGACGGGGCTGACCACTGCTGGCGCCAGCCTGCTCACGACGCTGCCCGTGCTGTGTCTTGGGCTCTTTGCCCCTTTGGCGCCGAAACTGGCGCAGCGCTACGGGGCCGAGCGGACGCTGCTTGCGGCACTCATGCTGCTGACGGCCGGAACGGCGCTGCGAGGCCTCGCTTCGGTGCCGCTGCTGTTCGTCGCGAGCTTCATGGCAGGTGCCGCGATCGCGGTCAGCAACGTGCTGCTGCCCGGCCTGGTGAAGCGCGACTTCCCCGACAAGGCGGCGATGATGACCGGGCTCTACACGATGGCACTCTGCGCGGGGGCGGCCTCCGCCTCGGGGCTGACCCTGCCCATCGAGCATCGGCTGACCGGCTCCTGGTCCGGCGCGCTGGCCGCATGGGCGGTGCCCGCATTCGCCGTTCTGCTCGTATGGGCCCCGCAGGCACTCGGCAGCCGCAGGCAGGCGAGCCACGGCGGCTTCCGCGTCGTCGGGCTCTGGCGCGATCGTCTGGCCTGGCAGGTCACGCTGTTCATGGGCCTGCAGTCGGCGCTGGCCTATTGCGTCTTCGGCTGGCTGGCACCGATCCTGCGCGAGCGCGGCTTCGACCCCACGACCGCCGGCGCGATCGTGTCGCTGTCGGTGATGGCACAGGTGGTCACCTGCCTCGCCGTGCCGTCCATCGCCATCCGCCGCAAGGATCAGCGCGGGGTCACTGTCGCGCTCGTCGCGGCAGCGGTGATCGCGCTGCTGGGCATACTTTTTGCGCCCACCTCGACCGTGTTGTTCTGGGCGGTCCTTCAAGGCGTCGGCCAGGGCGGCCTTATCGCTGCTGCAATGACGCTGATCGTGCTGCGTTCTCCGGACGCGCATGTCGCCGCCCACCTGTCCGGCATGGCGCAGGGCGTCGGCTATACGATCGCTGCCTTCGGTCCTCTGCTGGTCGGACTGATCCGCGGCTGGACCGGCGGCTTTGCGGCTACCGCGTTCCTGTTCGTTGCGCTGGCGCTCGGCGCCGCCATCATGGGAATGGGGGCCGGCCGCGCCCTCCATGTCGGTGCAAGGACCATGCGCGTCTCCAGCCGGGCCTGACGTCCGAACGTTGCGGCCGGGGGATAAGCCCCTATCTTTGCTGCTGTGCCGAGCAGAAGGAGACCAGCCATGGCCAAGCGGGAGATCGAGATAAGGACACCGGACGGCGTTGCCAGGGCCGGCCTGTTCAGGTCCGCCGACAAAGTCCGCACCGGCGTCATCCTCTACATGGATGCCTTCGGACCGCGTCCGGCGCTCGACCACATGGCCGAACGCCTGGCAGGGCACGGCTATGCGGTGCTGGTGCCGGACCTGTTCTATCGCGCTGGCGCCTACGGCCCGTTCGACGCCAAGACCGCGTTTGCCGAAGAGAAGACCCGTGCCGAACTGCGCGCGCTGATCGGCGGCACCACCCAGGCGATGACGATGCGCGATACCGGCGCGTTCATCGAAGCACTGGTGGCCGAAGGCATATCCGGCCCGATCGGGACAGTCGGCTACTGCATGGGCGGCTCGCGGGCGCTGAACGCGGCTACCGCGCATCCGGACCGGATCGTGGCTGCGGCGAGTTTCCATGGCGGCAATCTGGCCAGCGACGCGCCCGACAGCCCGCATCGCAACGCGGCCCGGCTCAAGGCGCGCGTCTATGTCGGTTCCGCCGGCGTCGACGGCAGTTTTCCGCCAGAACAGTCGGCGCTGCTTGCCGAGACGCTGCGCGCTGCCGGCGTCGACCACATCATCGAAAACTATGTCGGCATGGGGCACGGCTGGTGCGTTCCCGACCATGGCGTCTACGATGCCGCCGGCGCCTCGCGGCATTGGAAACGCCTGCTGATACTATTTGAGGAGACGCTGGAATAGCGGCGGTTTTGCCAATTCCGCCGCGGTCGGCTATCAGGCCGGCGGAATGCGCCCGGGCTGAACGGGCGTCGATGTTCTCACCGATGGAAAGCCTTGATGCAATCATTCGACGTCGTGGTGATCGGCGCGGGCGCGGCCGGCATGATGTGTGCCGCTGAGGCGGGCAAGCGCGGCCGCTCCGTGCTGATCGTCGACCATGCCTCGGCGCCGGGCGAAAAGATCCGCATCTCCGGTGGCGGCCGTTGCAACTTCACCAACATTAACGCCACGCCGAAGAACTTTCTCTCGCAGAACCCGCATTTCTGCATTTCGGCGCTGAGCCGCTACACGCAGCGCAATTTCATTGCGCTCGTCGAGCGCCATGGCGTCGCCTATCACGAAAAGACCCTCGGCCAGCTGTTCTGCGACGGCTCGGCGCGCCAGATCATCGACATGCTGGTTGCCGAGATGCGCGACGGCGGTGTCGAGATGCGGCTCGCCACCAAGGTCGAAGGCGTCAGCCGTTTCGGCGACGGCTTCGAACTTGCGCTGACAGGCGGCAAGGTCCGGTGCTCGTCGCTGGTCGTCGCCTGCGGCGGCAAGTCGATCCCCAAGATGGGCGCGACCGGCTTCGGTTACGAGATTGCGGAGC
Source organism: Aminobacter sp. Piv2-1 (assembly GCF_037625995.1). Classification (NCBI taxonomy): domain Bacteria; kingdom Pseudomonadati; phylum Pseudomonadota; class Alphaproteobacteria; order Hyphomicrobiales; family Phyllobacteriaceae; genus Aminobacter; species Aminobacter sp. Piv2-1. The sequence continues at coordinate 63,840 of NZ_JARKMU010000010.1, forward strand.
AGTTCGGTCTCTTCGTGGTCGAGACGCGGCCCGCGCTCGTGCCGCTGACCTTCGATGCCAATACGCTTGCGAAGCTGGCTCCGCTCTCCGGCGTCGCGGTCGACGCGGAGGTCGGCTGCGGCAAGGCGAGCTTTGCGGAGGCGATGCTGTTCACCCATCGCGGCATCAGCGGCCCGTCGATCCTGCAGATCTCGTCCTATTGGCGCGAGGGCGACGAGATCGCGATCTCGATGCTGCCGGGCATGGACGTCGCCGGCATCCTGCGCGAGGCCAAGCGTGCCAACGGTCGCCAGGCGGTCCAGACCATTCTTGCAGCACATCTGCCCAAGAAGCTCGCCCAGACCATCGCCGAGCGGCTCGGCTTCAACGGCAATCTCGCCGATCTCAACGATTCCCACCTGAAGGCGGTTGATGCAGCGGTCAATCAGTGGCGCATCAAGCCGGCCGGCTCCGAGGGCTATCGCACCGCCGAGGTGACGCTTGGCGGGGTCGACACGCGTACGCTCGACCAGAAGACCATGCAGGCGAAATCGGTGCCCGGCCTCTATTTCATCGGCGAGGTCGTCGACGTCACCGGCTGGCTCGGCGGCTACAATTTCCAGTGGGCCTGGTCGTCGGGCTGGGTGGCCGGACAGGCGGTCTGAAAATTTTCTTTTGACCACCCCAAGGATTGCCCAGAAGCTCTCGTCCAAGTGGCGATGATGGCGATGATGCTGGACGAGGGCGAGGCCTCCGACGCAGAACTGGTCGGACGAGCGCGCGATGGCGACAGGCGGGCTTTCGGCGAACTCGTCGGAAGGCACTATGATTTCATCCATCGTGTCGCCTGGCGCTGGTGCGGCAATGCATCGGATGCCGAGGACATCGCCCAGGACGTGTGCGTGCGGCTGGGGCGTGCCGTCAGGGACTATCGCGGCGGCTCGGCCTTCACCACCTGGCTCTATGCCATGACCATCAACGTCGCACGCGATGCGCTGCGCAAATCGTCGAGGGACATGGCCAAGACCGCCGCCTATGGCGTCCACGCACTGGTCGCGGGCGAACCAGAGGGCGGCGAAGACCCGACGGAAGCCTTGTGGGCCGCCGTACGCCAGCTGCCGGACAAGCAGCGCGACGCGGTGCTTTTGGTTTATGGCGAGGGCCTGTCGCATGCCGATGCGGCCGAGGCCATGGCCATCGCCGAGGCAACGGTCTCCTGGCACATCCATGAAGCGAAGAAACGGCTGAAGCTGCTGATGCGCTCGGCCGGGGAAGTATGATCATGGTCGACGACACTGAACTCGACATGCTCAGGGGTATGAAGCCGCCGGCGCCAGACGCTGATGCCAAAGCGCGGGCGCTGGCCGCGGCCATGGCTGCCTTCGATGAGGAAGATATTTCTGTCGCCCCCCAAGGAATGGGCGAGGGCAATCGTCTCACCGAACGAGCAAGGAAGCTCTGGAGAGACATCATGCAGAAGAAGCTGATCGCGGCGCCGGCTCTCGCCGGGCTCGTCGCCCTGCCGATTGCCGGCTACGCCACGTTTTACCTGATGGAGCAGTCGCCGTTCCAGTTTTCGGCCCCGGAAGAAACCGAACTGGCGCGTCAGCGCACTGATGTTCCGGTCGTGACGGTCGAGCCGCTGAAGAAGTCCGATGCGGAACTCGATGCAGCCAAGCCGCTGGCCGCCTCCGAGGCTGCCAAGCAGAAATCCGAGACGGCCAGTGACGAGGTTGCCGTGATAGGTGAGATTGCGCCAGCCAGCCCGGCGGCGCCTGCGCCGATGGCGGATGCTGCCGCACGGATGAGCGCGCAGGGCATGCCGACGCTGATGGTCCAGCCACAGGCGGCCATTGCGCCCGGTGACATGCCGATGCCGCCGGCCGAGAATCGCGACCGCATCCAGGACTTCAAGACCAATCCGGTGCGCTCGGCGCTTGAGGAACCGGTTTCCACCTTCTCCATCGACGTCGACACGGCGTCCTATTCCTTCGTCCGCCGTTCGCTGAAGGAAGGCATCCTTCCCCAGCCCGACACCGTACGGGTCGAGGAGATGGTCAACTACTTCCCCTATGACTGGAAGGGGCCGGACCAGGCGGCGACGCCGTTCAACACCACGGTCAGCGTCATGCCGACGCCGTGGAGCGAGCACACCAAGCTGATGCATGTCGCCATCAAGGGCTATGACGTGCAGCCGGCGGAGCGGCCGAAGGCGAACCTGGTGTTCCTGATCGACGTGTCGGGCTCGATGGATGAGCCGGACAAGCTGCCGTTGCTGCGCTCGGCCTTCCGGCTTCTGGTCAACAAGCTTGCGCCCGACGACACCGTCTCGATCGTGACCTATGCCGGCAATGCGGGGACCGTGCTCGAGCCGACAAGCGCTTCCGAGCGCGACAAGATCCTGTCCGCCATCGACGCGTTGACGCCAGGAGGTTCCACCGCCGGCGAGGCGGGCATTCGCGAGGCCTACCGACTGGCGCAGAAGAGCTTCGTCAAGGACGGCATCAACCGCGTGATGCTGGCGACCGACGGCGACTTCAATGTCGGCCAGACCGATGACGACGATCTCAAGCTGCTGATCGAGGAGAAGCGCAAGTCGGGCGTGTTCCTGTCGGTGTTCGGCTTCGGCCGCGGCAATCTCAACGACCAGATGATGCAGACCATCGCCCAGAACGGCAACGGCACCGCGGCCTATATCGACACGCTGGCGGAAGCCGAGAAGGTGCTGGTGCAGGATGCATCGTCGACGCTGTTCCCGATCGCCAAGGACGTGAAGATCCAGGTCGAGTTCAATCCGGCGGCGGTCGCCGAATACCGGCTGATCGGCTACGAAACCCGGGCGCTGAACCGCGAGGACTTCAACAACGACCGCGTCGACGCCGGCGAGATCGGGTCGGGCCATTCGGTGACGGCGATCTACGAGATCACGCCCAAGGACAGCCCTTCGCTTGCCATGGATCCGCTGCGCTACGGCCAGGCGGCCACTAACAATGGCGGTGTCTCGAACGCCGACGAATATGCCTTCGTGAAGATCCGCTACAAGGCGCCCGACGGCGATGTGAGCAAGCTGATCACCACGCCAGTGACCAAGGCGAACGAGGTCGCCAGTTTCGACGCCGCCGGCACCGACCAGCGCTTCTCGGTGGCGGTGGCGGCCTTCGGCCAGAAGCTGCGCGACGAGGATGCGACATCGAAGCTCGGCTACGAAAAGATCGCTGAGATCGCCTCGGCGGCGCGCGGTGCCGATCCTTACGGATATCGCTCCGAATTCCTGTCGCTGGTGCGGCTGGCGTCTTCGCTTCAGGGCAGCAGGCAGTAGCAACGACCTGGCTTGGGCAGGTGGGCCGGCCGGCGGAAAGGGGGCTTTCCGCCGGTCGATCTTTTGTGGTCTCTAGGCGTCCACCCGAAATCACGAAGGCGGGGCATTGGAGAGCTGAAATGGCCGACAGGCAGCTGGACGAATGGGACATCGCGCATGGCGGCCTGCGCTCGCTGTCGTCGCGCGAGATCAAGGCATTCTGGGACGGCTATCTCGTCCGGCGCAACGATCCCAGGATACGCCATGGCAGCCTCTATTCGCGCTGGCGCCATGTCTCGGGCGATCTCGTCGTCTCGCTCTACCTCACCAATCGAAGCGTCGGGCTGTTCGTGCGCGGCCAGCGTGGCGAGGGTTTTGCCACCACTTTGAACCGGCTCTCGGCGTTCGAGCCTAGACTCGGCCACGCGCTCGGCGTCAGCCTGCGCGGCGAATACAATCTCTGCTACCTGTCCAACCATCCCGTCGCGATGGTCGATCCGGCCAACTGGCCGGCGGCCTATGCATGGCTGGAGCGACAGGAAGAGCACTTCAGTGAGACCATGACTGACGTCGTCGTCAGTGCGTAAGCCGCAAGCGGGCACTGGATTTCGCAAGTGCCGCATGTCGTGCGAGCACGGCGCTCGGCTGTTATAAGCTACTGAAAAAAAGAAGAAAAAATCCTGTTGGTTGGGCAGGCGAAGGCGCTCTTTGTCGGCCCTTTTCGCGCGGCCGTCACCCGCCGGCCGGAAAAATCCTTACGTTCTATCTTGCAAAAGATATATCGTTGAATAGATATAGCGGCATGAAGCAAACATCCTGGAGAGGTACTCACATGTTCAACCACCCCAATTTCAATCATCGCTGCGGCGGAGAATGGTCCATGTCGGGCCAGCATGAAGGCGGCAGGGGCGGCGGCCGGCACGGCCGCGGCGGTCCCTTCGGTCGCCATCGTGGCGGCCCCTTCGGCGGCCGCGGCCCGCGCATGTTCGATCCCGGCGCGCTGCGCCTGGTCGTGCTCGGCCTGATCGCCGAGGAGCCGCGCCACGGCTACGACATCATCAAGGCGCTGGAAGCCAAGTTCCAGGGCGCCTACAGCCCGAGCCCGGGCGCGATCTATCCGATGCTGCAGATGCTGGAGGAGGCGGACCTCGTGTCGTCGACCGCCGATGGCAACAAGCGGCTCTATTCGATCACCGAGCAGGGCAAGGCCTATCTCGCGGAAAATGCGGCGGAACTCGCCAAGATCAATGCCCAGATCGACGAAGCCTCGACACAGGTCAGTGGCGTGGCGCTCGGCGACGAAGTCAAGGCCCTGAATTTCGCAGTGTTCAGCCGGCTGCGCAGCGGCTCGCTGACGGCGGCTCAGGCCGAGAAGGCACGCGAGATCCTCAAGAAGGCGCGCCGCGATCTCGAAGACCTCTGATTGCCGCCGATCCCGGCTTTCAAGCTCCCGCCGTGAGGCGGGAACTTCCTACAATTCAAGTCAAAAGCCCACGTCTCCGCGAACCGGATCGCAACGATCCGCGGCTAGGACAGCCATCGGGCAAGACGGGGGCTTGGAATGCAGGTTGATGGTCCGATTTCTGGCGCGGCGGCGTTCGCGCCCGCTTCGGCTGTTTCACAGTCCCGCGTGGCGGGCCGCGCCGAAAATCTGGTGGCCGCAACAGCCACTCGAGCCGAGCGCCCGGCCGGCAGCGGTACAAGTGCCCTGGACGATGCGCACCGCACGGCGCTGTCAGCGCTGCGCAACGAGCGATTTGGCCTGGTCATGGAAAGGCTTGCGGACGTCCGGATATCGGACGCCCTCGCGGTGATGCGGCCGGTCGAAGGGGCAGGGACCGACATCAGGTCGGCCCACGCCCGCTACGATGAGAACAGCTGAACAGGTCAGCTGCGGCGGCGGCGTTCGCGGCGGCCCTCGCCGCCCTCGCCCGAACCGGCATCGGCCAGCTTGTTACGCATCGGGCCGATGCGTTCGATGATGGTCGCGACGGTCGGGCGCGCGTCCTTCCGGTGGCCGTCGAGCGCCTTGCGCATCGCGGCCAGGTGTTCGAACGAGGTGCCGCAGCAGCCGCCGATGATCCTGGCGCCACCGTCGACGGCGAGCCGCACGTAATCCGACATCAGTTCCGGCGTGCCGGAATAGTGGATTTCGGTTCCGCGAAACTCGGGAATGCCGCAGTTGCCCTTGACGATGACGGTCGCCTCCGGCTTGGCCGCGGTCATGTCCAGCAGCGAGGCGAGGATATCGGAAGCGCCCACGCCGCAATTGGCGCCGACGCCGATGGGGGATTGTGCCAGGCCGTTGGCAACGGCGTGGATGTCCTTGGGCAACAGGCCCATCATGGTGCGGCCGGCGGTGTCGAACGAACCGGTATAGGTATAGGGCAGGCCAACGCGGATCGCGGCCTCGGCGGCCGCGCGGATCTCGTCGGGGGCTGACATGGTCTCGATCCAGGCGACTTCGGCGCCACCGGCCTTCAGCCCCTCGATCTGTTCGGCGAAGGCGTCGACCGCGGCCTCGTAGGTCAGCGCGCCGAGCGGCACCAGCAACTCGCCGGTCGGGCCGACGGAACCGGCGACGATCACCTTGCGGCCGGCCTTGTCGGCGACCGAGCGGGCGATCTCGGCGGCACGCCTGTTGAGCTCGAAGACGCGATCCTGCGCGTGATGCAGCTTGAGCCGATGGCGCGTGCCGCCGAAGGAATTGGTGAGGATGATGTCGGCGCCCGCATCGACGAAGTTCTGATGCAGCGTCTCGATCTTCTCGGGCGCGCTTTCGTTCCACAGCTCGGGAGCTTCGCCCGCCTCCAGGCCCATGCCGAACAGGTTTGTCCCGGTGGCGCCGTCGGCAAGCAAGATGCCCTTTTCGGCGAGCAGGGCGTCGATCGGATTGACGGTCATCGAGACGGCTTTCATGTGAATGGAAGATGGATAAGGATATAAAGAAGTCTTTATGTCCAGTCAATGTCCGGCGTCGTGGCCGACGGCGATATCGGCCAGTGCGCGCAGCCTTGCCTCCAGTTCAAAGGGTGCCGCTTCAGCGATCAGCGGGTGAAGAAGCTTGTCGCCAGCTTGCGGGCAAAGGCCGCCGTCTCGTGCGGATTGATGTCGGCGGCGCGGATCAGGTTCTCGAAATGGCGGGTCAGGGTGCGGATCGGCTCTGTGGCGTAGAGCACCAGATACATGTCGCCCACGTAGAGAGCGGCGCGGGCCTGGCCGAAGATCGTGTAGGGCACGGAATACCGAAGCCGACCGTCGTAGAGAAACAGGCGGAAGGTCGGATAGAGGTCGTCGAGCAGGTCGGCCATGTGGCGCAGTTGCGCCCGGCGGTCGCGGTCGGGGAGACCCGACCAGACGCCTAACCCGCGCGCGAAAATCTCCAGCGTGTGGCGCGGCATGCAGACCTCCATGTCGGTCTCGGGCCTGCGGTTGTAGTCGATGCGATATTGCGTCTCGCCCGCCTGTGCCTCGCGGCTCTTCTTCGAGATGTCGGCCTCGTAGTCGATCAGCGCCTCGGTGCGCAAGAGGTCGGGAATGCCGGCCGGCACGTAGCGAATCTTGGTCCCTGCCGCTTCCGCGTGCCACTTGGCAATCAGCGTTCGCTCGAAACCGCCCGACGCCTCCTCGATTTCGAGGCTTTCTCGGATCTCGCCGGTGACGCCTTCGTCCTGGCTGAGGCCGAGCAGCCAGTCGAGCGAGACCTTGTGGGTCGAAGCGATCGTCAGCAGCGTTTCGGCCCGGGGCAGGCGCGTCGTGGCGCCAGACAGTAGTTGCGACAGCGCCGAGCGGTCGATGTCGATCGAGGCCGCGAAAGCCGACTGGTTGAGCCCTGAGCGCTGAACCAGCGTCTTGATGCGCTCCCTGAACACTTCCGATAGATCGCGTTTGTCCATGGCCCGGGTCTTCCTGGATTCGAATTGCTTCCGGCGGCATGTCGGCGCGCGGAATTAGATAAAGCATCCCTCGTGTTGACTAAGTGTAACAACTGCGGCCTAAGGAGCGCAATGTAAACATTATGTACGCATTGTCGCGTTGAAGCCATGCATGATTACTGACAACATTATGTCAGGAACCATCAGGTTCCGGCATGAGGGGACAGCAGGCAGCAGCATGGCAAAGAGCAGAAAAAGGCGCAGCACGACCACAGCGGTGGAGTGGCCGACAGTATTTCTCATCGCCGCCTGCTATGCCGTCTGGCTCGTCGCCGGCGGGCTGCTGTGGCCGGCATTTCCCGTCGCGGCCCTGATTGTCCTGTCTCTGACGGTGGCCCTTCAGTCATCGCTGGTGCACGAAGTGCTGCACGGCCATCCGACACGCAATGCGCTGGTCAACGAAGCGCTGGTGTCGCTTCCGATCGGCCTCCTCTGGCCGTACCGGCGCTTCAAGACCATTCACCTGCGCCACCATGCCGACGAGAAGCTGACCGACCCGTTCGATGACCCCGAGAGCTATTATCGGGCGCTGTGGCAGCATGAGCAACTGCCGGGGGCGATGAAGTTCGTGCTCAAGGTCAACAATACCATGGCCGGGCGCTTCGTGTTGGGGCCGCTTCTGTCGTGCATCGGCTTCTTCATCGATGACGCGAAGTCGATCGCCGCCGGCGACAAGTCGATCCGCAAGGCCTGGCTTCTGCACGGGGCGGGCCTCGCCGTGGTCCTTCCGGTGATCCAGTTTGGTTTCGGCATGCCGATCTGGCTCTACATGCTGGTTCCCGTCTGGCTCGGACATTCCGTGATCTCCGTCCGCACCTTTGCCGAGCACCAGTGGTCCGAGCATCCGGAAGGGCGAACGATCATCGTCGAACGCTCGCCGCTGTCCATCTTGTTCCTCAACAACAACCTGCATTTCGTGCACCACAAGAGCCCCACCGTGGCCTGGTACAAGTTGCCGGCGCTGTTTCGCGCACGCCGCGACGAGTGGCTCAGGATGAACAAGGGCTATGCCTATCCGAACTATCTGTCGCTGATCCGCGCCTATGCGTTCCGCGCCAAGGAGCCGGTGTGTCATCCCGTGCTGCGCCGCACCCCCGAGGCCGGCAGGGCGTTTGCGCCGCGCATCAGGGCGCGCAACGTCAACGGGCTGGGTACGGCGCCCGTACCCGCCGAACCACCGAAAGAATAAGCCTTCTTTCGCTTGCCAGCAGACGCAATTGAGCTTGAAATAATTGTCATGAGCACTTTCGTAGCCGCACTGCCCATGTATGACTGGCCCGAAATTCGGGCGGACGTCGATGCCCAATGGACAACCCTGCGTGAAAGGCTGCGGGCAGCGGGATACGATGCCCCGGAGCGCCTTGCCAGATGCAACCGCGACATGCCGGCCGTTCCAGGGGGGATCCGCAACCGCGCCGGCGAGGTGATCGCTCCCGACCCGGCAACACTGCCCCCCGAAGATTTCGATCTGGCGACGCTGTTCCGGCATCCGCAACTCCTGGTCGGCCAAACGTGCTGGGGACCCATGGAGAAAACCGGGCTCGCTGCGGAAGTTCGGGTCATCGGCCAGCCGAACTACGACGGCATCGAGGGCGGGCGCGGCGATCTCTATTCCAGTGCGATCGTCATGCGAGCGGGCGCGGTCGCCTCGCCAGTCGCCGCGACGGCGGACAATGCGGCGCAGATCCCGCTGGAGCTTATCCGCGGCAAGCGATTCGCCTTCAACAGCCGGGATTCAATGTCTGGCTATGACGGCATTTCCCGCGACCTTGCGGCTCTGGGCGAAAGCCTCGACATGTTCTCCGAGCAGGTGGAGAGCGGCGGCCATCGCTCATCGCTCGCCTACATCGTCGAAGGCAGGGCCGATGTGGCAACCATCGATTGCCGGAGCTGGACCCTGGCGCAGCGTTTCGAACCAGCGGCCAAGGGGCTTGTCGTCGTCGGCTGGACAGGCAAGCGCAAGGGCCTGCCGTTCATCACGGCGATCAGCACACCCGTCCCGGAGAAACTCATCGACGTCATTGCCGGAATGGACTGAGTTTGCAGGGACGCCCCGTTCAATTCAGGGGTTCAGGGCGCCGCATGGAACCGAGCGCCGTCTCGAGCAGGGTCAGTTCGCCTGCGGTGCCGAGGCCGGGGGAGCCTTCATCAGTCGTATGATGCTGACCTTGCGGTCAGTCTCCTTCCGGCTGAACAACATCGGAACATCGAGGACTGCCATGGAATTGCCAGGCGCATAGCCAGCCTTGGCGACGAGACCGAGCAGTTCCTCGCTCGGTTGCTGGCCGTCGAGAAGGGCGATGACGGCCGGCTCCTGAAGCTGCTTGATGAAGTCCGGCACTTCCGACGACAGTATCGTCAGGGCTGGATCGACCAGCTTGAGGTTGCCGATCCAGTGCCAATTGGACACTACGGTTCGAACCGGCTCTTCGGCGACCATGCCGCGATGGAGGGTGCCATAGTCGATGCGGGCGATGCTGCCCCTGCCGTCGCCGCCGTAGAGATGCATGTACCAGGTAAGGGGCAGCACGAGGATCGCCAACGTGGCGGCCACGCTGATGACGATGGCCTGCGCCGTCCTGCCTTTGTTGCCCAGACTGTCCAGCCGCATGGCCAGCGCCACGGGCAGGAACAGCAGCAGAGGCAACATCCAGCGGTCCCTGAACGTGGTGGCTCCGCTGGCGAGAGCCAGGAGCAGTCCGATGGCGAGACCTGCAAGGATCGTTCGCCATATCAATTTCTCTAGGACGGGAAGGTGCTGGTCAGCGGTAAAAGGCCGGGCGCGCGCTGCAATGAATGCGACCGCGAAGACGGCAATGGGCAGCACGGCAAAGTTGAACGCTGCCCGGGTGAAGCCCCGAATCCCGAGCCAGGCCACGGCCAGCTGGCCCTGATCTGAACCCAATCCGAACTTGTAGCCACGAGCGACCAGCTCACCGGGATGGGTCGCATTCCAGTAGAGCGTCGGCACACAGACGAGCACGGCGACGCCGATGCTGATGAGGAAGCGGCGGTCCAGGATTATCGCCCGAGTTGCGCTCAGCGACAGCGCCGCAACCACGATGGCAACGAGCAGTATCAGGTCGTTGTACTTAGCCAGAATGGCAGCGCCCATCGCAAGTCCGAACACCGCATAGACCAGGGCGGATTGCCGCTGCAACAGCCAGGCCACTGCCAAAAGCACCAGCGAGCCCAGGGCAAAGACGGCTACCGAATGCGACAGCGTATGCTGCATTTCCCAGAATATCTGCGGGAAGAGCAGCACGCCGAACAAGGCTGTCACCGCAGTACGGCGGGAGTAACCAAGCTTCAGCACGGCGAGCAGGATCGCCGACGCCGCCACGAACATCATCGAGTATTTGACGAGCTTGAGGGTGAGTACGCTCGGGCCAAACAATTGCGCCACCAGCCAGCCGAGCCAAGTGTACAGGGGCGGTTGCGAGCCACCGTAACCAGCTTGCAACTCGGTCATGTACATCAGTTGTTCGGCGTCATCGACGCCAACCCCGGTGCCCACGACCTGGGACAGCAGGGTCATCGCCACCACCTGAAGGCCGGCATAGACGGCCAGCACCACGACGATTGCGTCGAACCGGCCGACCTTGCCTTCGGCAAGCCACTCGGTCTGCGCCGCGTGAAATCGAAAAGAAGGGATAGATGCCAGTCTGATCTGCATGCGCGCCAAGTATCATGGAAGACCATTCTTCTCAATCGTGGCGCGAATTCATCTACGTAACTTCTCTCCATGACGCGACGTCTAGGAGTGCTGACGCCTCGCCAAGCAAGCAAAAGGTATTCGGCTTGGATTTGCTGCCAGAATTGCCGCTCATAGACCTGCTCGGTCGCCAAGAACAAACAGCCGCGGTCTGGCGTCCTCACCCGCCCAGCAAGCGCGCATCCAGCGGGTAGGCGGAGAGCTGCTCATGACCGGTCTCGGTGATGAGCACCTGTTCCTCGATCTTGACGCCCTCGCGGCCGCCGAGGCGGCCGATATAGCTCTCGACGCACAGCACCATGCCGGGCTCCAGCACGCCGTCCGGCGTGTCGGCGGTCCAGTCCGTGGCATGGGGCAGGGTCGGGTATTCGTCGGCGAGGCCGACGCCATGATAGAGCACCCCGTAGCGCGCCGGAAAGCAGTCGGGCGGCGGCACCGCTGACAGTTCGACGAGCTCCCGGAAGCCGATTCCGGGCTTCAGCAGCGCGACATTGTGGGCGATCTGCGCGGCAGCGATCCTATAGAGGTCGCGCTGTTCGTCGGTGGGTGCTCCATCACTGCAGAGCCAGGTCCGCGATAGATCGGCACAGAAACCGTATGGGCCGATGAGGTCGGTGTCGAAGGCGACGAGATCGCCGGCCTCGACGATGCGCGACGAGCATTCCTGGAACCATGGATTGGTGCGCGGGCCGGACGCCAGGAGCCGCGTCTCGATCCATTCGCCGCCGCGGGCGATGTTGCCGCGATGCAGTTCGGCCCAGAGTTCATTCTCGGAAATGCCCGGCCGGAGTGCCGCCTCCATCTCGCCCATTGCGGCCTCGCAGGCGACGATGGAGCGGCGCATGCAGAGGACCTCGTCAGGCGACTTGATCAGGCGGGCGTTCTCCATCACCGCCTCGCCATTGCCGACCGATATGCCGAGGCGAGCAAGTGCGTCGACGCCTTCGTGGTCGAGGTGGTCGATGGCGATGCGGCTGTTGCCGCCGCCATGCTCGCGAACGACGTCGGCGATGCCGTTTGCCCAGCGCTCGACCTTCATGGCGGTCAGTTCGCCGCTGTAGAGATACATCCACGACACCGCCGGCCGGACCTCGTCGACGACGCCCGAATGGTCGGACAGGTGTTCGCAGGAAAAGTAGTCGAACAGAACCACCGGCCCGTCGGTGGCGACGAAGCAGTGGCGCGTCGGGTTATGCGCCACCCACAGCTGCATGTTGGTCGAATCGGTGGCGTAACGGATGTTGACGGGATCGTAGAGCAGGGCGCCGGCATAGCCGCGACGCCTGAGTTCCGAGCGGATGCGTTCCAGGCGATAGCTGCGCATTGCGCCAAGATCGGGCGCGGCGATGCCTGCCGCCGCCCACTCGGCCTCGGCGACCTTTCCGTAGCCGAGGACGTGGCTGTTGAGCGAGGCTGCCTTGGTGCGGGCCTGCTCGCGCAGTTCCTCCACCGAGCCCGAACCGGGCTCGAACGGCATGATCTTGCGGTGGCGGCCGAAGTTGCCTTTTGCCGGGGTGTCCATCAGCGGCGACCTGCAAATCGCCTGATGCCGCGCTGCTTCACGCCCCCCTCTGTCCTGCCGGACATCTCCCCCTCAAGGGGGGAGATTAGCAGTTGAAGCCTCTGTGCATTTTTGAGGTCCGTCGAGATTGGGCGAAACGAGTGTGACAGCCAATCTCCCCCTTCGAGGGGGAGATGTCCGGCAGGGCAGAGGGGGGCAACGTCGAGCATCTGCTTTCCCTCCCGTGCGGCTCGGGCTTACCCCCGCATCTTGTCGCCGCTCGGATCGAAGGGCGGTTCGACATTGATCCGGGCAGGGCGGCGTTTGCCCAGGATCTCGATCTCGAACAGGCCTTCCGCCTCGTTTTCGGCGAGAGCTGCCGGAACGTAGCCCTGTGCCATCGACTTCTGGACATAGTGGGCATAGCCGCCCGAGGTCACCCAGCCGACCACGCGCCATTCACCATCGACGATGCCGCGCACGGCGGATGCGCCGGTTGCGGCGTCCGAACCGCGCACTTCCTTGCCGGTCTCGTCGAAGCGCGGCGCGCCGTAGCCATGCGGCTTCTCGACCGTGCCGAAGTCCTTGTAGCTGACCTTCGCCCAGATCGGCTCGTCGCCCATCACGTCGGCGTCAAGGGCGTCGACATAGAAGGAGACGCGGCGCAGCTTCGGTCCTTCGGCGTGCTCTCTGGCGGCTGCCTCACGGCCGATGAAGTCATTCTTCTCGAGCTTGATGAAGCGTTCCATCGAACCCTCGAACGGACCGTAGATCGGGCGAAGCTCGCGGAACCAGGTCGGGAAGTTCTTCTCCAGGCGCATCGACAGCAGGGCGCGCATGCCGAAATCGACGATGCCGAACTCTTCGCCGGCTTCCTTGATCGCCTTGTAGACCAGGCGCTGGTAGGCGGGCGCCATCCAGATCTCGTAGCCGAGATCGCCGGTATAGGTGATGCGGTTGACCATGCAGGGCGCGCCGCCGACGGCCATCTCGCGGAAGTCCATGAAGCGGAAGGCCTTGCTCGACACGTCGACGTCGACCAGCTTGGCGAGCAGCGCCTGCGACTTGGGGCCGGCGATCGAGAGGCCGACGAGCGTCTGGTCGAAGCGGTGGATGCGCACCGAGCCGTCCTTGGGCAGGTGCTTTTCGAACCAGCGCATGTGGTATTTCTGCGCCGCCGACGAGCCCCAGATCATGAACTTGTCGTCGCCGGTCTTGGCGATGGTGAAGTCGCCGATCAGCCGGCCGAATTCGTTCAGCATCGGCGTCAGCACGATGCGGCCCTTCTTCGGCATGCGGTTGGTCATCAGCCGGTTGAGGAAGTCTTCCGAAGCAGGCCCGGACACCTCGTACTTGGCGAAGTTGGCGATCTCGGTCACGCCCACGCGTTCTCGCGTCGCGCGGATTTCGTTGCCGATGTGCTCGAAATCGTTCGAACGATGGAAGGACACGATATCCTTGGGTTCCGTACCCTTCGGCGCGAACCAGAGTGGCGTTTCCAGGCCCCAGCTGTCTCCCATGATGGCGTTGTTGGCGACCATGGTGTCGTAGAGCGGAGTCGTTTGTGCCGGCCTGGCGGCCGGGAGCTCTTCATTGGGGAAGCGGATCGAGAAGCGGCGCGAATAGTTCTCGCGCACCTTTGCGTTGGTGTAGCGCAGGCTCGCCCATTCGCCGAAGCGGGCGACGTCCATGCCCCAGACGTCGAAGCCCGGGTCGCCATGGACCATCCAGTTGGACAGCGCCAGGCCGACGCCGCCGCCCTGGCTGAAGCCGGCCATGACCGCGCAGGCGCACCAGAAGTTTGTCAGGCCTTGCACCGGGCCGACCAGCGGGTTGCCGTCGGGAGCGAAGGTGAAGGGGCCGTTGATGACCTGCTTGATGCCGGCGTTGGCGATGCCGGGGAAGTGCTGGAAGCCGATCTCCAGCGACGGGGCGATGCGGTCCAGGTCGGGTGCCAAGAGTTCGTGGCCGAAGTCCCACGGCGTGTTGACCGGAGACCAAGGTTTGCAGGCCTTCTCGTAGGTGCCGAGCAGGATGCCGTTGCGCTCCTGGCGCGTGTAGATCTCGCCCTTGAAGTCGAGCACGCCGATCATCTCGCGGCCGGTTTCCTTGTTGAAGGCCTCGACCTCGGGCATCGGCTCGGTGAGCAGGTACATATGCTCCATGGCAAGCACCGGCAGCTCGACGCCGACCATGCGGCCGACCTCGCGCGCCCACAGGCCGCCGCAGTTGACGACGTGCTCGGCCCTGACCGTGCCCTGTTCGGTGATGACGTTCCAGGTCCCGTCGGCATCCTGCGTCAACTCCTTCACCGGATTGCGCAGCACGATCTCGGCGCCGAGCTTCTTCGCCGCCTTGGCGTAGGCATGGGTCGTACCCGAGGGGTCGAGATGGCCTTCGACCGGGTCCCACATGGCGCCGACGAAGTGCTTTTCGTCCATCAGCGGGAACATCTTCTTGGCTTCGGACGGCGTGATCAGCTCGGTGTCCATGCCGAGATAGCGGCCCTTGGCATGCGCCAGGCGCAGGAAGTCCATGCGCTCGGGGCTGTCGGCGAGCATGACGCCGCCGGTCAGGTGCAGCGAGCAGGACTGGCCAGAAATCTCCTCCAGTTCCTTGTAGAGCTGGACTGTGTAGGCCTGCAGCTTGGCGACGTTGGGGTCGCCGTTGAGGGTGTGGAAGCCGCCGGCGGCATGCCAGGACGAACCGGAGGTCAGCTCCGAGCGCTCGATCAGCATGACGTCAGTCCAGCCGGCGCGGGCGAGGTGGTAGAGCACCGAGCAGCCCACCACGCCGCCGCCAATGACAACCGCTTTCACATGGGATTTCATGAGGTTATATCCAAGTTTGAAGTATTCGAGTCAGCGTGGAAGAGCCCTGGAAGCCCCTCTGGTCAAAAATCCGTCGGCGCGCCGCCCTCGGCCTTGCGCTTGTCGACGAAGGCGTTGAGCTCCTCGCGGATCGCCGGGTCGATCCATGGCTCCTCGTAGGCAGCAAGGCGCTCCTTCCAGATGCGGTTGGCGCGCTGGATCGCGGTCGGTGAGCCGGCCTCCGCCCAGGTCTCGAAATTGCGCCAGTCGGAGATGATCGGCGCGTAGAAGGCGGTCTTGTAGCGCGACTGGGTGTGGGCGGTGCCGAAGAAGTGGCCGCCGGGACCGACGTCGCGGATGGCATCGATGGCGAGCGCGTCCTCGGAGAGATCGAGCGGCGTCAGGAACTCCGCCACCATCTGCAGCAGGTCGATGTCGAGGATGGTCTTTTCGTAGGAGCAGGTCAGCCCGCCTTCGAGCCAGCCGGCGGCGTGCTTGACGAAATTGCCGCCGCCCTGGACGCAGCCCCAGAGCGAGAACACGCTCTCATATGCTGCCTGTGCGTCCACGGTGTTCGCCGCGCAGACGTTGGAGGTGCGGTAGGGAATGTTGTAGCGGCGCGCGAGCTGACCGCCGACGAGCTGCGCCTTCATGTATTCCGGCGTGCCGAAGGCGGGCGCACCCGATTTCATGTCGACGTTGGAGGTGAAGCCGCCATAACCCACCGGCGCACCCTTTCGCACCATCTGCGAGAAGGCGAGGGCGGCGAGCGCCTCGGCGTTCTGCTGCACCAGCGCCCCGGCGATCGTCACGGGCGCCATCGCGCCGGAAAGCGTGAAGGGCGTCACCACCACCAATTGCCCGTGCGACGACATCTGGACGATGCCTTCCATCATGGGAACGTCGAGCTTGAGCGGCGAGTTGGTGTTGATGATGGTCAGGACCGACGGCTCCTCGACGAACTGCTCCATCGAGACGCCGCGGGCGATGCGGGCGATCTCCATGCCGTCGACGTTGCGTTCCTTGCCCAGCGAGTAGCAGTGGAACACCTTGTCGGTCAGCAGCGCGAAGTCGCGCAGGCAGTCGAGGTGGCGGACGGACGGGTGGATGTCCACGGGCTCGACCGGATAACCGCCCGTGACATGCAGGATGTTGTGCATCTGCCCGAGCTTGACCAGGTTGCGGAAATCCTGGTGGTTGCCGGCGCGGCGGCCGCGATCGGTGTCCGAGCAATTGGGCGCCGAGGCCATCTGCGCGAAGATGATGTTGTCGCCGCCGAAACGGACGTTGTGCGCCGGGTTGCGGGCGTGCAGCGTCACCTCCGAGGGGCAGGACGCCATGAATTCCATGATCATGTCGGGGTCGAAGCGGACGCGATGCGAGCCTTCGGCCACGTCGGCGCCATGACGCTTCATCGTGGCGCGCGCCTCGTCGTGAAGCACTTCGACGCCGATCTCCTTGAGCACGCGGAGCGAGGCGAGGTGGATCGATTCCAGCTCGTCGTCGGAGACCAGTTTCGTCGGGGCGAAGGGGATCTTCAGCTGTCGGAAGGGCGGCTGCTCGAAAGCCGAAGAGCCGGAACGCTTGCCGGCACGGCCGCCACGTCGGGTTCGGTCGGCGGCGGCAGCCGGTTCGGCGGAGGTCAGGGCCACGGTCATCGGAATCCTCACGGCAGGTCGAATTGTCGTGGGCATATTGGACCGGGCGGTCGGCACTCATTGCGGAAGCGGCGACCAATAGCGCGAGGGAAGCGACATGCCGCGATACCAGAATGTCGGCTATGCTGCCGGCGATATCACGATCCTGTTTGGTCGCAATACAGATGAGACCAGCGGCGATCGCCGGACCGCCGCTGGTGTGCAACAGTCAGTCGGCCTTGGCCACGTGCCAGACGCCACCCTTGCCGTCGCCGGTCACGTCGCCGGCCTTCTTGTCCTGGGCGAACGTGTAGAGGGGCTTGCCCTCATAGGCCCACATCTTTGAGCCGTCGTCGCGGGTGACGAGCGTCCATTCGCCTTCGTCCTTGGCGTCGGCAGCGGCCATCAAGGGCGGCCAGTTCTTGGCGCAGTCGTCGTTGCAGGCGGATTTGCCGGCGCTGTCCTTGTCGAAGGTGTAGAGCGTCATGCCCGCGGCGTCGGTGTAGATCTTGCCTGCCGAACTATCCATGACCTTGGCGGGTTCGGCGGCAAGGCTTGCCGCGGTGCTCAGGAACAGGACGGCGAGGGTTGAAGCTACGGTTTTCATGCTGATTGACTCCCTGGGGATCGGACTCGGCCGACGGAAGGCCGGCCTACAGGCAGTCAACGTTCCTGGGAGGCCCGGTATTCCGGCACTCCGGAGAACGGACTGGTTGTGCTTGTCGTTGGCCGAGGTCGCGGGTTACATTGACTGTATGAGCGCGCCGCAAGCCCATGTTCCTGTGCAGGCTGCATCGAAGCCGTCGCCGCGCACGCGGCACACGGAGCTTCTTCGACTCTGCGCGCGCATCGGCTATTCGCCGCCACGCCTTGCTTGAATCCGCACCCGGCACCTGCCGGATTGATTCAAGAAGAAGGCACAACTCAATGACATATCAGAACTATTCGCTGAAGCAGCTTCAGCAGATCGACGCCGCGCATCACCTCCACCCCTTCACCGACCACAAGGAACTGCGCGAAATCGGGTCGCGGATGATCACCCGCGCCGAAGGCCCGTTCATCTACGATTCGGAAGGGGCGGAAATCCTCGACGGCATGGCCGGCCTGTGGTGCGTGAACATCGGCTACGGCTGTCACGAACTGGCCGAGGCGGCCTATGCGCAGATGAAGGAGTTGCCCTACTACAACTCCTTCTTCAAGTGCACGACGCCGACGCCGGTGCTGCTTTCCAAGAAGCTGGCCGAACTCGCGCCGAAGAACATCAGCCAGGTATTCTACGGTTCGTCGGGTTCGGAAGCCAACGATACCGCCCTCAGGCTCGTGCGTCATTACTGGGCGCTCCAGGGCAGGCCGAACAAGAACCGCATCATCTCGCGCAAGATGGCCTATCACGGCTCGACCGTCGCCGGTACGTCGCTCGGCGGCATGGAGGGCATGCACAACCAGCTTGGCGGGGCGGTGCCGAACATCGTCCACGTGATGATGCCGTATGCCTACGAGCTCGCACTTCCCGGCGAGAGCGACCATGACTTCGGCCTGCGCGCCGCCAAGGCGGTCGAGGACGCCATTCTCGAGGCCGGTCCCGAGAACGTCGCGGCGTTCATCGGCGAGCCGATCATGGGCGCGGGCGGCGTGAAGATTCCGCCGGCAAGCTACTGGCCGGAAGTGCAGCGCATCTGCCGCAAGCACGACGTGCTCCTCATGCTGGACGAGGTCATCACCGGCTACGGGCGCACCGGCGAGTGGTTCGCGGCCCAGACCTTCGGCATCGAGCCCGACACGATCACCACCGCCAAGGCGCTGACCTCCGGCTATCAGCCGCTTTCGGCGCTGCTGGTCGGCGACCGGATCGCATCGACGCTGGTGGAGAAGGGCGGCGAGTTCTACCACGGCTACACCTATTCCGGTCATCCGGTGGCATGTGCCGTGGCGCTCAAGAACCTCGAGATCATCGAGCGCGAAGGCCTTGTCGAGCGGGTCAAGACGGACACCGGCCCGTATTTCGCCCAGATGCTCAAGGAACGCATCGCCGGTCATGGCCTGGTGGGCGAGGTGCGCTCCGTCGGCCTGATGGCAGCCATCGAGATCGTCAAGGACAAGGCGACCAGGGAGCGATTTGCGCCGGTCGGCAGCGCGGCGGTCGCCGTGCGTGACCATGCGATTGCCAACGGCATGATGCTGCGCGCCACCGGCGACTCGATGATCCTGTCGCCGCCGCTGATCTGGACCCGCGCCACCATCGACATGGCCGGCGACCGGATACTCAAGGCGCTCGATCTCGCAGAGCGCGACCTGAGGAAGGCCTGACATCGGGGCCGGGCAGGGCAACCTGTCCGGCCTTTCTCTATCCAGGGAGGAAAAGATGAGCGGAAAACCGATCGTGCCATTGATCGAGTACGAGCAGGCAAGCGACGCAGTCCGCGCCGTCTATGACGACATCATGGCCACCAGGAAGGTCGACTGGATCAACAACTTCTGGAAGGTGCTGGCGCATGATCCGGCGCTGCTGAAGCGCACCTGGGAGACGCTGCGCGAGGTGATGGCGCCCGGCGCGCTCGACCCGCTCACCAAGGAAATGATCTACATCGCCGTTTCGGCGACCAATGGCTGCGAATATTGCACCTATTCGCACACCGCTTCGGCACGCGCCAAGGGCCTCAGCGAGGCGCAGCTGATGGAGTTACTCGCCGTCGTCGGCATGGCCAACGAGACCAACCGGCTGGCGAACGCGTTGCGCCCGCCGGTCGATGTCCAGTTCGAACCCAGGGGCTAGCCGCTTTACGCTTGTTCGCGATCAACGGCAGGTCTATTGTGCACTGCACAATAGACCTGCCGTTCGTTGCAGACTGAACAGGAACGGCATGCAGTCGGAGAGGTTCGCATGAGCAGCAAGCGGTTTGCGCGCGCCTCGCGCCAGTCGACGGCCATTGCCGGCAGCCTGATGCTGGCGCCAATGGTCGTGGCCATGCGGCTGCCGATGATGGCGACGGAGGCGAGTACCGGCCGGATGCTCAAAGGCGAAAGCCTGACGGCGGTCACCGAGAAGACCGCCGCGATGGCAGAGGGCGTCGTTGCGGCGCAGATCTCCTACCTCAATTCGGCCATGCAGTTCTGGCCCGAGGTGCTTTCGGGCAAGACGCCTTCGGTGCTGACCGGCGTTGCCGCGCAGCGTTCGGTTGCCGCCGCGCTGCGCCCGGCCAGCAAGCGCGTGAAGGCGAATTTCCGACGGCTGTCGACGAAGTCGGTGGACAGGAGCGATTGAAGCGATGCGCGTAACGCAAAAACCGCGCCCCGAACGGGAACGCGGCTTTGCCACTTGAACGCATGGCCCTTCGCAACGCTTGACCGGCGAAGGTTACGGCTCCGGTACGCGAGACCTGATCCGGAGCGCGACGGCTGCGATGACCGCCTTGCAAACCGTTTTAACCGGACATCGTTACCGCGTGGTTATCGAGAGCTTAATCAATTCTAAATTTTGAACTTTTTCGACTTCTACGGACTTCGACCAGCGAAATCTACTATCGGACTTGTTCCGGATGGGTTCGAATCTCTTTCCAGGCCACGTGGGCGTTGTCAGCTTGCGTCGCCACGCAGGAACTTGATGATGCCCGAGAAGTCGGTTCCGCCATGCCCCTGGCCGGCAAACAGCGAATAGAGTTGGGTCGCCTCGGCGCCGAGCGGCGTGGCGGCGCCCGCCTGCTGGGCGGCTTCCTGCGACAGCTTCAGGTCCTTCAGCATCAGCGCCGCGGCAAAGCCGGGCTGGTAGTCGCGGTTGGCCGGCGAATTCGGCACCGGACCGGGGACAGGGCAGTAGGAGGTCAGCGACCAGCACTGGCCCGATGAGGTCGACGCCACGTCGAACAGCGCCTGGTGCGAAAGCCCGAGCCTTTCGGCGAGCACGAAGGCTTCGGCGACACCGATCATCGAGATGCCGAGGATCATGTTGTTGCAGATCTTGGCGGCCTGGCCGGCACCCGCCTCGCCGCAATGGACGATGCGGCCGGCCATCGGCTTCAGCACCGGCTCGGCCTGGTCGAAGGCGGCCTTGGCGCCACCGGCCATGAAGGTCAGCGTGCCGGCGGCCGCGCCGCCCGTTCCGCCAGACACGGGGGCGTCCACGGAGAGCAGGCCATGGTTGCCGGCGATGGCATGCGCCTTGCGGGCGGAATCGACATCGATTGTCGAGGAATCAATGAGAAGAGCGCCTTTCTTCACCTTAGGCGCGATATCCTCGTAGACCGACAGCACATGCTTTCCTGCCGGCAGCATGGTGATCACGACATCGGCGTCCTTCACCGCCGCCGCTGCGTTGGCCATCACTGCGACGCCATTGTTCTTCGCCGTTTCGAGATGCTCGGGCATCAGGTCGAAGCCATGGACGGCATGCCCGGCCTTGACGAGGTTGGCTGCCATGGGGTTGCCCATGTTGCCCAGGCCGATGAAGGCGATGGTGGTCATTGAGGGGTCCTCCGGAGTAGCGAGTAGCGAATAGGGAACGAAGTCGAACGAACAGCGAAGGACGAATCCGAAGGCCTGCCCTCTACTCGCTATTCGCTACTCCCTATTCGCTATCTTCCAATCAGTTGCCGCGCGATGATGACGCGCATGATCTCGTTGGTGCCTTCGAGGATCTGGTGGACGCGCAAGTCGCGCACCAGCTTCTCGATGCCGTAGTCGTGCAGGTAGCCGTAGCCGCCGAGTATCTGCAGGGCGTTGTTGGCCACGTTGAAGCCCGTGTCGGTGACCAAGCGCTTGGCCATGGCCGACCACTTCGAGGCGTCATGCGCCTTGCGGTCGAGCTTGGAGGCGGCGGCATAGAGGAAAAGCCTGGCGGCCTGGAGTTCGGTCTCCATGTCGGCGAGGCGGAACTGCAGCGCCTGGAAGCGGTCGATCGTCTGGCCAAAGGCCTTGCGCTCGGCGGCATAGGCGAGCGCCTTGTCGAGCGCCGACTGCGCGCCGCCGACCGAGCAGGCGGCGATGTTGAGGCGTCCGCCGTCAAGGCCGGCCATGGCGATTCCGAAGCCCGCGCCTTCGTCGGAGAGCAGGTTTTCGGCCGGCACCTTGCAATCGTCGAAGATCACCTGACGGGTCGACTGCATGTGCCAGCCCATCTTGTGCTCGTTGGCGCCGAACGACAGGCCCGGCGCATCCTTGGGCACGACGAGCGCCGAAATGCCCTTGGGGCCGTCGGCCCCGGTGCGTACCATGGCGACATAGACGTCACTGTCGCCGGCGCCCGAGATGAACTGCTTGGTGCCGTTCAGGACATAGTCGCTGCCATTGCCGCCGCTGCGCACGGCCTTGGTCTTGAGGGCGGCCGCATCCGAACCCGAGCCCGGTTCGGTCAGGCAGTAGCTCGCCAGCCATTCCATCGACGTCAGCTTGGGCAGGAAGCGCTGGCGCTGCTCCTCGTTGCCGAAGCGATCGATCATCGAGGCGGCCATGTTGTGGATGGAAATGAAGGACGAGAATCCCGGGCAGGCCTGTGCCAGTTGCTCGAAGACAAGCACGGCGTCGAGGCGGCTGAGGGCCGAGCCGCCGACATCCTCCTTGACATACAGGCCACCGAAGCCGAGCTGGCCGGTCTCGCGAATGACGTCTTCGGGGAAGTGCTTGGCCTTGTCCCATTCGAGGGCGTAGGGGGCAACTCGCTCGGCGGCAAAGCTACCCGCCATTTCACGGATGGCCAGTTGGTCCTCGTTGAGTTCGAATTGACCGGCTGTCGCTTCGATTGCGGCGTCCATGTCGGCCTCCCTGACGTTTTTGGCTATGCGCGGCGATCAATCTAGACCAATGATGCGCCCGCGCAACCCGATGACCGACAGAGCGGCTGTGCGAAAATGTGCGGGCGACAATCGACGTGACGACAATTTTTGATGAGCTGCTGGCGGCGTTCCGGGACTATCTGGAAAGCAGGGCCGACGTTCCAACGGTTCATGATTTTCTCGCCGACATCGACTGGGCGATGCCCGCCAGGGCGCTCGATCCGAAGGCCATTCCGGGTTCGAGTCTTCTCGACCGCACCGTTGACCTTGCGTCCGGCGCAACGCGACCGCTGGCGGCACTGCTTGCCCGGCACCGGGACCAGCTCCGCTGGGGGCAGACCTACACAGCCGCCGATTTCGGCCAGCATTTCGTCGACAACTACGGCTGGGTCGAGCTGTTCGGCACGCGCGGGCATTTCGACAACGACACGGTTGCGGCCGGCTTCCTGGTCCTCGGGCCGGGGATCGAATATCCCGACCATCACCACATCGCCGAGGAACTCTACGTTCCGCTGACCGGCGGCACCGAGTGGCGGATGGGGGACGCTGCCTATCGGATGCGCTGGGCCGACGAGGTCGTGCATCATGCCACGAACGTCGATCACGCCATGCGCACCGGCACAGAGCCGCTGCTTGCGCTCTATCTCTGGCGTGGCGGGCCGTTGGCCCAGCGCTCGACGATCACCGCCAACCGGGGAGCCGAGTGACTATGGCCAAGGCGATCATGCTGCAGGGCACAGGCTCGGATGTCGGCAAGACGGTTCTGGTTGCTGGGCTGTGCCGGGTGGCGCGCAACCGTGGCCTCAGCGTCAGGCCGTTCAAGCCCCAGAATATGTCGAACAACGCTGCGGTGGCCGACCTCCCCGGCGAAGCGGGCGGCGGCGAGATCGGCCGGGCGCAATGGCTGCAGGCCATCGCCTGCGGCGTGAAGCCGTCGATCCACATGAACCCGGTGCTGCTCAAGCCGCAGAGCGACGTCGGCAGCCAGGTGATCGTGCAAGGCAAGGTCTTTGGCCAGGCCAAAGCGCGCGACTACCAGCAGCTCAAGCCGCAGCTGATGGGCGCGGTCATCGATTCGTGGGAGAAGCTGGGCGAGGGCGCCGACGTCGTCATCGTCGAAGGCGCGGGTTCGCCGGCCGAGATCAACCTCAGGCCGCGCGACATCGCCAATATGGGCTTCGCCACCCGCGCCGACGTGCCGGTGATCCTCGTAGGCGACATCGACCGCGGCGGCGTGATCGCTTCTGTGGCGGGAACGCATCTCATCCTGCCCGAGGACGACCGGCGGATGATCGTCGGCTACCTCATCAACAAGTTCCGCGGCGATGCCAGCCTGTTCGACGAGGGCATCGAGGCGATCGGCCGGTTCACCGGCTGGCGCTGCTTCGGCGTCGTGCCCTGGCTCAAGACAGCGGCGCTGCTGCCCTCTGAGGATTCCGTCATCCTCGAACGCCTCGCCGGCGGCGAGAAGCGCGCGCTCAAAGTCGCTGTCCCGATGCTCGGACGCATCGCCAATTTCGACGATCTCGATCCGTTGCGGGCCGAGCCGCAAGTGGAGGTCGTGTTCGTGGCGCCGGGGCAGAGGTTGCCCGACGATGCCGGGCTGGTGGTGATACCGGGCTCCAAGTCGACCATCGCCGACCTCATCGGATTCCGCGACAACGGCTGGCATCGCGACCTGGACGCCCATCGCCGCCGCGGCGGGCATGTCGTCGGCATCTGCGGCGGCTACCAGATGCTCGGGCAGGTGGTGCGCGATCCGCATGGCATCGAGGGCAGCGTCAAGGAGACGCCGGGGCTCGGGCTCCTGGACATCGAGACGGTGATGGAACCGGAAAAGACCGTGCGCAATGTCGAGGCGCGTTCCGTGCGCTACGACGAGCCGCTTTCGGGCTACGAAATCCATCTTGGTCGCACGACCGGACCGGATTGCGCGCGGCCCACTGCCATCGTCAACGGCGTCGAGGATGGGGCGACGTCGGCTGATGGCAGGGTGTTCGGAACCTACATGCACGGCCTGTTCGGCGCCGACGGCTTTCGCGGCCGCTTCCTCGAAAGCCTGGGCATAAGGGGCGGCGGCATCGACTATCCGGCCGAGGTCGAGCGTGCGCTGGACGAGATCGCAGCCGAGCTGGAACGCCATCTCGATTGCGATGCGATCTTCGCGGCGGCGCGCTAGGGAACTCAGAAGCCGAGCAGCACCCGCAGCGGATTGGTCGGGTCGATCAAAAGCTTGATCGCGAGCGCCACGCAGGTGCAGACCAGCAGCGGCTTGATGAGCTTGGCGCCGCTGCGCATGGCCATATGCGCACCGAGCCGCGCGCCGAGGAACTGGGCTGCGCCCATCATCAGTCCGATCTTCCAATGAACCGCGCCGACGAAGGCAAAGGCCAGCAGGCCGCCGATGTTGGACGCGAAGTTCAACAGCTTGGTATGGGCGGTCGCCTTGAGCACGCCGTATCCCGCGAGCGACACGAAAGCGAGCATGAAGAACGAGCCAGTGCCTGGGCCGAACAAGCCGTCGTAGAAGCCGATTGCCGGCACCACGGTCACACCGAACAGGAAGGGCGAGATGCGATGGCTGCGGTCGACGTCGTCCATGTTCGGCTTAAAGGCGAAGTAGAGCGCGATGGCAACCAGCAGGATCGGCATCAGCACGCGCAATATGTCTCCCGGCAGTACCGTCGCCAGCAGCGCGCCGAAGATGGAGCCCACGCAGGAGATTGCGGCCCATGGCAGTTGCTTGCGGACGTCGACGTGACCCTTTGCTGCATAGGTCATCGTGGCGGATCCGGAGCCGAACAGCGACTGCAGCTTGTTTGTGCCGAGCGCGTCGACCGGCGGCAGGCCGGCGAGCAGAAGCGCCGGGATGGTGATCAGTCCGCCGCCGCCGGCTATGGAATCGATGAAGCCGGCGATGAAGGCCGCGGCGGTCAGGATCAGGATGGTTTCAGTGGCGATATCGAACATCTGCGCCGGCTTTGCGCTGGAGGGACCGGGGCCTTCGACCACAGCCGACAGGCCGGTGCAATAGCGGTGCGACAACCCGGCCATTGGGCCAAGTGTATTTCGTAGCGCTTTGTTCTATATCGGAGACAGCAACCGCCGGACGGGAGAGGATTCGCATGGCGACAGGACTGCTGGCCCAGATTCGTTCGCTGTTCGAAGGCGATGCCGGCGTGCGCAAGGTGGCCGACGATCCGGTGCTTTCGGCCGAACTGCTTCTCCTGTTCCGCATGATCCTCGCCGACGGCGTGGCAAGCGAAAGCGAGATGGCCGCCTTCCGCCGCATCTGCGCCGAAGCCTTCGGCATCTCGGGCGAGAGCATCGACGCGGTCGTCGAATATCTCAACGACTTCGGCTACGAGACCAATGGCGCGCAGGCGATCGCCATGTTCCAGGACCTCGGCGTCGAACGGCGCAAGCTGTTGGCGCGCCATATGGCCGACATCGCCAAGGCCGACGCGCATCTGGCCGAAAACGAGGTCAGGCTGCTGCGCCGCACGCTCGAACTGCTCGGCATCAGCCGGACGACGTCGTGAAGCCGTAAGGCTACGGATCACCCCTGTTCCTGAAGCCTCCGCGCAATCGCCCTGTGCAGGTCGGGTGCGGCCGATACCAGCGCTTGGGCTGCTTCCGACTGCGGGTGATCCAGCACGTCCGCCGTCCGGCCGCGCTCGACGATCCGCCCTTCATGCATGACCAGCACGTCGTCGGTGATGGCGCGCGCCACAGTCAGGTCGTGGGTGATGAAGAGATAGCCGACGCCGAGCCGATGGTTCAGTTCGGCGAACAGGTCGAGGATCTGGGCGCGGATCGAGACGTCGAGCGCGGAAACCGGCTCGTCGGCGACGACCAGCTTGGGCCGCGTGATGATGGCGCGTGCGATCGACAGGCGCTGGCGCTGGCCGCCGGAGAACTCGTGCGGATATTTTTCCATGTCGGAGCGGGCGAGACCGACCTCGTGCAGCGCACGGGCTACCATGTCGCGGCGCTCCTTGCGGTCGGGCTTGCGGTCGAGCAGGTGGAGCGGCTCGGCAACCAGGCGCTCCACCGTGTGGCGCGGGTCGAATGAGCCGTACGGATCCTGGAAGACGACCTGCATGTTGCGGCGCGGCCGCCTCAGTTCCTCGTCGCTTGCGCGGGTGGTGTCGAACCCGCGGAACTTGATGATGCCCGAAGTCGGCCGGTCCAGTGCGAGGATCATGCGGGCGAGGGTGGACTTGCCGCAACCGGAACGTCCGACCAGCGCCACCGATGCGCCGGGTTTCATCGTCAGCGAAACATTGTCCACCGCCCGAACCGGCTCGGGCTTCGAGAACAAAGACCTGCGACGGCCGGGATAGTCCCGCGTGACGTTGGAGAGTTCGAGCAGGTTGTCGCCTTCGTCGACATGCGGCTTCGCCCGGGCCGGCATATGCATGGAAGCGAGCGCCAACTGGCGCGTATAGGGATGGCTTGCCTCCGAGAGCGTGCGGGCGGTCTCGCCGGCCTCGGTGACCGCGCCCTGGCGCAGAATCGTGATCCTGTCGGCGATCTCGGTGACCACGGCGAGGTCGTGCGAGATGAACAGCAGGCTCATCCTGTTCTCGGCGACGAGTTCCTTGAGCAGGTCGAGGATCTGCGCCTGCAGCACGACGTCCAGTGCAGTCGTCGGTTCGTCGGCGATGAGCAGCTTCGGCTTCAGCGCGCAGGCGATGGCGATGGCGACGCGCTGGCGCTGGCCGCCCGAAAGCTCGTGGGGATAGCGCGACAGCGGGAATTTCCGTTCGGGCAGGCCCACCCGGTCGAGGATTTTCCGCGCGCGGTCCTCGGCTTCGGCGCGGCTTGCCCGCGTGTGCCAGCGAATGCCCTCGGCGACCTGCTCGCCGATCGTCTTGACCGGGTTCAGCGCGGTCATCGGCTCCTGGAACACCATGCCGATGTCGTCGCCGCGCAGCGCGCACATCTGCTGCTCGGTCGCGCCGAGGATGTCGATGCCGTCGAAGGCGATGCGCCCGCTCATCCGGGCCGCTGCGGGCGCGAGCCGCATGACTGCGAGCGCAGTCATCGACTTGCCGGAGCCGGATTCGCCGACCAGCCCCATCACCTCGCCGGGAGCGATGGTGAGGTCGATGTCCTTAAGCACCGGCAGGCTGCCGATCCTGAGCGACAGCTTCTCGATCGAAAGCAGGCTCATGGCCGGCGCCTCGCGCGCGGGTCGAAGATGTCGGAAATGCCGTCGCCGAGCAGGTTGAGACCGAGCACCGTCAGCAGGATGGCGCAGCCGGGGAACAGCGCCAGCCACGGCGCCACCATCATCACGGTCTGGGCATCGAACAGCATGCGGCCCCAGCTCGGCATCGGCGGCTGGGCGCCGAGCCCGACATAGGACAGGCCTGCCTCCGCCAGGATGCCGAGCGCGAACTGGATCGTGCCCTGGACGAGCAGCAGGTTGGCGATGTTGGGCAGGATGTGCTCGACGGTGATGCGTGCCTGGCCCTTGCCGGCTGCACGTGCGGCCAGGATGTATTCGCGTGGCCAGATGGCGAGCGCGCCGGCGCGGGCGACGCGCGCGAAGACAGGTATGTTGAAGATGCCGATGGCGACGATGGCATTGATGGCGCTGGGGCCGAAGACGGCCGTGATCATCACGGCCGACAGCAGCGCCGGGAAGGCGAAGACCAGGTCGTTCAGCCGCATCACGGCTTCGTCGAGCCAGCCGCCGCGTGCGGCCGCCCAGCAGCCCAGTGGAACGCCAATGCCCATGCCGATGCCGACGGCAACGAGGGCCACGGCGATGGAATTGCGCGAGCCGACCATGATCATCGACAGCACATCGCGGCCGAAATGGTCGGTGCCGAACCAGTGGACGGAGGAAGGGGGTTGCATGCGGTCGGCGACGATGAGCTTGGTGACGTCGAAGGGCGTCCAGAAGAACGACGCCAGCGCCATGACGGCGACCACGAGCGTAATCAATAGGCCAAGGACGAAGGAGCGGTTGCCGAGCGCCCTGCCGACGAGGTCGCCCAGGGTCTCGGGCTTGTGAGGGACGGCGTCGCTCATTGGCGCGTCCTCAGGCGCGGATCGACCAGTGCGTATGACAGGTCGACCACCAGATTGACCAGCACGACGGTGGCGACGAGCAGCATGACCACGCTCTCGACCACGATCAGGTCGCGCTGGGTGATCGCCTGGAACACCAGACGGCCGAGGCCGGGCAGGTAGAAGACGTTCTCGATGATGATCGTGCCTGCGAGCAGGAAGGCGAACTGCAGGCCTATGATGGTGAGGACAGGGATCATGGCGTTGCGCAGCGCATGGCGCCAGAGCACCGCGCGCATCGGCATGCCCTTGGCGCGGGCGGTGCGGATGTAGTCCTCGCCGAGCACTTCGATGAGGGCAGCGCGGGTGACGCGACTGAGGATTGCCGCCTGTGGCAGCGCCAGGGCGACCGCCGGCAGGATCAGCGCCTTGAGCGCCGGCCACGCGCCACCGCTCCAGCCCGGAAAGCCGCCAGCCGGCACCAGTCGGAGCCACACGGCAAAGACATAGACCAGAAGCAGCGCGAACCAGAAATTGGGCATCGCCACGCCGACCTGCGCCACGGCCATGGCGGCTGTGTCGGCGGCCTTGCCGCGCCGGGCGGCGGCGAACAGCCCGACAGGGATGGCGATCAGCGTCGACAGCGTGAGTGCGATGACGGCGAGCGGCAGCGAAACCACCAAACGCTCGGAGATCAGGTCGATCACCGGGACGGAGTAGGTGTAGGACCTGCCGAAATCGAGCGACAGCAGGCCGCGCGCCCAATCGAGATAGCGTATGACGAGTGGCTGGTTGAGCCCCATCTGCTCGCGCAGCAGCTCGACCTGGGCGTCGGAGGCATTCATGCCGAGCATCAGCCGTGCGGGATCGCCCGGAACCACCTCGAGCATCAGGAAAACCACGACCGACGCGACCACGAGGGTCGCAACACCGATCAGCAGGCGTTTGAGCAGATAGGCGGTCATTGGCGCACGTTGCCCAAAAAAGCTTCGCCCCGGAAGCGCAATACGTGTCCGGGGCGAAGCATTTCACAGGCCTGTTGTCAGTCGGCCCACTTGACCTTGGTCAGATCGTTGGCCTGGATCGGCGAATTCTCCCAGAGTCCCTCCACTTTCGCGTCCCAGATGCCGACCTTGGGCAGTTCGAACAGGAAGCCGTTGACGGCATCGTCGGCGAGAATCTTCTGCGCCTGCTTGTAGAGTTCGGTGCGCTTGGCCGCGTCCAAGGTCAGGTTGAGCTCGTCGATGACCTTGTTGAAGGCCGGGTTGTCGTAGCCGAAATAGTAGTCCTTGCGGGCATAGATATCGATGTCGTTGGGCTCGGTGTGCGAGACGATCGACAGGTCGTAGTCCTTGTCGGTGAAGACCTGCTTCAGCCAGTCGGCCCATTCGACCGGAATGATCTGGAGGTCGATGCCGATCTCGCGCAATTGCGAGGCGACGATCTCGCCGCCCTGGCGGGCGTAGCCCACGGGCGGCAGCTTCAGCGTTGCCTTGAAGCCTTCCGGATAGCCGGCTTCCCTGAGCAGTTCCTTGGCCTTTCCGACGTCGTGCGGGTAGGTGCCGGTCAGGTCCACATAGGCCGGGTTGTGCGGGGCGAAGTGCGATCCGATCGGCGTGCCGAGCCCACCCGAGGCGCCGTCGATGATCGCCTTGCGGTCGATGGCATGGGCAATCGCCTGGCGTACCTTGAGGTTGTCGAAGGGCTTGCGCTTGTTGTTGGTGGACAGGACGGTCTCGCCCTCGGTCGTGCCGATCACCACCTTGAAACGCGGATCGGCCTTCACCTGCGCCAGCGCGTCGCCGAGCTGAAAGTTGGGCAGGGCCTGCACGTCGCCGGAGAGCAAGGCAGGGATTGCCGCCGCCGCATCCGGGATGATGCGGAACTCGGCCTTGTCGAGCGCGACAGGAGCACCCCAGTAGCCGTCGGCCTTGACCAGCGTGATCGACGCGCCCTTGGCCCAGTTCTGGAACTTGAATGGCCCGGTGCCGACAGGCTTTTCCTTGTTGGTTTCGGCCGATTCGGGCGCCACGATCACGGCGTCGCCCCAGCCGAGATTGTAGAGGAAGGAGCCGAGCGGGTTCTTCAGCGTCACCTTGACGGTCGCCGGGTCGACGACCTCGACGGTGTCGATCGGCGCGAACAGGCCTTTCTGGGCATTGACCGAATTTTCGGCGCGGGCGCGGTCGAGCGAGAACTTCACGTCGTCGGCGTTGAAGTCGGTGCCGTCGTGGAACTTCACCCCCGGCCGCAGCTTGAAGGTGTAGGTCTTGCCGTCATCCGAGATCGTCCAGCTTTCGGCGAGATCAGGCAGCACCTCGCCGCGCTGGCCGATGCGGGTCAGCCCCTCGAAGACATTGGCATAGAGCACTTCGTCGATCGCGGCCGCGGCACCCGCGGTCGGATCGAGATGCGGGGGTTCCAGCGGAATGCCAAGCACCAGGTCGGTGCGCGCAGCCATGGCGGCGGTGCTCGATGCCAGCGCAATCGCGGCGGCTGCGAGAATGGTGTTCCACTGCTTCATCTCTGGTCTCCCCGCTTCGATGTGGTCGGGCCGGATAGAAGCGCGAATTTCCGGCCGCGTAAATCAAGTTTGTTGCAATCTCTCCGGCGCTGCCGAAATGGAATTCCTGCCTTGCCGCGTGTCGTTGCT
Organism: Aminobacter sp. Piv2-1; assembly: GCF_037625995.1. Taxonomy (NCBI): domain Bacteria; kingdom Pseudomonadati; phylum Pseudomonadota; class Alphaproteobacteria; order Hyphomicrobiales; family Phyllobacteriaceae; genus Aminobacter; species Aminobacter sp. Piv2-1. The sequence goes on from NZ_JARKMU010000010.1 coordinate 95,157, forward strand.
TGGCCGTTCAGCCCTTGAACTGGCCACGCAGCAATATATCGAGTCCGACCGCCATCACTTTTGCCGATTGAACCATGTCGTCGATACCCACCCATTCGTCGGGCCGGTGGGCGAGGTCTAAAATACCGGGACCGTAGGCGATGCAATCGTACAGATGGCCGATGCGGGCGACGTGCTTCTGGTCGTAGGTGCCGGGCGAGATGACGTACTCCGGCTCCTTGTCGAAGATCGCCCGGATGCCTTCGGCGATTGCCGAGGGCACCGGCGCGTCGCGCTCGGTCATCAGCGGCTGCACTTCCATGATGTCGCGGATCTCGTAGTCGAATTTCTTCCGCTCGCGTTTCAACCTTTCGAGGATGCTCGTCACTTCGCTTTTCACGTCCTCGATCCTCTCTTCCAGCAGGAAGCGGCGGTCGATGGTCAGCCGGCAGGAATCGGGCACGTTGGGCGAAGGCAGCCCTGGACGGAAGTCGTCTGTCTGGCCGCCATGGACGGAGTTGATGTTCATGGTCGACCGCCGCGCGCCCTCGGGCACGACCGGCATGCGCGTCGTCTTGCGGTCGAGCGCCGGGAACAGCTCCTGTTCGAAGGCTTCCAGCACCGCGCCCATGTGGCGGACGGCGCAGTCGCCGAGGAACGGCATCGAGCCGTGGGCGATCTCGCCCTTGGTCTCGATCTCCGCCCACCAGACGCCGCGGTGGCCGAGGCAGATGCGGTCCTTGTTGAGCGGCTCGGGGATGATGACGTGGTCGATCTTGGGCTTTGAGAAATAGCCCTTGCCGGCGAGATAGGCGACGCCGCCGAACCCGCCCGATTCCTCGTCGACCGTGCCGGAGATCTCGATGGCGCCAGGAAAATCGGGGTTGACGTCCATGAAGGATTCGGCGGCGATGATCGAGGCGGCGAGCCCGCCCTTCATGTCGCAGGCGCCGCGGCCGTAGACGCGGCCGTCGCGGATGACGCCGGCAAACGGGTCGAGGCTCCAACCTTCGCCGGCTTCCACGACATCTATATGCGAGTTGAAATGGACCGTCTGGCCTTTCGTCCTGCCGTCGAAGCGGGCGATGACATTGATACGCGGATAGCGGTCGGTGTCGCCGGGCGTGCCTTCGGCGCGGACGTACTCGACGCCAAAACCGCGCCTGGCCAGGCGCTTGCCGATGTATTCGGCGCAGGGGCGGTAGGCGTCGCCGGGGGGATTGATCGTCGGGAAACGGATCAGTTCTGCCGTGAGTTCCGCCAGTTCGTCACGGCGATCGTCTATGGTCTTGAAAAGCCTGTCGTACATGCGGTCGACGTGTGCCTGAATTGCCTGGATCCGCAGTCAGTCTTGCGCATCCCGGCCAGCGTGTCGAGCGGGCCAGGATGCCGATGGTCCGGCAGCGGCGATCAGGGACGGACGGCCGTCACTTCGATTTCGACCAGCCAGCCCGGCGCGACCAGGCCTGCGACCTGCATCACCGAGCGGGCCGGCAGGTTGGGCTGTTCCTTGGTGCCGAAGAACTGGGTGTAGCCTTCCATGAAACCGCCGAAGTCCATCTTGACGCCTTTGTCTGGGTCGCCGACCAAAAAGACCTGCATCTTCACCACGTCACCCATCTTGAGCCCGAGGTCGGCAAGGGTCTTGTCGATCGACTTCAGCACCGATTCGGTTTGGGTCTTGGTGTTGCCATAGGCGGCAATGCTGCCCTTGTCAGCTTTCTCGTCGACGACCGAGGGCACGGCACCGCTGACATAGACTGTTGTCTTACCCGCCGGGACCTCTACGGCCCGCGCGATCGGAAAATCCGAGTTCGGCGTCTTGTGGCGTATGACCTCCTCGGCCGTCGCGTTGCCGGCAAGCAGGAGGGCAGCCGCCAGCGCGGCGGCGGGGATCCGCATCTTGGTCATCTGGTTCTCCTATCAAGTAAGGGCAGGCGGGGCCGCCGGAGCCGGCGGCCTCGAGGTTCAGCGGGCGCCGGTGACGTCCTCAACCGTCACCGCGTCCTTGTAGTCGTTGCCGAAATTGGACCGCAGGTAATTGACGACGGCGGCCACCTGCTCGTCGCTCATCATCTTGCCGACGGGCGGCATCCCCTTGAGCCCGTGCAGGATGACGTAGACGGGATAGGCGCCGGAGGCGAGGTTCTCGTTCTTCGCCAGCGCCGGGTATTTGCCGGCGCCGACTGCGCCCTGTCCCTGGTCCATGTGGCAGGCCTGGCAGACATTGGTGTAGAGTTCCTGGCCGGTCTTCTCCGAGAATTTGTCGCCCTCGCTGAGCGTCGCACCGGCCGAATCGGCGAGTGCTGCGGTTACGGGGAGGGCTGCGAACGCTGCCGCGGCGAGAAGGCCGATGGGCCGTGCAAGTTGCTGGGTCATTGTGGCGTGCCTTGCGAAAACGGGGGGTGAGGGATGGCGGGCCATGGCCGTCATCCCGCGACGACGCGTTGATGCAGCCGGGTGATCGCGTCGAGCGACGACAGGATCGCGCCCTCCATCCAAGCCGGGATGTAGGAGGCATGTTCGCCTGCCAGCACGATGCGCCCGTCGATCTTGCAGAGGTTCTCGTAGTGCTCCTTGCGCGCCTCCTCGGTCCAGTCGCCGGCGCAGCCAAGCGTGAACGGCGAGCGGTGCCAGGCCATCGAGATGCCGTTCTCGAACTCGTCCCTGTATTGCGGGTGGATCATCGTGCCGTATTCGACCGCGCGCTTGACGCGTTCCTCCGGCGGCATGGCGGTGAACTCGTAGGAGTGCGGGCCATTCCAGGTGTAGGCGCCGAGCAGTACGCCCTTGCCGTCGGTGTTGAAGCTGGTGCTCGGATAGGAGATCTGGGTGATCGGCAGGTCGGTGTAGCTGACGCCGCCGAAGATCAGTTCGTCCTGTTCCCAGAAGCGGCGCTTGAACTGCAGGCCGACCTTGACCGACGAGGCATAGGGAACGGCCTCGATGGCCGCCTGCATGGGGGCGCTGACGTTGAGCTCGATCTGGCTGAGGATGGTGAGCGGAATGGTGCAGATGCACCAGTCGGCTTTGTCCTCGACCATGGTTCCGGGCTTCTGTTGGTCCTCGTAGGTGACGGTCACGCCCTTGTCGTCCTGGTGAATCTTGGTGACCTTGGCGTGATAGGTGATGAGGTCGCCGACCTCCTTGGTGAAGGCCTTGCCGATCATGTCGATGCCGCCCACCGGCTGGAACATGGTCGTCTGGAACTCGTAGAGCGCGAAGTTGGCCAGGTTGCTCCACAGGCCCGAGCTCAGGATATCCTTGAGCGCGATCGGGTCGCTCGGCGTCGGCACCGCGGTCAGGCCGCCGCCGGGATCCTTGGCAAAACCGCGGAACTCGGACGTCGCGACGCTCTTGGCGTAGGCATAGTCCTTGTCGAGCGCGCCCCAGGAGCGGAGCGCCTCGATCAGCATCTCCTGGTCTTCCTTGGTGACGCCGCCTTCGAGCTTGCCGGTATGCGCCACCTTGGCGAGCAGTTCGGAGACGTGCCCCTGGAAGTCGATCTTGATGTCGCGTACGCGCTGCGGCTTGCCGCCGAAGGCTTTGGACGAATGCAGGAAGGCATTGTGGTTGAGCTGCTGGAACGGCTCCAGCGTCACGCCGAGGCGTCGGCAATAGGCCAGCAGGCCATTGTGGTGGTAGGGGATGCGCCATGGGCCGGGATTGAGGTACAGGCCTTCGTCGAACTCGCATTTCTGCGTTGCGCCGCCGAGTTCGGTGTAGGTGTCGCCGCCGCGCAGCGTCCAGTTGCGGCCGCCCGAACGGCTGTTGTATTCGAGGATCTTGACCTTGTAGCCGACCTGCCGAAGTTCGAGCGCCGCAGTCATGCCGGCGAGGCCCGACCCCAGGATCAGCACCGTGGCGCCCTTGGGGTCGCCTTCCAGCTTCGGTGGTCCCCGATAGCCGGATTCGACCGCCAGACCGAGGCTGGTCATTGCCTGATACATTGCCGCCGAGCCGGCCGTGAGGCCGATCAGCGAAAGCAGATTGCGCCGGCTGATGCCGCTAAATGGTTCGGATTGCTGCATGATTTAAGATCCTCCGGGCGCCGGTCCGCACACGGCCGCACGATGTCTTGTTGAACGGCGTGGAAAAATCCTTCCAGCCGTGGGAGGAGCCTATGCTCATACAAAGTCGAGTCAACTGGGCCAGAACCGGGCGGCGATAGGGGCTGGAGAGCGACAAACGAAGCCGGCAAAGGTCGTTTCGACAGCCTCCGACGGCAGTCCGGGCGGCGGCTCGCTCGTCGCGCTAGATTTACCAACCGTACAACTTTTCGTGTTCCCATTCCTTTGGGTAAGGCAGAATTACTGCCGGTCGGGGAGTGTGCGGAGATGTACAAAGCTCTCTTCGTGGCCGCGGTCCTGGCGATTGCTGGATTCCCTGCACAGGCCGCCGCCGACATACTTGTTGCCAGGGTCAATATTTCGACGCAGACCATGACCGTCACGATGGACGGGCGTGTGATCCATCGCTGGCCGGTGTCCACGGCTCGCAGGGGATATGTGACGCCGCGCGGCAACTGGCGGCCCAAGCGGCTGCACCGGATGTGGTACTCGAGCAAATACGAGAACTCGCCGATGCCCTATTCGGTCTTCTACAATGGCGGCTATGCGATCCACGGCACGGGGGCGGTGAGGTCGCTTGGCCGACCTGCCTCCCACGGCTGCGTAAGGCTCACTGTCGCCAATGCGGCGAGGTTCTATTCCCTGGTCAGGGAAGTCGGGCCCAGCAACACCCGGATCATCGTCGCAAACTGAGCCTGCGTCATCCCGGCTACGCAATCGAAGAATTTAGAATCTGTCTGAGCTACTATATTGGAAATATTTGCGATTTTAACTTGCGCTGCCTGCGGCAGCGACTGTGCTCTGTTGCAGAATTGTATCATTAAGGCGGCTAAATCTGCTGTCTCGACAGATATGAGCACCTCCTCAATTGCCAGTGGCCAAGCTGGTGCTAAATTGAGACGGCTACCTATTTCGGGGTAAGGTGGGAAACTTCATGAAGCGACTTTTGACCGGTGCGATGCTTGCGGTGGTTGCTTCTCCCGCATTCGCGGCGGATGTGGTGGCGCCGATCGGCGATACGCAACGGTCCAGCTACCTGTTCTTTTAGACGAAATTTCGCAGAGACGGGCCTGCGACGGCCGGGGAGTGGGGGCTCCCCGGCCTTTCTATTTCGGATCGGACTTTAGCTGCCTGAACTAAGTTCCTCATGTGGTTTAGACAAATTTGCCGTAGACTTACGTTTTCGGGCATTTCCTTTCATCGAGCGCCTGAGTAGGACTCATCGCAGGGGAGGTTGCCGGATGAAGTCTGAACAGCGCGTGGCCCTTTCGGAGCCTGTTTCCGACGAGGTCCGCAAGACGACCTGCTACATGTGTGCCTGCCGCTGCGGCATCGACGTCCACCTCAAGGGCGGGAAGATCCGCTACATCGAAGGCAACAGGGATCATCCGGTCAATCGCGGCGTCCTGTGTGCCAAGGGCTCCGCCGGCATCATGCAGCATTATGCCCCGGCGCGGCTGCGCGCGCCGATGCTCAGGACCGGGCCGCGCGGATCTGGCGAATTCAAGGAAATCTCGTGGGACGAGGCGCTTTCGCTCGCCACCCAATGGCTTGAGGAGGTGCGGCAGTCCGACCCGAAGAAACTCGCCTTCTTCACCGGGCGCGACCAGTCGCAATCGTTGACCGGATTCTGGGCGCAGCAGTTCGGCACGCCCAACTATGCCGCCCATGGCGGCTTCTGCTCGGTCAACATGGCGGCGGCCGGCATCATGACCATCGGCGGCGCCTTCTGGGAGTTCGGCGCCCCCGACTGGGACCGGACCAAGCTGTTCGTCATGTTCGGTGTTGCCGAGGACCATGATTCCAACCCGATCAAGATCGGCATCTCCAAGCTCAAGAAGCGCGGCGCCCGCTTCGTTTCGGTCAATCCGGTGCGGACAGGCTATTCCGCGGTCGCCGACAACTGGATCGGCATTCGTCCGGGCACCGACGGTCTGTTGATCCTGTCGCTGGTCCACGAACTGCTCAAGGCGCGCAAGATCGACGTCGACTACATCGTTCGCTACTCCAACGCGACCTGGCTGGTAGTCGATGCGCCGGGCACGCCCGAGCATGGCCTCTTCCTGCGCGACAAGGACGGCAAGGCCCAGATCCACGAGACGGTGACGGAGCAGGTCGTGCCGCTCGGCACGCCGGGCGCGCGGGCAGGGCTTTCGGGTCGCGTGGAGCTGCCGGACGGGCGCTTCGCGGTGCCCGCCTTCCAGCTGCTCGCCGAAAAGTATCTCGATCCGCAATATGCGCCGGAGGCGGTCGCGAAGGAAACCGGTGTTTCAGCCGCGATCATCCGTGGCCTGGCAGCCGAAATCGCGCGCGTGGCCTTCGACGAGGCCATCGTCGTCGACCAGCCGTGGACGGACGTCAACGGCCAGCGCCACGACGGCTTCGTCGGGCGGCCGGTGTCGTTCCACGCCATGCGGGGCCTGTCGGCTCATTCGAACGGGTTCCAGACGGCGCGGGCGCTGCACATGCTGCAGGTGCTTATCGGGGCCGTCGACTGCCCTGGCGGGTTCCGCTTCGAGCCGCCTTACCCCAAACCGGTCGAGGCGCATCCCACGCCGCACGGCAAGGCCGAGCATTTCGGTTCCAACAAGCCGCTGTCGGGTCCGCATCTCGGTTTTCCGCGCGGGCCGGAGGACCTGCTCGTAGATGCCCAAGGGCAGCCGATGCGCATTGACAAGGCATTTTCCTGGGACGCGCCGATTTCGGCCCACGGCCTGATGCACATGGTGATCGCCAATGCGCATGCCGGCGATCCGTACCCGGTCGACCTGATGTTCCTCTACATGGCCAACATGGCGTGGAACTCGTCGATGAACACGGCCGGCGTCATCAAGATGCTTGAGGACAAGGACCCCGCCACGGGCGAATACCGCATTCCGAAGATCATTTACTCGGATGCCTATTCGTCGGAGATGGTCGCATATGCCGACCTGATCCTGCCTGACACGACCTATCTTGAGCGGTACGACTGCATCTCGCTGCTCGACCGGCCGATCTCCGAGCCCGACGCGGTGCAGGACGCCATACGCTGGCCGGTGGTCCAGCCCGACCGTAACGTGCGCCCCTTCCAGACGGTGCTGCTCGATCTCGGCGCGCGGCTGAGATTGCCCGGCTTCGCCGACAACCACGGCAAGCCGCTCTACAAGGACTATGCCGACTACATCGTCCGCCACGAACGCCGCCCGGGCATCGGGCCGTTGGCGGGCTTCCGCGGCAGCAAGGGCGACCGTGCCGGGCGCGGCGCGATCAATCCCGAACAAATCGAACGCTACATCGAAAACGGCTCGTTCTTCTCAGCCCACATTCCGCTCGAGGCGCAATTCTTCAAGCACGCCAACCGGGCCTACCAGGATTTTGGCGTGCGCATGGGCTTCTTTGACGAACCCAAGCCGGTCACCTTCCAGCTCTACCAGGAGACGCTGCAGAAATTCCGGCTTTCGGCCGAGGGCGTGCGCGAGCCGGTGGCGCCGGAAACGCACCGGCAGCGCATCCTCGACACCTTCGATCCACTGCCGGTCTGGTATCGGCCTTTCGAGGAAGCGGCGGTAAGTCCGGACGAGTACCCCTACCACGCCATCACCCAGCGGCCGGCGGCGATGTACCATTCCTGGGGCTCGATGAACGCCTGGCTCAGGCAGATCCATACGAAGAACCCGCTCTATGTACCGGGACCGATCTGCAGCGAACTCGGGCTGGCCACCGGCGACTGGGTCTGGGTCATCTCGCATCACGGCCGCATCAAGGTCGAGATCGCGCGCATGGAGGCGGTGAACCCGAGCACGATCTGGACCTGGAACGCGATCGGCAAGCGCGAGGGTGCGTGGGCGCTCGACAGAGATGCCCCGGAGGCGAAAAAAGGCTTCCTGATGAACCACCTGATCCACGAACTTCTACCGCCGAAGGGCGACGGGCTGCGCTGGTCGAACTCCGACCCTATCACCGGGCAGGCAGCTTGGTACGACCTGCGCGTGCGCATCGAGAAGGCACAGCCGGCCGAGGTCAGCGAGCCGCATTTTACGGCGGTTGCGCCGAAGCGGCTGCATGTGGATGAACTGCGCTACGGGCAGGAGTGGGCGAAATGACCACACTGCCTTCGCTACCGACACCGAAAAAGCTTGGGCTGGTCATCGATCTCGACGTCTGCGTCGGCTGCCATGCCTGCGTCATCAGCTGCAAGGAATGGAACACCGGTGGCTACGGCGCCGCATTGTCCGACCAGAATCCGTACGGCTCCGACGTCTCCGGTGCCTTCCTCAACCGCATCCACAGCTTCGAGGTGGTGCCGGAGGGTGGGCAGGTCATCGGCGAGGCGGGCGAAGCGCGCATCGTGCATTTTCCGAAGTCCTGCCTGCACTGCGAGGACGCGCCCTGCGTGACGGTCTGCCCGACGGGCGCTTCCTACAAGCGCGCCGAGGACGGCATCGTGCTCGTCGACGAGGACAAGTGCATCGGCTGCGGCTTGTGCGCATGGTCCTGCGCCTATGGCGCGCGCGAAATGGATCTGGCCGCTGGCGTGATGAAAAAATGCACGCTTTGCATCGACCGCATCTACAACGAGACGCTTCAAGAGATCGACCGGGTTCCATCCTGCGTGCGGACATGCCCTGCCAATGCCCGGCACTACGGCGACCTTGGCGATCCATCCTCGGAAGTGTCGCGGATGGTGGCAGAACGCGGCGGCTTCGACCTGATGCCGGAGCAAGGCACGCGGCCCACCAACAAGTACCTGCCGCCGCGGGCGCGCAAACCGCTCGCCGCAAGCTCGGCGGTGCTGGCCGAAAATACCGACGGGGCCAGGGGCTTTTTCGCCTGGCTCGACGGCATGCTGGACCGAATCTGACATATGCATCCCGCGCCTTCCATCATCATCTTCACCACGCTGTCCGGCATGGGCTACGGGCTCGCCACAATCCTCGGGCTCGGTTTGCTCGATCCTGGAGCTGCAGCTACGAAAGTCGCGCACGTGCTGGCGCTGGCGATGATCGCCGGCGGCCTGCTGTCGTCGACGCTGCATCTCGGCAACCCGCAGCGCGCCTGGCGGGCACTGTCGCAATGGCGTTCGAGCTGGCTGTCGCGCGAAGGCGCGATGTCGCTCGCGACCTTCGTGCCGTTGACGCTTTCTGCCTGGTTCGCCGTGATCGAAGGCCGCTACGTGCCGACGCTGGGGCTCCTCGGGGCAGCAATGTGCGCTGCGACGGTCTACTGCACCGCGATGATCTATGCCTCGCTGCGCGCGGTGCAGGCCTGGAACACCCAGCTGACGCCGCTCTGCTACCTGCTGTTCGCCGCTGCGGGCGGACTCACCCTCACGACTGTGTTCGCTGCATCTTCTGGCAACAGCGCGTGGCTCCCGGGCATCTTGGCCATAGTAGCGATTGCGGCTGCCTGGATAGCCAAGAACCTATGGTGGACTCGGCAACGCACGCTTGTGCCGCTGTCGACGCCGGAGAGCGCCACTGGCCTCGGCAACATCGGCCGCGTGCGGCTGTTCGAGCGGCCGCATGTCAACGACAACTACCTGACGCGCGAAATGGGCTTCAAGGTCGCCCGCAAGCATGCGGTGAAGCTGTCTAATCTGGCGATGATCGCCGGTGGGGCCGTGCCGATAGCGCTGCTTGCGATTGCGGCATTCTCAGGCGCGGGCGCCGTGGCCATCGTCGCGTCGGCACTGGCGGCGGCGTGTTGCACCTTGGGCATCGTCGTCGAACGTTGGCTGTTCTTCGCCGAAGCACGCCACGCCGTGATGAACTTTTACGGCGGATAGCGAATTCAGGAGCGCTCCGCCTGCTTGCCAGCAGTGTTGACCCTCCGCTTCTTGCCGCGCGAAAGCGCCCAGCGCTTGTGGAACCACATCCACTGGCCCGGATCCTCGCGGATCCAGCGTTCGACCGTGTCATTCAGCAACTGCGTCGTCGCTTGGACGTCGACGGCGCCGTCGTCGCGGCGTGGCAGCTCGAGCTTGTCCTCGATGGCCAGGCGGTAGCGGTTGCCGGGCAACCTGATGCAGTGAGCGGGATAGACGTCGCAGTCGTAGTGTCGCGCGAGCATGGCGAGTACCGGGTTGGTCTCGCATTCGCGGCCGAAGAAGGTCGTCCTCAGCCCGCGATTGAACTTCTGGTCGACGAGCACGCCGACATTGCCGCCACGGTCGAGGATGCCGGCAAGCGCAAAGGACGCGCCGCGCTGCGAGGCAAGCAGGTCGCCCATGCTGGAGCTGCGGGTCGAGAAGATGTACTCGGCGAGGTAGGGATTGTTCGGCGGCCGGAACAGCGCGGTGATCTTCATGCCAAAGGTAGCGGCCGCGATCGGCAGCAGCTCGAAATTGCCGAGATGGCCGGTGAAGACGATGTGCGGCTTGTCCTCGTTGGCGATCCTTGCAAAGTTTTCGGTGCCTGAAACCTCGATACGGCCTGGGACCGCGGCATGCGGATCGAAGTCGAAGATCTGGTCCAGGAAGATGTATTCGGCACCAAGCCGGCCCATGTTGCCCCACATGTCCAAGGCGATGGCCTCGATCTCGGTGTCGCTCTTTTCGGGATAGGCGGCACGCAGGTTGGCCACGGCCACGCGATGGCGGCCGAACCAGGGGCCGACGGTGCGGGCGGCGCTGTCGGCGAAATTCAGCGCCCTGTCGACGGGCAGCAACCTGAGCAGCTTGAGCACGACGAGCGCCACCTGCGCGATCAGCCAGTAGTTCAGCTGGCGTAGTCGCCCCATGATCCGCATCATCGTCGGACTGGGTATCTTGCTGGCCTTCTTGCGCGGCAATTCGGGAAAATCCTCAGTCGATGCGGAGGATGATCTTGCCGAACACGTCGCGGCCTTCCATGCGCTTGAGCGCCGTGTCGATGGAGGTGAAATCCACTTCCGTATCGATGATCGGCTTCACCAGGCCGGCGGCCATCTTCTGCATGGCATTGGCCATGTTCTCCATGCGGCAGCCGAAGGAGCCGAGGATCTTTAGCTGCTGCTGGAATAGCATCATCAGATTCATGTCTGTCGAAACACCCGAGGTCGAGCCGCAGGTGACGAGGCGGCCGCCGCGCTTGAGGCTGAACATGGAGCCGGCCCAAGTGTCCTTGCCGACATGCTCAAAGACGACGTCGACGCCCTTCTTCTTCGTCAGCTTGCGCACCACGCCTTCGAAGCGGTCCTCGCGGTAGTTGATGACGTGGTCGGCGCCCAGCGCCTTGGCCTTCTCGATCTTGTCGTTGGAGCCGACCGTGGTGATGACGGTACAGCCCATCTTCTTGGCGAGCTGGATCGCCGCAGTGCCGATACCCGAGCCGCCGGCATGGACCAGGATGGTCTCGCCAGGCTCCAGCCTGGCGTTGTCGAACAGCATGTGCTCGACGGTGCCGAAGGTGACGGGGGCAACCGCAGCCCCGATGGCGTCGACGCCGGGCGGGGCGGGCACCAGCAGGCGCGCCGGCAGGTTGATCTTCTCCTGGGCGAAACCGTCGAGATGGAAACCGTGCACGCCCGAAACATGCTCGCAGAGATTGTCGCGGCCCTCGCGGCAGGGGCGGCAGAGGCCGCAGGTGCGGGCGCCGTAGATCGAGACGAGCTGGCCGGGGGCAAGGCCGGTCACGCCCGGGCCGACCTGGTCGACTTCGCCGGAGGCTTCGGCGCCGATCACCAGCGGCATCTTGCGCTTGGCGAAGGCCATGCCGCGCCAGCCCCAAACGTCGATGTGGTTGAGTGCGACCGCCTTGATGCGGAGCGTGACCTCACCGAGGCCGGGAGGTGGCGGCGGGGCAATGTCCACCTGCTCGAGCCGGCGGTCCTCGACGAGCTGCAATGCGCGCATGGTGTCGCTAAATCCTTGTCTCTGGAACGTTGAGACGGTCGCTTAGACCGGTTCCAGTGCCATGACAAGGCAGGTGTTCTGGCCGCCGAAGCCGAAGGAGTTGGAGAGTACGGTGCGAACCTTGGCTTCCCGCTTCACGTTCGGCACCACGTCGAGTTCGATCGACGGATCGGGATTGTCGTAGTTGATCGTCGGCGGGATCACGCCTTCGCGCATGGTCATCAGCGAGAAGGCGGCCTCGATCGCACCTGCCGCCGAGAGCGTGTGGCCGATCATTGACTTGTTTGACGACACCGGAATCTTGCGGATGCGCTCGCCGAATACGGTCGAGAGCGACATGTGCTCCATCTTGTCGTTTTCGGGCGTCGAGGTGCCGTGGGCGTTGACGTAGTCGATCTCGTCCTCGCTGAGGCCAGCATCCGCCAGCGCGGCCTTGACGGCGCCGATGGCCGGCGAACCGTCCGGCTTGGAGCGGGTGCGGTGGAAATCGTCGGCCTTTTCGCCGCAGCCGCGCAGGATGCCGAGCACCTCGGCACCGCGGGCAAGCGCGCTTTCCAGCGACTCGAGCACCAGTGCCGCGGAGCCTTCCGCCAACACGAAGCCGTCGCGGTCTTTGGAGAAGGGTTTTGACGCCTTCTCCGGAACATCGTTGTTGGTCGACAGCGCCGACAGCAGCGAAAAGCGGATCAGCGCCTCGGCGGTGGCCGAGCCGTCGGCGCCGATCGAGAGCGCGCGGTCGCATTCGCCGCGGCGGATCGCCTCGACACCGAGCTGGATGGCGGTGGCGCCCGATGCACAGGCGGTCGACAGTGTGATCGGCAGGCCGCGCGTACCGAAGCGCTCGGCCAGGCGATCGGCGATCGAGCCGAACTGCGAGGTGTCGAACATGTCGAGCGAATTTAGGTTGCGGGCGACACGCAGCAGGCGCTCGGAAGCGGAGCCCTCATCGTCGCCGGCATAGAGCGCGAAGCGGTCGGCCCAGTCGAGCTCGACGGGCGGGGAGGCGAGGAACAGCGGACCGTCGAAGTCGCCGGCATCGAAGCCCGCCTCGGCGACGGCCTCCTGTGCTGCCGTTTCCGCGAGCTCGTAGGTCAGGGCGCTGGAGCCCTTGGTGCTTGACGGCAGAAAGTCGACCATGCCGGAGACGCGGGTGTTCAGGTGGTCGACCGGAAAGCGGGTGATCGGGTGGATGCCCGACTTGCCTGCGGTCAGCGCCGCCCAGTTGTCGGCCTTGCCGACGCCGAGCGAGGTGACGACGCCGATGCCGGTAACGGCGACGACGGGTCTGCCGAGATGATCTTTCAAATTGGCCATGTTCTGTCCTGACACCCTTCAGCGCGGCGCGGAGACGAGCGCCACGCCTTCGAATTGGTGATAGCCGACGGCTGTTGCCAGTACATTTCTCGGCGCACCGGCAAATTCCTTCTCGCCAGTTTCGAACGCCGGATAGCCAGCGCCGTTGTCGATGGCGAGGGCCGCGAGCGCAACCGCGAACGGAAACTGCGCTTCCTTCATGTGACCGGTCAGCGACGAAAGCGCACGTGCGGCAATCGCGGGATTGGCGTCGAGCGCAGCTTTTTCAGCCGCGGTCGCGGCGTGTGCGCCGGACGCGCCGGAAATCGCCAGCAGGTTGCCTTGGGGAAGCTCGACCTTGGCCAGGAGCTCGGCGAGCCCTTCCTCCAGGCTGCCATTTCCGCGGCGCCTGGCGCGGCCGGACACGACCGGACCCAACTGGGCATAGATCTTCTGGCCACGGGCCTCGGCATGTTCGCGGGATTCGAGCACCAGGAACGCGCCGCCCGAGCCGGTGACCACGCCACCGCCTTCCGAGCCCTGCCGCTGCCATACCGGCTTCCACGGGCCGCGATGCAGATAACCGGCCAGCTCGTAACCGAGCAGCATGTCGGAATGTTCGGTCTGGAATGCGCCGCCGACCAGGACATGCGTCGATTGGCCCGAACGGATGCGCGCCGCCGCTGTCTCGATGGCGGAGACGCCGGCACCTTCCTCGCCCATGAAGGTGCGGGACGAGCCGGTGACCTTGTGGACGATCGAGATGTTGCCGGCGAGCAGATTGGAGAGCTGGGCGAGGAACAGCGTCGGCCGAAGCTCGGTCGTCAGCTTTTCATTGAGCAGTACGCCACGGTCGCTGCGGGTGTTGGACGCATCGAGGACGCCTGCGTCGACAGATTCGTCCCGCTCGCCGCCGCCTGCCGCAACCACCATGTCCATGGTCGTGCTGAGATCGTCGTTGCCCTTGATGCCGGCGTCGTCGAGCGCCATGCCGGCGGTATAGGTGCCCAGCCTCTGCCAGGTCTCCATCTGCCGCTGGTCGCCGCGCTTGGCGATCTGCAGTCCCCAGTCGATTCCGGGCAGTGGGTGGATGGTGTAGGGCGAGAAGCGCTCGGCATCGATGACCGGCGTCGCACCGGCGGTGCTCAGCTTGTCCCAATGCGCCCCGCCGCCTTCGCCGAGCGAGGAGACGAGGCCGATGCCAGTGATGACGACGTCGCGGTTGGCCATGGGCGGCGTTCGCCTGCTCAGGCGTTCTTGGCCGCGACGAGCGCGTCGATCTTGGCGCAGAGGTTCTTCATGACGAAGTACTCGTCGGTCGAAGCCTTGCCGTCATTGACTTCCTGCGTCCACTTCTCGAGCGGCACCTTGATGCCGAATTCCTTGTCGATCGCAAAGACGATGTCGAGAAAGTCGAGGCTGTCGATGCCCAGGTCGTCGATGGTGTGGCTCTCGGGCGTGATGGTGTCGAGGTCGATCTCGCTGGTTTCGGCAATGATCTTGGCGACTTTCTCGAAGGTCGTGGACACGGCTTTTCCTTTGGTGAGGGCGGTCATGAACCCGGGGCAGATTCTGCGCGCATAGTTTTGTCGGGCTGTCTAATCGGTTTTTCCGGACAGGAAAAGGCCAAATCCTGTGCCTTCATTGGGCGTCCGCTCCTGTACGTTGGGGAAGGCACGTCAAAAGACGATGCGGCCGAGCACATGCAAGTTCTCTCCCTGGAGCCCTACAATGACGGCTTCGCCTTCGCGCGCCGATGCGCCCGTCAGCGCCTGGATGTTCTCGAGATGGGTCACCAGCACGATGTTGTCGGAGCCAGAGAAGTTGCGGATGATCTCCTTTACCGCCGTCACATCGGCCTCGATCGTCGCTTCGGTGGGCTTGTCGAGCGCGGCCAGCGGCTCGACGAGGCTGTCGCCGAAGGCAAGCCGGGCGGTTTCCAGCGTGCGGCAGTAGCGGCTGGAAAGCACCCTCTCGACCGGCGCGGCACGCGCTGCGAACAATGCCCCGATCTTGCGCGCCTGCTGGCGTCCCCGGTCGGAGAGGTTGAGCTGGGTGGCGCATTTTTCGATGTCGAAGCTCGGTGGCTCGACAGTTCCCGTCGTGGCGGCATGACGCAGCAGCACCACGTGGCCGCCATTGCGCAGGAGCGCCCAGCCGGCTTCGGTCGCCTGGGCCGGCATGGCGCCCAGAAACACTATGATGGCAAGCACGAGCCTGAGCATGAATCGTCCCGAATTCGCAATGCGGATATAGGGATGCCAAAGCCGATTGAAAGGCAAGGCGGCCGGCAATCGCAGCGGGTGGCGCAAAGGCGCCGGCCGGCTTGATCGGGATGGGATAGGCGGCAATGCTGGAGCGCGATTCCCCAACCCGTAAGCGCCGATGTCACCACTCGTCGAAACAGTGCTCTTCGTATTCGGTCTCGTCGCCCTGGGCTACCTCGCCGGCGCGACCGGCTATCTGCGGGCCGAAGCCGGGGACCAACTGTCCCATTTTGCAGTCGGGGTGGCGCTGCCGCTGCTCTTGTTCCGCACGATGCTGGGCGCCGATTTCCAGGGTGCGGCGCCCTGGGGCCTGTGGGCCACCTACTTCGCGGCAGTGGCCGTGGCCTGGGCTGCCGGTCATCTGGTGACCACGCGGGTCTTCGGCCGGGACGGGCAGGCTGGTGTGGTCGGCGGCGTCTCCTCTGCCTTCTCCAACCTGGTGCTGCTCGGCATACCGTTCATGCTCGGGGTCTTCGGTCAGGAAGGCTTCGAGATACTGTCGCTGATCGTTTCGGTGCATCTGCCGACGATGTTGATGGCCTCGATCATCCTGTTCCAGCTGTTCGGGCCGCGCAGCAGCGAGCCCGTGCATCCGCTCAGGATCATTGGCGACTTCCTGCGCAAGATCTTCCAGAATCCGCTCATCATCGGCATCCTCGCTGGCCTTGCTTGGCGCTCCACCGGCCTGCCGCTGCCGTCGCTCGCCAACCGTTTCGTCGACGCGCTTGCCAACATCGCCGGCCCAGTGGCGCTGTTTGCCATGGGTCTCGGGCTGAGGAAGTTCGGGATTTCGGGCAATATCCGGCCGGCTCTGGTCCTTTCGGGGCTGAAGCTGTTCGTGATGCCCGCGGTGGCCCTGGGCTTCGCGTGGATGCTCGGCCTGCCGCCGCTGACGGCCAAGGTCGCTGTTGCCGCCGCCGCCCTGCCGTCCGGGGTCAATTCCTACCTCATTGCCACCCAGTTTGGCACCGGCCAGGCACTGGCCTCGAACCAGATGACCATCGCCACGGCCTGTGCGGCGGTGACGACCGCCTTCTGGCTGACGGTCGCAACTGCCGTATTCGGATGAGGCTGGACCAACGTATCTATGCCATAATGCGGTTGATCGCGGACGCCGCGGCAAGATACTAATTTGGCGACCGTAGCGCGGCGGCGCGAGCCCGTCCGCCCGGCGTTTCCAGCGACGACAAGCCTGCATCGACAGGCAGACAGGGAGGCAAACCATGCTCCAGAAAGCCAGTCAGTTCATGCGGCAGGCCAATCTCATCAACGGTGAGTGGGTCCAGGCCGATTCCGGCAAGACCATCGACGTCATCAACCCGGCAACGGGATTGAAGATCGGTACCGTGCCGAAATCGGGGGCCGCCGAGACCCGCCGTGCCATCGAGGCGGCCAACGAGGCGTTCAAGACGTTCCGCAAGACTTCGGCGCTCGAGCGCTCGAAGCTGCTGCGCAAGCTGCATGACGCGATCATGGACAATCAGGACGCGCTGGCCGAACTGCTGACCATCGAGCAGGGCAAGTCGCTGACCGAAGCCAAGGGCGAGATCGGATCTTCGGCCGCCTATGTCCTGTGGTTCGCCGAGGAGGCGCGCCGCACCTATGGCGACGTCGTGCCGTCACCCTGGGCCGACCGCCGCGTGCTCGTCACCAAGGAGCCGGTGGGCGTCATTGCCGCCATCACCCCATGGAACTTCCCGTCTTCGATGCTGTCGCGCAAGCTCGGGCCGGCGCTTGCCGCCGGCTGCACCGCCGTGGTCAAGCCGGCGTCGCAGACGCCTTATTCGGGTCTTGCCTGGGGCGCCTTGTGCGAGGAAGTCGGCTTCCCCAAGGGCGTGGTCAACGTGCTGACCGGCTCGGCCGGCGAGATCGGCGACGAGATCTGCGCCAATCCGCTGGTCAAGAAGATCACCTTCACCGGCTCGACCGAGGTCGGCAAGATGCTGATCGCCAAGTCGGCCTCGACCGTGAAGAAGGTGTCGATGGAACTCGGCGGCAACGCGCCGTTCCTGGTCTTCGACGACGCCGATATCGACCGGGCCGTCGAAGGTGCCATCACCGCGAAGTTCCGCAATTCCGGCCAGACTTGCGTCTGCACCAACCGCTTCTTCGCCCAGGCGGGTATCTACGACAAGTTCGTGGCCAAGCTGGCCGAGGCGTCGAACAAGCTCAAGGTCGGTTCCGGCCTGGACACCGGCGTGCAGCAGGGGCCGCTGATCGACGACAAGGCTGTCGAGAAGGTCGAGGAATTCATCGCCGACGCCACTGCCAAGGGCGGCAAGGTGGTCGCCGGTGGCAAGCGCCACGCGCTCGGCGGCTCGTTCTTCGAGCCGACCGTCATTTCCGGCGCCACGCCCGAGATGATGTTCATGAAGGAAGAGATCTTCGGCCCGGTGGCGCCCGTCTTCAAGTTTGAGACGGAAGAAGAGGCGATCGCGCTCGCCAACGACACCGAATTCGGCCTCGCCAGCTATTTCTACACCGGCGATCTCGGCCGCGCCTTCCGTGTCATGGAAGGGCTGAAATACGGCATGGTCGGCGTCAATGAAGGGCTGATCACCACGCCGGAAGCGCCGTTCGGCGGTGTCAAGGAGTCGGGTCTCGGCCGCGAAGGCGGGCACCAGGGCATCGAGGACTATCTCGACACCAAATATGTCTGCATCGGCGGGCTGGGCTTCTAGGAACTCAGCCAACTGCTGCGAAATCGGCGCGCGGTCTCGGACGAGATCGCGCGTTTTCATTTTCGGGTTTTGACAAGGAGAATCCGGAAATGAATGCAAGATAATGTTTTAATTGGAAGAAAGGCCGGCACTGCGAATGTGGCGCTGTGGTCGAGATAGAGATCATCCGCTTTGCGGTAGATCTTGCTGCCATCGGCTATAGTCGATGCACTCGGGAATGCCGGATCGGCTGAAAACGTTGTCGGCAGGGGGCGAGGAGGGCAGAATTGGCTTCTGCTGCATGGCGAAGGATCTTCGGGGCGGCTTCGTCGGCGAGCGAGGCGGCTGCAGGAGAATGAAGGCGGCTGCGATCAGACATCTCGCTTTGGCTGCTTCGCTGGTGGTGATGCTGGCCGGCAGCAGCGAACCTGATTTCACCGATGCGGAAATGCGCGTCATCGCATCGATGTCGCTGTCGGCGTTGCCGCCATTGCCGGCCGACCCGACCAATCGCTTCGCCGACGATCCCGGCGCCGCCGCACTTGGCGCGACACTGTTCTTCGATACCGGCATGAGCCGCGACGGCAACGTCGCCTGCGGCACCTGCCACAAGATCGACCGGCAGTTTCAGGACGACCTGCCGCGGGGTGTGGGTATCGGCGAGACCAACAGGCGGACCATGCCGCTGGCCGGCGTGGCGCGCGACCCGTTCCTGTTCTGGGACGGGCGCCGCGACAGCCTCTGGGCGCAGGCACTGGTGCCGCTCGAGAACCCCAAGGAGCAGGCGGGCACCCGACTGGCCTATGCCCACTATATCAAGCGCCGTTTCGGCGAGCGCTATGAACGGATCTTCCGCCCGCTGCCTGATCTTTCCGGCCTGCCGGCAAGCGCCGGGCCGTTCGGAACGGCGGCCGAGCAGGCGGCCTGGGCGGCGATGACCGTCGAGCAACGCGAGGGCGTCGACCGGGTGTTTGCCGACATCGGCAAGGCGATTGCTGCCTTCGAGCGCTCGCTCGCGCATCACCAAACCCGTTTCGACCGCTTCGCAGACGCCCTTGCCAAAGGTCGCATGCCCGCACCGGAGAACGATCTTTCTGATCAGGAACGGCAGGGGCTCAGGCTGTTCATCGGCAAGGCCAGATGCTCGACCTGTCACATAGGCCCGCGCTTTACCGACGATGAATTCCACAATACCGGCGTGCCGCCGGTCGCGGGCCTGCCCGAGGATCGCGGCCGCATCGCCGTGCTGGACGAGGTGCTCGCCGATCCGTTCAATTGCCTGGGAAAATTCCGCGACGGCGGGGAGGAGGCCTGCGGCGAGCTGCGCTTCATGCAGAAAGGCTCGCCGGAACTGGTGCGTGCCTACAAGACGCCGTCGCTTCGAGGCGTTGGCGACCGTCCGCCCTACATGCATGCCGGGCAGTTCGCGACGCTGGAGCAGGTGGTGAGCCACTACGCCACGGCGCCGAAGGCGGTCGAAGGCGAGACGGAGATTCATCCGTTGACCTTGTCCGATCAGGAGCGGGCGGCCCTGGTGGCGTTTCTGAAAACGCTGTCGGAGTAGTCAGCGGTCCTTGACCGTCTCCATCGCCACGAAGGTCGATGTCTGGGCGACATGGGGCAGGGCGGAGATGCGCTCGCCGAGCACGCGGCGGTAGGCGGCGATGTCCCTGGTGCGCACCTTCAGCAGATAGTCGAAGCTGGCCGCCATCATGTGGCACTGCTCGATCTCGCGCACGGCATGAACCGCGCGGTTGAAATCGTCGAGCGCGGCCGAACGCGTATCCGACAGCTTGACCTGTACGAAAGCGACATGGCCTTCGCCCATGCGTTCGCTGTCGATGATCGCCTGGTAGCCCCTGATGTAGCCATCCTTCTCCAGCCGCTTGACCCGCGCCTGCACCGGGGTCTTGGAAAGGCCGACTTTCGTGGCAAGCTCGGCCATGGACAGCCGTCCGTCGCGCGACAGGGCGAACATGATATTGCGGTCAATGCGGTCCAGTTGGTCTTCCGACATCTCATTTCTAGCCCATAGCGTGGCCTGATTGCTTCAATCGTAGATCATTTGGCCTACTGCGTCGACTTCTTTGGACCGGCTGCCGAACTGGCGTTATGCTAGCTTCCGGCAAAGGGTTCTGCGGCACCTTTTGCCGCCGCGCCGTCATGCCAACCGCTCCACAGGATCGCCATGCAAGCGCTCGACGCCATCCGCCAGGAAATCCGCGCCAACTACCTCCCGGACGAAGCAGCAGCCGTCAAGCGGCTGGCGGCTCTCGCCAATCTTTCCACTGATGACCGCAAGGCGGTCTCGGCCCGCGCCGCCGACCTCGTGCGCGCCGTGCGCGGTTCGACCGATCCGCGGCTGATGGAGGTCTTCCTCTCCGCCTATGGCCTGTCGACCAAGGAAGGTGTGGCGCTGATGTGCCTGGCCGAGGCGCTGCTGCGCGTGCCCGACACCGAGACCATGGACGACCTCATCGCCGACAAGATCGCGCCGCATGACTGGTCGGCCCACTCGGGCGGCTCGAGCTCGATCTTCGTCAACGCCTCGACCTGGGCGCTGATGCTGACCGGCCG
The DNA here is from genome assembly GCF_037625995.1 of Aminobacter sp. Piv2-1. Taxonomy (NCBI): domain Bacteria; kingdom Pseudomonadati; phylum Pseudomonadota; class Alphaproteobacteria; order Hyphomicrobiales; family Phyllobacteriaceae; genus Aminobacter; species Aminobacter sp. Piv2-1. Next base: position 115,813 of record NZ_JARKMU010000010.1, read on the forward strand.
CGTGCTGGACGAGGGCGAGGGCTCGATCGAGCGCACCCTGCGCGCCATGGTGCGCCGTCTCGGCGAGCCGGTGATCCGCACCGCAGTCGCCGCTGCCATGCGCGAAATGGGCGAGCAGTTCGTGCTCGGCCGCACCATCACCGAAGCCGTCAAGCGCGGCCGCTCGATGATCCAGAAGGGCTATCTCTACTCCTTCGACATGCTGGGCGAGGCCGCCCGCACCGAGGCCGACGCCCTGCGCTACCACCGCGCCTATGCCGAGGCGATCTCGTCGCTCGACAACGGCAGCAACGGCCCCGACATCCGCTACAACCACGGCATTTCGGTCAAGCTGTCGGCGCTGCACCCGCGCTACGAGGTCTCGCACCGCGACGACATGCTGCCCGTGATGGCCGAGCGGCTGCTGTCGCTGTGCCTCGCCGCCAAGCGCGCCCGCATGGGTCTCAACATCGACGCCGAGGAGGCCGACCGCCTCGACCTGTCGCTCGACGTCATCGAGCGCGTGCTTGCCCACCCCGATCTGGCCGACTGGTACGGTTTCGGCGTCGTCGTGCAGGCCTATGGCCCGCGCACGGCCTTCGCCATCGACTGGCTCTATGCGCTGGCCAACAAGCTCGACCGCAAGATCATGGTGCGCCTGGTCAAGGGCGCCTATTGGGACACCGAGATCAAGCGCGCCCAGACGCTGGGCCTGCCCGGCTATCCGGTGTTCACGCGCAAGGCCAATACCGACGTCTCCTACATGGCCTGCGCCCGCAAGCTGCTGTCGATGACCGATCGCATCTACCCGCAGTTTGCCACCCACAACGCGCACACGGTCGCTGCCATCCTGTCTATGGCCACCGACCGCACCTCCTTCGAGTTCCAGCGCCTGCACGGCATGGGCGAAGCGCTGCACGAGACGGTGCGCAAAGCCGAGGGCACGCGCTGCCGCATCTACGCGCCCGTCGGCGCCCACTCCGACCTGCTCGCCTACCTGGTTCGTCGCCTGCTCGAGAACGGCGCCAACTCGTCCTTCGTCCATCAGCTAACCGACGAGGACGTGGCGCCCGAGGACATCGCCCGCGATCCGCTGGAGACGGTCGAAACGCAAGGTTCGGCCTCCAACCCGTCGATCCCCACGCCTGCCGCCATCTTCGGCGCCGGCCGCCAGAACGCCAGGGGCTGGGACATCACCGACACCACCACGCTTGCGACGATCGACCATGCCAAGTCCGGCTTCAAGGGGCCTGACCGCTGGACGGCCAAGCCGATCACGCGTGCTGCCGGCTACGGCGCGTCGCGCAAGGTGATCAACCCGGCCAAGCCGTCCGACATCGTCGGCACCGTCACCGAGGCTGCCGCCAAGCAGGTCGACACCGCCGTCCGCATCGCCGTCGAGGCGCAGCCGGCCTGGGCCAAGAAGCCCGTCGCCGAGCGCGCCGCGATCCTGCGCCGCACCGCCGATCTCTACGAGGCCAATGCGGCCGAGTTCTTCGCGCTTGCCACGCGCGAAGCCGGCAAGTCGTTGTCCGACGGCGTCGCTGAAGTGCGCGAGGCGGTCGACTTTCTGCGCTACTACGCTGCCGAGGCCGAGAAGGCCGAGGCCGGCACCGAAGCGCGCGGCGCCATCGTCTGCATCTCGCCGTGGAACTTCCCGCTGGCGATCTTCACCGGTCAGATCGCGGCGGCACTCGTCACTGGCAACACCGTCATCGCCAAGCCCGCCGAGCAGACGCCGCTGATCGCCGCGCGCGCGGTCGAGATGATGCGCGAGGCCGGCGTGCCCGAGGACGTGATCCAGTTGCTGCCCGGTGATGGCCCGACTGTCGGCGCGCCGCTGACGGCCGACCCGCGCATTGCCGGCGTCTGCTTCACCGGTTCGACCGAAGTCGCCAAGCTGATCGAGCGGCAGCTTGCCGAGACCGCTGCGCCCGACGCCATGCTCATCGCCGAGACCGGCGGCCTGAACGCCATGATCGTCGATTCCACTGCGCTGCCCGAGCAGGCGATCCGCGACGTGCTGGCCTCGTCGTTCCAGAGTGCCGGCCAGCGCTGCTCGGCGCTGCGCGTACTCTACGTCCAGAAGGACGTCGAGAAAAAGATGGTCGAGATGCTGAAGGGCGCCATGGATGCGCTCACCGTCGGCGATCCGTGGCTGCTGTCGACCGACGTCGGCCCCGTCATCGACGAGGAAGCGCAGAGCGGCATTCGCGACTACTGCGCCAGGATGGAGGCGAGCGGCAAGCTGATCGCCAAGCTCGACGCGCCCGCCGACGGCCGTTTCGTCGCCCCGCATGTCTTCAAGGTCAAGGGCATCGAGGAGATGGAGCGCGAGATCTTCGGCCCCGTTCTCCATGTCGCGACGTTTGAATCCGACCAGATCGACGAGGTGGTTTCGGCCATCAACCGCAAGGGCTACGGCCTGACTTTCGGCCTGCACACCCGCATCGAGGGCCGCGTCCAGCACATCGTCGACAGCATCCATGCCGGCAACATCTATGTGAACCGCAACCAGATCGGCGCGGTGGTCGGCTCGCAGCCCTTCGGCGGCGAGGGCCTGTCGGGCACCGGCCCCAAGGCCGGCGGCCCGCACTATCTGCGCCGCTTCCGCAAGTCGGCCGAGAGCGGCCAGGTCACCGCGGACGGACGCAAGGTGACGGCGACCGAGTTGGTCGACAATCTCGTCGATGCCGGCGAGTGGGCAACGCGCGGCGACCGCATCGCCATCCTGCGCAAGCACCTGCGCGGCAAAGGTGCAGCCGCCATCGCCGCCGCTGCCGGGATCGACTTCGGCCAGGTGGACCTGCCCGGACCGACGGGCGAGGCCAACACGCTGTCGCTCAATCCGCGCGGTCGCGTGCTGGTGCTTGGACCTGACGCCGATACGCAGCTTGCCCAGGCGATTCAGGCGCTCGCAGCCGGCTGCTCGGTGCTGGCGGTGGCTCCCGGTGCGCCGGCGGCACTGCAGGCGCTGCTCGGCAAGGGCCTGCCGATCGCCGCGCTCGACGCCCGCGCCGATCCGGTCGAGGCACGTGCGCTGGCGGTCGATGCCGTTGCCTATTCGGGCACGCTGGAAGGCATGAAGACCATCCGCAAGGTGCTGGCCGAGCGCAAGGGACCGATCGTTCCGCTGATCAGCGAGGTGATCTACCCGGCGGCCTATGCCCATGAGCGGGCAGTCTGCGTCGACACAACGGCCGCCGGCGGCAACGCCAGCCTGCTGGCGTCGGTCTGACGAAGAAAAGGGGCAGGCTCAGGCCTGCCCCGTCGAATTTGAAGGCGCCAGCGGGTCGCGCCAGCTGACTTCGATCGCCGAGGGCTTGCCCGAGCGCGCGTACCTGCGCGCATTACGGAAGTTCTCCGATGGTCAGCGGCCGATGCCGAGTGGCAGGGTGAACTGCCAGCTGGGCCGGCCCGCCTCGGCAGGGATCGGCGGGAAGGGGGCGGCGCGCCGGACGACTTCCAGGGCCGCGGCGTCGAGTTCGGCCGAGCCGGAACTCTGGACGATGCGGATGCCGTCGACACCGCCCGACGCGCCGACGGTGAAGCTCACCTGCACGTCGCTGCGGGCCTTGGCCCTGGCGGCGCGCGAGATGCCACGCAGGGCGCGGCGCAACTTGGCCGCGACCTTGCCGGGGTAGTTCGAGACCAACGCGTTGCCGGCCGACGCGCTGCCGCCGTTCCTGCCCGTGGTGGCCTTGGTGCCGTTTGCCGCGCCGTCGGCATCGCCCTTGCGGGCGTCCACCTGGCCGTTGCCCGCCGATCCGGCCTTGCCGGGCTTCTCTTTCCTCGCGGGCGCCTTTGCCAGCTTCTTCGGCTGCTCGGCCTTGGTTTCCGGCTTCCTGGCCGGCTTCGGCGCGGCCTTCTTCACCGGCTCCGGCTTCGCCTCAGGCTTGACGGGTTCCGGTTCGGTCTCGGCGACGATCTTTTCAGGAACCGGGGCCGGCGTGGCCGCGGCCTCTATTTCTACAGGCTCGACCCTCGCCATCTCGGCAGGCTTCTGGATGATGTTGTCGTCCTCGACAGGTTCGATCCTGTCTGTGGCGAGGATTTCCGGAAGTGGATCCGTCGTCGCCGGCTGTAGCGGCTGGTCGGTGACCGGCTCGATGATTTCATCCGGCGTTTCCTGGGCCGCAGTTTCGACCGGCTCCACTGGCGAGAGATCCGGCACAGCCTGGGCTTCGGTCGTCTCGACCGGCCTGGCGTCAAGCATGGTGACCATGGTCACGTTGGTGACCGTCCTTGAGTCGATTTCGGACGGATCGCCTGCGGTGGACTGATCCTCGGCGGCATTGCCGAACAGGGTGATGCCGGTGTTGGCGCTTCCCTCGATCAGGATCTGGTCGCTGTCATCGCGGGTCATGACGAACATGGCTACCGCCGAGTGCAGCGCGACGGAGGCGAGTACTGCCGTGAGCCACTTCCGGCTGCGGGCCTTGGCCGGAGCCGAGTTCGGAGCGAGCGGCTCGCTCGCCGGTACCGTCAGCAGCGGGCTGGCGTCGGCAAGGTAAGTCCTGTGCGCCGTGTCGCGGGCGCAGATCCTGAGGGCGCCCTGAGGAATCGCGAAGGCCGGATCGTCGGGCTCGATCGGCCACGCCCCGATGCCTGCCAACGGCCAGGCGACGGTGCTTTTGGCGAAGGCCGGTTCGAGTCCCACGGCAGCCCCTCAGATACCGAATGCGATGTCGGATTTGGATTCGGTGCGCAGCGACTTCAGGCAGGCCGACGGCTCCACGCCAGGGCCTGCGCACTCGGTGGCCTGGTTGACCAGAGCGCGGCTCAGCTTGCCGCAGTCGGTGCCGGGCAGGTCGAACCGTGTCACCTTGGTCTTGCCTGCAGGTAGTTGCTCGAAGTCGAGAACGGTCAGGCGGTCGACCACGCCTGCTTGGTTGAACAGGGCAATCTCGAACGCCGCCCGGGAAAGCTCGGCTCCCAGCCTGTTGCTGACCACGAAGGTGAGGCGGCAGCCCTTGTCGGATGGGGTGACGGCATTGAGCTCGAGCAGCAGTTCCGGCGTTGCCGGGGCGCCTTGCGCCCCGGCGGAACTCACGGCCCCAAGCAGGGCAGTCACTGCCGCTGCCAGAATGCGAAACGTCCCGGTGTTCTCCCTCATCGCATCACCAGTCCAGCTGCTTGACGAGGGTGAGCTTGAAGGTGCGGCCCTTGCCGGCCGTGCCAGAGAGGAACTCGCGGTACTGTTCGTTGAAGATGTTGTCGACGCGGAAGTTGGTCTCGAAACCCTTCCAAGCGCCGTCCTGCGGCTTCCAGGTCACGAACATGTCGTGGGTGGCGAAGGAAGGGGTGGGCCGGCGCATGTTGGGCAGTTCGCTGACGCGATCCTGGGCCGCGACGAAACGGCTCGTCCAGCCGAAGGACAGGTCGCGATCGGGTACGCGGCCGCCCAGGGTGAAGGCGAATTCATGCGGCGCAACGGTGTTCAGCGGCATGTCCTTCAGCAGGTCCTCGCCGATCACGTAGGAATAGGCCGCGTTGCCGAAGACGTAGTCCGAATCGTAGGCCAGCTCGACCTCGGCGCCGTAAATGCGTGCCTCGCCGATGTTGGTGTAGCGCGGATTGGCGCCGTTGCCGTTGTCGGTGATCAGGTCGGTGATGTCGTTGTAGAAGCCGGTGGTCTTGAGCTGGACCGTATCGCCGGGCTGGGCCACGTCGTAGATCGAAACCGCTACGCCCGCCTCGTAGTTGTTCGACAGTTCCTTCTTGAGGTCGGGGCGTCCGATCTGCGCCGAATCGAAGACCTCGTCGATGGTCGGCACGCGCTCGGTATGGGCGACCGATCCGAACACGGCAAAGGTGTCGTTGAACTTGTAGTGCGCCGCGATTTTCGGGGAGAAGGCCGTGTGGTCCTTGGCGCTGGCCGCGGCGATGTCGGTCGGCTCGAGCCTTTGCCAGTCGAGACGCGCGCCGGCGATGAGCGTCAGGCGCTCGTCCCAGATGAATTCGTTCTGCACGAAGGCGCCGGTCGCCGTCCGGGTGCCTTGCGGGTGGGTGCCGGACTTGCTCTTGAGCGTCGTCCGCTCCTGGAAGTTGCTCTGCGAGCCGACGGTGAGATGATTGACGAAGTTGTCGCCTTCGTAGTCGAAGGTGTTCTGGACGCTGAACTGGTAGGTTTCGTAGCCGAAGGTGCGGTTGAGCGAGGGGATGGTGGCATCCGACTGGTCGTTGACCGTATCGGAGAAGGACGCCTGCACCTTGAGGTCGAGCCAGGGATTGTCCGATGCCGGGTTCTCGTAGGAGATGATGGCCGTCTTGTCGGTGATCTTGCGGTCGACCGTGCCGAAGCCGGGCGGCACGTCGATGCCGGTCTGGTTGTAGTACTGGTCGTCCTCGTCGGTCTGCCACTGCATGTAGGAGGCGCGCAGGGCCTGCTCGTCGTTGTCGCCGAAGCGATAGGTGCCTTTCAGCAGGCCCGACGGGGCGCCAATCTCGGAGCCGGGGATTTCGGTGCCGTTGCCGGAGGTGTAGGCGTTGGCGTAGCGATAGTTGCCGGCGGCCAGCAGTTCGAAATTGTCGCCGAGGCGTGTCGCCAGGATCGCCGAACCAAGCGTGCCTTCAGAGTTCGAATCGAAGGCGGACTTGAGCCGCAGCGCGCCCTTCTGGCCGTCGGCGAGGAAGTCGGCCGCGTCCTTGGTGGTGAAGTTGATGACGCCGCCCAGTGCGCCCGATCCGTAGAGAGTGGATGACGCCGGTCCGCGCAGCACTTCGACGCGCTTGAACAGCTCGGTGTCGGTGAACAGGCCGCCCATGCGGTACTGCTCGTAGAATTTGGTCGCGCCGTCGACGTTGACGATGATGCGGCCTTCCTCGCCGCCGCTCTCGGGGCCGCCGACACCGCGGATGTTGAAGGTCTGGCCAAGCGCGCGGTCGGAGCCCGACACGTTGACGCCCGGGATCGTCTTGACCAGCTCGCCGACCGTTTCGGCCTGCTTCTGGTCTATGTCCTCCTGCTCCATGACGGACACCGCTTGCGGCGTGTCGATGGCCACTTTTTCGGCGCCCGCGCCCAGGATCAGGCGCTGCAGCAGCGTCACCCGGCCCTTCTTGTCCTGTTCATTCGTCTGCACTTCCTGGGCTTTCGCGGCCTGCAGTCCAACCAGCACCATCATCGCCGCTCCGCCCAGCAGAGCAGCCTTGTTCCGAGCAACCAGCCCCATGTCCCAACTCCAAATGTCCCTTGCTGGCTTGCCCGCTGCTTGCTCGCACTTTTTCGTCTGCCCGGTTCGTCTTAAATCTTGACTCATTCACTCCGGTATTGCACTGACTAGTAAACATGAAAGTTCGAGTCAACAATCTGATTTGAACATTTCAGCCCGCCGGAATGGTCCGGCTGGGTGGGTGGACCAAGGAGTGCAATGAGATGAATTCGCACAATCCGAACCACTTCCGTTCGGGCCAGTACAGGCACGCATATCGGCGCCCCGAAGGGCAGATCGGTGCACGCCAGATTGCCGAATCCCTGGCCGTCAGGACCCTGACCAGCGAGTCGCTGTTCCTCGGCGACTACGAGATCGGCATCAACCACGGCGGTGCGCTCTACCGCCTCAAGATCACCCGTCAGGGCAAGCTCATTCTCAACAAGTAGGTGCTTCGAAAATGGACCAGCGCGTGAAACCCGCCCCGCATGAAATCAGGCGGGCGCGAGCCGACAACCCCAAGATGCGCGAGCGCGACCTCGCCGGGCAATTGGGGATCTCCGAGGCGGAACTGGTTGCCGCCCATTGCGGCGAAGGCGTTGTTCGCATCGAGCCGCGCGTCAACGACCTGCTCGCCGGCCTCGAAGCCGTCGGCGAGGTGATGGCGCTGACCCGCAACGAAAGCGCCGTGCACGAGAAGATCGGCGTCTACGACAAGGTCGTTCAGGGCAAGCAGAGCGCAATGGTGCTTGGCGAGCACATCGACCTGCGCATATTCCCGAGCGCCTGGGCGCACGGGTTTGCCGTGGAGAAGCGCGACGGCGACGACATCCGCCGCAGCCTGCAGTTCTTCGATGCCGCGGGCAATGCCGTGCACAAGGTGCATCTGCGCCCTGCGTCCAACCTCTATGCCTACCAGAAGCTGGTCGAGGCGCTGGCCAGCGCCGATCAGGAGCCGACGCTGGTGACGGTGCCGGCAGCGCTCGACAAGCCTGCCGACGACGGCTCGGCAAGCGTCGACGAGCTGCGCCAGCGCTGGAGCAGCATGACCGACACGCACCAGTTCTTCGGCATGCTCAAGTCGCTGAAGCTCGGCCGACAGGAGGCGATGCGCATGGTCGGCCGCGACTATGCCTGGATGCTGGACGGCGGCGCGCTGCAGACGATGTTCCACCAGGCCGCCGAGACGGAGCTGCCGGTTATGTGCTTCGTCGGCAACCGCGGCTGCATCCAGATCCACTCGGGTCCGGTGAAGAACGTCAAGCCGATGGGGCCGTGGATCAACGTCATGGACGAGACCTTCCACCTCCATCTGCGCTCCGACCACGTCCAGGAACTCTGGGCCGTGCGCAAGCCCAACAAGGATGGCCATGTGACCTCGGTCGAGGCCTATGACGCCAGTGGCGACATGATCATCCAGTTCTTCGGCAAGCGGAAGGAGGGGCAGGGCGAACGCCAGGAGTGGCGCGGCCTGGTCGAGACGCTGCCGGCCGCTGCACGGCAGAACGCGGCGTGAGGAGGATGAAGATGTCGGTCACCAAGGGGCTGCTTCGCCCGGCCGCGCTCGGGCTCGCCTTGATTTCGGCCGTGGGCTCAGGCCAGGCGGCGGAAGGCGTGTTGCCCGACCGCTCGCGCATCGCGGCCGTCGGCGGCTCGATCACCGAGATCGTCTACGCGCTGGGCGAGGAGAAGGCGCTGGTCGCGCGCGACTCGACGAGCGTCTTTCCCGAGGCGGCCCTCAAGCTGCCTGACGTCGGCTACATGCGGGCGCTGTCGCCGGAGGGCGTGCTGTCGGTCAATCCTTCGGGCATCCTCGCGCTCGAGGGGAGCGGCCCCAAGGAAGCGGTGGATGTGCTCAAGAAGGCGAGCATTCCATTGATCACCGTGCCCGAAGGCTTCAGCCACGAGGGCATCGTCGCCAAGATCCGGATCGTCGGCAAGGCGCTCGATGCCGAGGCGAAGGCGGAAACGCTGGCCAAGGAGGTCAGTGAGCAGCTCAGTGCCGCCGAGACGCTGACGGCCGATATCCCCGAGGGCCAGCGAAAGCGGGTGCTGTTCATCCTCGGCATGCAGGGCGGCAAGATCATGGCTTCCGGCAGCGGTACCGCCGCCGACGGCATCATTGCCTTGGCCGGCGGGGTCAACGCGGTCGAGGGCTTTACCGGCTACAAGCAGCTGACGGACGAGGCGGCGATCACCGCCAGACCCGACGTCATCCTGATGATGGACCGCGAAGGCGAACTCGCCATCGACGACAGCGAGCTCTACGGCCACCCGGCGATAGCCTCCACCCCGGCTGGCCAGGCGAGGCAGGTCATCCGCATGGATGGCGCCTACCTGCTGGGTTTCGGTCCGCGCACGGCAAACGCCGTCAAGGACCTCGCCGCGGCACTCTACGGCGACGCCGTGAAGCAATAGGATCGGCGCAGTGACGGATGAAACGATCGCCGGCCTCGCCGGCGCAAGCGGGGAAGGCCGTCGCGCGAGCGGCGACCGTTCCGGCCTGGCAATTCTTGTCATCGCAGTCCTGTCGGCGGTGCTGGCAGTCACCGCATTGCTCAGCCTGACATGGGGCGCTTCGGACGCCTCGGCGATCGGGCTGCTCCGCGAATGGTTGTTCGGCGCCACGCCTGGCAACGAGCCGCTTTCGGCACGCGATGCCATCATCGTCTACGACATCCGCCTGCCGCGCGTGATCCTCGGCATCCTCATCGGGGCGGCGCTCGCCGTTTCGGGCGCGGTGATGCAGGGTCTGTTCCGCAACCCGCTTGCCGATCCGGGGCTGGTCGGCGTGTCCGCCGGATCGGGCCTGGGCGCCGTCTCGGTGATCGTGCTCGGCTCGACGCTGCTTGCGCCGTTCACCGCCGTGTTCGGCAGCTATGCGCTGCCGCTGGCGGCTTTCTTCGGCGGGTTGGTGACGACGATCATCCTCTACAACGTCGCGACGCGGCAAGGGCGAACCTCGATCGCCACCATGCTGCTCGCCGGCATCGCCCTGGGCGCCATGGCGATAGCGCTGACCGGCATCCTGGTCTACATGGCCGACGACCGGCAGCTGCGTGATCTGACCTTCTGGCAGCTCGGCTCGCTCGCAGGTGCGACCTGGGTCAAGATCGCCGCGGCCGGCCCGATCATCGTCGCAGCGCTCGCCGCGACGCCGTTCCTCGCCAGAGGGCTCAATGCCATGGCGCTCGGCGAGGCAACCGCCGCCCATCTCGGCGTGCCGGTGCAGCGCCTGAAATATGTCGCCATCGTCGCGGTGTCGGCGGCCATCGGCGCTGCGGTGGCCGTCAGCGGCGGCATCGGTTTCGTCGGCATCGTCGTGCCGCATCTGCTCAGACTCGCCATCGGTCCTGACAATCGCTACCTGCTGCCGGCCTCGGCGCTTCTCGGCGCCTGCCTGCTGCTGCTTGCCGATGCGGTGAGCCGCACCATTGTGGCACCAGCCGAACTGCCGATCGGCATCATCACGGCCGCGGTGGGCGGTCCGTTCTTCCTCTGGATCCTGCTGCGCAAGCGCGGCGTGGTCGACCTCTGACGCCGGAAGGGACAGGAACATGCTCGAAGCACGTCAGGTTTGCGTGAACATCGGCTCCAGGCGGATCGTCGCCGACGTCGATTTCTCCGTTCGTCCCGGCGAACTGGCCGCGATCGTCGGCCCCAACGGCTCCGGCAAGTCGACCTTGCTGAAGGCGCTGACCGGCGAGCTGCCATATTCCGGCAGCGTCTCGCTCAACGGCCGGGATATCGCATCCCTCAAGCCGTGGCAGGCTGCCGCCATGCGCGCGGTGCTGCCACAGTCGACAGCACTTTCGTTTCCCTTCACGGTACGCGAGATCGTCAAGCTCGGCGTCACCGGCGGTCGTTCAGGCGCATTGGCTGGCGAAGACGACAGGCTGCCGGAGCGGGCGCTGGCGCGCGTCGACCTGCAGGGATTTTCGGGACGGTTCTATCAGGAGCTTTCGGGCGGCGAACAGCAGCGCGTGCAGTTGGCGCGCGTCCTCTGCCAGGTTTGGGCGCCGGTGCTCGACGGGCAGCCGCGCTACCTCTTCCTCGACGAGCCGGTGTCCAGCCTCGACATCAAACACCAGCTGATCATCATGGAGATCGCCCGCGACTTCGCGCGGCGCGGCGGTGCGGTCGTGGCCATACTGCACGACCTCAACCTGACCGCGATGTACGCCGACACGATCGGCGTCATGCATCGCGGCCGCCTGGCGGCGAGGGGCTCGCCCTACGAGGTGCTCAGTGACGAACTGATCGAAAGGGTGTTCGACTGCCGCCTGCGCGTCGGCGCCCTGCCGCCATCTCGCGTGCCGTTCGTGCTGCCGCAGTCGGCGGCGGCCTGAACTCAGCTTGCCAGCGACTGGGGCGCGGGGAAGTTGATCCCCAGCACGTCGCGCATGTTCGGACGGGCGGCGACGAGATCGGCGATCGTGTAGCGGCCCAATACCTCGAAGAAGGCGTTCAGGGCCTCGCGCAGCGCCGAGTTGAGGCCGCAGCTGTCCATCAGCGGGCACTCGGCGTCGGCCTCGAAGCACTCGGCCATGGCGAAATTCTCTTCGGTTACGCGCACGACGTCGAACAGCGAGATCTTGTCGGCGGGTTTGCCCAGACGCACGCCGCCGTTGCGGCCGCGCACGGTCTCGACCAATCCGGCCTCGACGAGTGGCTGCAGGATCTTGAACAAGAACAGCTCCGACACCGTGTAGGCGGCGGCAATCTCCGGAACGCGGCTCAGCCGTCCTTCATTGGCCGCGCAATACATGAGGATACGCATGGCGTAGTTGGTCTGGCGTGTGAGTCGCATCGGTGATTCCTCGCGCTGGCGCGGACAGGTTTCTTATATGGCCTACACCTTAGAATAATTCCAGACAAGCGCTGTCAACAATTTCCCTTCCGTCACGCTTCCGGCGCAAGCCAGCCTTGCGTTCATGGCCGGGCTGGGCGCTTGAATTTCATTTTGCACTGCACAATATTGCGCACGTCGGGAGTCGAAGACTCTGGGGAGGAACCCATGAGGACTGCGACATGGAACAGATCAAACTTGCTCAGCGCCCCCTGGTCGGCACGATCCGCCAGCTCCGGCCTTCCGATCTGACCCGATTTGCCGAACATCTCCTGAGGCTGGACGATGAGAGCCGCCGCGACCGCTTCAACGGGCTGACGGACGACGATTTCCTGCGCGCCTACGCCGAGCGCTGCTTTCGCGAGGGCGTGACCGTGGTCGGCTATGTCGAGGGCGACAAGGTCCTGGGTGCTGCCGAACTGCACGAACGGCCCGAGGAAAGCGAGCCGACAGCCGAGATCGCGTTCAGCGTCGAGCGCCAACTGCAGCACCGCGGAATCGGCGGGCGGCTCTTCCGGCGACTCGTCGCTCAGGCGAGGGGGCTCGCCTACAGCCGGCTGCAGGTCACGACCCATTCGAACAACGTTGCCATGAGGGCGCTCGCGCGCCGCTTCAACGCCAAGCTCAGCTTCGAGCATGGCGAGGCCCACGGCGTCATCGAACTGGATGCCGAAGGCACGCCGGAGTTCGACCTCGAAATGCGCCTGCCGGCCGATTTCGGCAGGCGCGGCCCCGGCAAGGCGATCGCGGCCTGACGCATTTCCGAATTGAAGCGTCCGGCGGGCGTGCCGATATTGTCCCTGTGACCAACAGGGAAGGCATTTGATGACCGCACCGCAAAGCCAGGTTGCGCCCTCCGGCGTGATTGCCTCCACCAGGGTCATCGACGCCGAAAGGCTCGCGGCGTTGCGGCGGACGAAACTGCTCGCCACCGCGGCACTGGTGCTATGCGTCATCGTCTTCGCGGTGGCCAAGTCGTTCCAGGGGCGCTGGCCGTGGCTCGGCTTCGTCGCCGCCTTCGCCGAAGCGGCGACCATCGGCGGGCTCGCCGACTGGTACGCGGTCGTCGCGCTGTTCAAGCGGCCGCTTGGCCTGCCCATCCCGCATACCGCGATCATCCCCTCCAATCAGCACCGCATCGCCGACAATCTCGGCCGCTTCATCGAAACCAACTTCCTCGCCCCGGAGCCTGTCCGGCAAAAGCTGAAGGAGGTCGACTTTGCGGCGCTGGTGGCCGACTGGCTGTCGGATCGCGCCAAGGCCGAAGGGCTCGCCCGCTTCGTCGGCCGCCTGGTGCCGAAAATGCTGCAGGCCGTCGAGGACACGGGCCTGCGCGACTTTGCCACCAAGCGGATGCTGGAGCGCGTCGGAAAGGTCGACCTGGCGCCGCTCGCGGCGGAGCTGTTGTCCGCCTTTACCGACGACCGCCGGCACCAGCGCCTGCTCGACGAATTCACCAAGATCATCGGCAACTTCCTGAAAGACGAGCAGGCGCTCGCCGCGATGCGCGAGAAGATCCGCGACGAGCTGCCGTCCGTCTTCAACCTGTTCCGAGCCGACGCCTACCTGCTGAAGCGCATCGTCGCCTCGGCCGCGACCTTGCTCGAGGAGGTGCGCGCCGACCCGGATCATCCGCTGCGCGGCGAGTTCGACGGCTTCGTTCACGGCTTCGTCGAGCGGCTGCGCCAATCGCCGGACTATGCCCGGCGGGCGGAGCAGTTCAAGCGCAACTTCCTGGCGCGCCCCGAATTGCGCGACCTTGCCAGGGACGTGTGGGAGAGCATGCGTCGCTTCATCGAACAGGACGCGGTGGCGGAGCGCTCGATGACACGCAGGCACCTGACCAGCCTGTTCGTCGAGATCGGCCAGAACCTCGCGCGCGACCAGCAGATCAGGGCCGACATGAACGAGGGCTGCGTCGTTGCCCTCGCGTCCTTCGTCGAGAGCCAGAAGAGCGGCGTTTCCGGCTTCATCGCCGAACAGGTCAAGGGCTGGGACCTCGGCCAGATGACCAGCATCATCGAGATCAATGTCGGGCGCGACCTGCAATACATCCGCTTCAACGGCATGTTGATCGGCGGACTTGCCGGGCTGGCGCTCTATTCTGCGGAGTTGCTGTTGCTGGCGAATTGACCGGGCGTCTTGCTGGTCTATGCTGGCTTCTGCCACCTCCGGGGGAGGCCCGGAGCAGACGGGAGCAAGCCATGGCGAAGAAGCCGGAACCGGAATCCTTCATGGACATGTTTGCGAAATTCGGGCGCGACCTGAAGATGCCCGAAGTCGATGTCGAGGCCATCGTCAGCCATCATCGCAAGAATTTCGAGGCGCTGGAGCGGTCGGTCAAGGCAACCGCCTCGGGAGCGTCGTCGCTGATGTCGAAGCAGCGCGAGATGCTGCAGGACGCCTTGCGCGAGATCACCGACGCGGCGCAGGGCCTGCGGGTTCCCGGCAATCCGCAGGAAATGCTCGCCAAACAGTCCGATTTCGCCAAGCGCTCCTTCGAGGCCGCGGTCAAGAATGCCGGCGAAGTGGCGGCGATCGTGCGCAAATCGGGCGAGGAATCGGTCGATATCCTGCGCAACCGCATCCACGAGTCGATCGAGGAAATCCGCGACAGCATCGAAAAGAAGAAGTAGCCCGCCTGGGCTAACCTTCTGGCTGGGCATCAGTTTCAGCTCTCCTGTGGGTTTCGCCACACGGGCCGCGCATTGCCGGCCGCCGGGTGCTAAGGAAAGCCCGTCACATTTGCAGCCTCGCCAGTCACTGGGACTCGCTGAGACGTTGCAGCACCTGGAACCTGTGCGTGAAGGTCCGGCAGCCAGTTCCCGCTGCCGGAAGCGGCGCCGGCATTTGGCCGAGGAAGAGGATGAAAGTAGGTATCGAGATGGGGGCGGCGTCCGGCGGGACGAAGGCTCAGCTTGATCTCGAGGAGCTTCTGGCCACCCGCTTGCTCGTTCAGGGCAATTCGGGCTCCGGCAAGTCGCACCTGCTTCGCCGCCTGCTCGAGCAGAGCGCGCCCTGGGTCCAGCAATGCGTCGTCGACCCGGAGGGTGACTTCGTCACGCTGGCCGATCGCTTCGGCCATGTCGTGGTCGACGCCCAGCGCACGGAAGCCGAGCTCACTCGCATCGCCGGCCGCATCCGCCAGCACCGCGTCTCCGTCGTGCTCAACCTGGAGGGGCTGGACGTCGAGCAGCAGATGCGCGGCGCCGCCGCCTTCCTCAACGGCATGTTCGATGCCGACCGCGAATTCTGGTACCCGGTGCTCGTCGTCGTCGACGAGGCGCAGCTCTTCGCCCCCGCGGTCGCGGGCGAGGTGTCGGACGAGGCACGCAAGATTTCGCTCGGCGCCATGACCAACCTGATGTGTCGCGGCCGCAAGCGCGGCCTTGCCGGTGTGATTGCCACGCAGCGCCTCGCCAAGCTCGCCAAGAACGTCGCCGCGGAGGCGTCCAACTTCCTGATGGGCCGCACCTTCCTTGACATCGACATGGCGCGCGCCGCCGACCTGCTCGGTATGGAGCGGCGCCAGGCGGAGATGTTCCGCGATCTTGCGCGCGGCAACTTCGTGGCGCTTGGACCGGCGATGTCGCGCCGCCCGCTGCCTGTCGCAATCGGCCCGGTGGAAACGTCCGCGCGTTCCGTCAGCCCCAAGCTGATGCCGTTGCCCGATGCCAACGACGATACGCGCGAACTGATCTTCGCGCCGGCGCCGCTGGAAGCGCGTCAGCCGGCTCGCCGTCAGGCTCCGCCCACGCCCACCGCCGACATCATCGCCCAGCTTACCCAGGTGAAGGCCGAAGCGTCGGCACCTGTCGCCGAACCGATTTTTCCGCTGTTCGACGAGGCCGAGCGCGAGGCGCTGATCGATACCATCGTGCGCGAGATGGTCGAGGACCCGGATGCGGCCTTCCGCACCGATGCGGTGCTCTACCAGGACTTTCTCGTCAGGTGCCGCATCAAGCGCATGCAGGGCGAGCCGCCGCCGCTCTCGATCTTCCGCCGCCGCTATGCGGTGGCGCGGTCGGGCATCGACGAGGAGACCGCCTCGAGCGACAGCTGGCAGCAGGCGCTGGTGCTTTCCGCCTCGCTGCCGGAGGATCTCCAGGCGGTGTTCCTGATCGTCGCGCAGGCGGCGGTCAAACGAGCGCCATGCCCTTCCGACGCTGCGATCGCGCAGGCCTATGGCAGCCACTCGGCGCGCCGGGCGCGGCGCCTGCTCACCTATTTCGAAGAGCAGGGCCTGGTGGTGGTGCGCACCGACT
Organism: Aminobacter sp. Piv2-1; assembly: GCF_037625995.1. NCBI lineage: Bacteria > Pseudomonadati > Pseudomonadota > Alphaproteobacteria > Hyphomicrobiales > Phyllobacteriaceae > Aminobacter > Aminobacter sp. Piv2-1. The sequence goes on from NZ_JARKMU010000010.1 coordinate 132,060, forward strand.
TCCATGGCAAGCGATCCGTCGCGTTCCCCGATCTCGGCTGCGAGACAGCGCCCGGCGATCCGGAACGGACCGATGACCTCACGGAGCGCCAGGCGGCCGAGTAGGCGTTGAGCCGCAGCGGAGGTTGACAAGCGAAGGCTTCATGGTCCCCAGATTGCGCCAGGCTGTCGGAGGTGGGGGAAATGAGCCTGGCGAAGCGGATCGAGACCTATGAGGACCTGCGGGCGAAGATCGGGCAGGAACTGGGCGTTTCCGATTGGTCGCTCGTCGACCAGAGCCGCATAGACGCCTTTGCCGATTGCACGGGCGACCGCCAGTGGATCCATGTCGATCCCGAGCGGGCGCGGCGGCGCAGCCCGTTCCGCACTACGGTCGCTCACGGTTTCCTGACCTTGTCGCTGGTCGGCGCCCTGGTGCAGGAGATCGGTGTGGTGCCCGAGAATACGCTTGCCGCCTTCAACTACGGCCTCGACAGGGTGCGCTTCATCGCGCCGGTCAAGGTCGGGTCTCGCGTTCGCTTGCGCACGACGCTGATGTCGATGGAAGACAAGGGGCCGGGCCAGTATCTGCTGAAGGCCGAAAACACCATCGAGATCGAAGGCGAGGACAAGCCGGCGCTCGTCGCGGAGACCTTGGTCATGCTCTACGAGCGGCGCGGCAAGGCGACGGCCTGAGCCGCCGCGCTTCGTTAGCTTCTCAGCGCGGCGCGCCGATCACGATCTCGATCTCGCCGATGCCCTCGACGCCGCCGGTGATGGTGTCGCCGGCATTGACGGCGCCGACGCCGGCCGGGGTGCCGGTGTAGATCAGGTCGCCGGCCTTGAGCTCCATCGCCTCGCTGCAGATCGCGATCACCTCGGGGATCGTCCAGATCAGTTCGGTGAGATCGCCTTCTTGCCTGGTCTCGCCATTGACGGCCAGCCAGACGCGGCCGCGCTTCGGATGGCCGCTCGCGGCAACGGGGACCAGCGGGCCGCAGGGCGCGGACCGGTCGAAGCCCTTCGACCAGGCCCAGGGACGGCCCATCTTCTTGGCGCTGTCCTGCAGGTCGCGACGGGTGAAGTCGATGCCCACGCCATAACCCCAGACATGGTCGAGCGCATCCGCGACAGGGATACGGAAGCCGGCTTTGCCGATGGCCACCACGAGTTCGATCTCATGGTGCAGGTTCGCGGTCAGCGGCGGGTAGGGGATGGTCGAACCGCTGTCTACGACGGCATCAGCAGGCTTGCCGAAGAAGAAGGGTGGTTCGCGGTCGGGATCCTGGCCCATCTCGCGGGCGTGGGCGGCATAGTTGCGGCCGACGCAGAAGATGCGCCGCACCGGAAAGCGATCCGACGATCCGGAGACGGCGATCGAAGCGGGCGCGGGCGGGGCGAAAACGAAGTCCGACACGATGTCACTCCTTGGAACCGTTGCGGCGTTCTCGCACGATCGGGCGGCCGCTGTCACCCGCAAGCCCGGCACATTCCAATGATCGCGCGTGCCGGCGAACCCATTTGCGCTGGACTGCACGCAATGCGTGTCTGGCATCCAAAAAGTCGCTTGCAGCCGCAATTTGCAGGGATAGGATTTGCTCACCTGACGGGTGCGGGGTTCTGCCTGGCCGGTCGCGGCAACAGTGGGAGGTTTCATGTCAGAGGTTACTTTGGTCGTGAATGGCCGAAAGGTCAGCGGCACGGTGGAGGACCGTACGCTTCTTGTTCATTTCCTGCGTGAGCATCTGGGCCTGACGGGCACGCATGTGGGCTGCGACACATCGCAATGCGGCGCCTGCATCGTCCATGTCGACGGCAGGGCAGTGAAGTCCTGCTCCATGCTCGCGGCGCAGGCCTCCGGCTCGACCGTGACCACCATCGAAGGCCTCGCCAACGGCGCCGACCTTCATCCCGTCCAGGCGGCATTCAAGGAGCATCACGGCCTGCAGTGCGGCTTCTGCACGCCGGGCATGATCATGACGGCGACCGACATGATCCGCCGCCATCCCGAAGGCTTGGACGAAGCGACGGTGCGCGCGGAACTCGAAGGCAACATCTGCCGCTGCACGGGCTACCACAACATCGTCAAGGCGATCCTCGCGGCATCGAAGACGATGGCCAAGGCATCCAAGGGCAAGGCGAAGAAGGCGGCGTAGGAGCGAATGGGGAGTAGCGAATAGCGAGTAGGGAATTCTCCTGAAAGCAGACGCGGTCTCCCTCGCTACTCACTACTCACTATTCGCTTTGACGGTTCGGGAGGAACTGAAATGGGAATGGAAGGCATCGGCGCGCGCGTGACGCGCAAGGAAGACAAGAGGTTCATCACCGGCGGCGGCCGCTATGTCGACGACATGGTGGTACCCGGCATGAAACATGCGGCATTCGTGCGCAGCCCGCACGCGCATGCCGACATCAAGAAGATCGACATCAAGGCGGCCGAGGGCATGCCCGGTGTCATCGCGGTCCTGACCGGCAGGCAACTCAAGGCGGACGGTATCGGCAACCTGATCTGCGGCTGGATGATCCACTCGAAGGACGGCTCGCCGATGAAGATGGGCGCCTGGTCGCCGCTCGCGGTCGACCGCGTTCGTTATGTCGGTGACGCCGTCGCCATCGTAGTGGCCGAGACCAAGGGCCAGGCGCGTGATGCCGCCGAGGCGGTCGAAATCACCTACAAGGAGCGCAAGGCGGTCATCGACGCGGCCGAGGCGCTGAAGAAGGGCGCGCCGCAGCTGCATCCCGAAGCCGAAGGCAACCTGATCTTCGACTGGGAGATCGGCGACGGCAAGGCGGTGGATGCGGCGATCAAGAACGCCGCCCATGTGACCAAGGTCACCATCCATAACAACAGACTTGTGCCCAATGCGATGGAGCCGCGCGCGGCACTCGGCCACTATGACAAGGCCGAGGACCACTACACTTGCTGGACCACTTCGCAGAACCCGCATGTGGCCCGCCTGGTGATGAGCGCGTTCTACAACGTGGCGCCCGAGAACAAGCTGCGCGTCATCGCCCCTGACGTCGGCGGCGGCTTCGGCTCGAAGATCTACATCTATCCCGAGGAGATCGTCTGCCTGTGGGCGTCCAAGCGTGCCGGCGTGCCGGTCAAGTGGGTGGCCGACCGCACCGAGAGCTTCCTCACCGACGCGCATGGCCGCGACCATGTCTCGGAAGTCGAGATGGCCTTCGACAAGAACAACCGGATCATCGGGCTCAAGGTCGACACCATCGCCAATCTCGGCGCCTACATGTCGCTGTTCTCGTCCTGCGTGCCGACCTATCTCTACGCAACGCTGCTGTCGGGCCAGTACGATATCCCGGCGATCCACGCCAATGTCAGGACCGTCTACACCAACACAGCGCCCGTCGATGCCTATCGCGGGGCAGGCCGTCCGGAGGCAACCTACCTGTTGGAGCGGACGATGGAGATCGCCGCGCGCGAGCTTAGTGTTTCGCCAGCAGACCTCAGGCGCACCAACTTCATCACCCAGTTCCCGCACCAGACGCCCGTCATCATGAACTATGACGCGGGCGACTATGCCGCCTCGCTGGATGCGGCGATGAAGCAGGCCGACTATGCCGGCTTTGCCAAGCGCAAGGCGGCAGCCGCCAAGAAGGGCAAGCTGCGCGGCATCGGCATGAGCTGCTATATCGAGGCCTGCGGCATCGCGCCGTCTGCCGCGGTGGGCAGCCTTGGAGCGGGTGTCGGCCTGTGGGAGTCTGCCGAGGTGCGGGTCAATGCCGTAGGCACCATCGAGGTGCTGACCGGCTCGCACAGCCACGGCCAAGGCCACGAGACGACCTTTGCCCAGCTGGTCAACCAGCGCTTCGGCGTGCCTCTCGACAGTGTCTCCATCGTCCATGGCGACACCGACAAGGTGCAGATGGGCATGGGCACATACGGCTCGCGCTCTGGCGCGGTCGGCATGTCGGCGATCGTCAAGGCGCTCGACAAGGTCGAGGCCAAGGCCAAGAAGATCGCAGCCCACCTGCTCGAGGCCGACGAGGGCGACATCGTCATCGAGAACGGCGCGTTGAAGGTGGCCGGCACCGACAAGAGCGTGCCGTGGTTCCAGATGGCGCTCGCCGCCTACACGGCGCACAACCTGCCGGCGGGCATGGAACCGGGGCTGAAGGAGACGGCATTCTACGACCCCTCCAACTTCACCTTCCCGGCGGGCTGCTACATCTGCGAGGTCGAGGTCGATCCGGAAACGGGCAGCACCGACATCGTGCAGTTCGTGGCGGCCGACGACTTCGGCAACATCATCAACCCGATGATCGTCGAGGGCCAGGTCCATGGCGGCATCGCCCAGGGCGTCGGACAGGCGTTGCTCGAAGGTGCCGTCTACGACGCCGGCGGGCAACTGCTGACGGCAAGCTACATGGACTACACCATGCCGCGCGCCGACGATCTGCCGTCGTTCCAGGTCTCGACCACCAACACGCCGTGCCCGGGCAATCCGCTCGGCATCAAGGGTTGCGGCGAGGCCGGCGCCATCGGCTCGCCGCCTGCCGTCATCAACGCCATCACCGACGCGCTCGGGCACGACAACCTGAACATGCCGGCGACGCCGGGCAGGGTGTGGGCAGCGTTGCGCGCCGGCACGAAGCACTGAGAAAAGCGAATAGGGAATAGGGAGTAGCGAATAGGGAAGAAACGAAGGCGGATGCGGAACCAATCGCTGTTCGCCATTCCCTGTTCGCTCTTTCCCCGAAGGGAGAAAGATCGATGTATTCCGTCAATTACCATCGCGCCACCTCGGTCGCAGATGCCGTCAAGAAGGTGAAAGCCGGCGACGGCAAGTTCCTCGCCGGCGGTATGACGCTCATACCGGCCATGAAGACGCGGCTCGCGGCACCTTCCGATGTCGTCGACCTCACCCACATCGCCGAGCTCAAGGGCATCAAGGTCTCGGGTAAGACCGTCACCATCGGCGCAACGACCACCCATGCCGAGGTCGCCAACGACGAGAAGCTCAAGAAGGTCTGCCCGGCGCTGGCGGGTCTGGCGAGCCATATCGGCGACCCGGCCGTGCGGCACCGTGGCACCATCGGCGGATCGATCGCCAACAACGATCCGGCGGCGGACTATCCCTCGGCGATGCTGGCGCTCGGAGCGACCATCGTCACCAACAAGCGGGAATTGCCGGCCGACAAGTTCTTCAAGGGCCTGTTCGAGACCGCGCTCAAGGATGACGAGGTGATCACCGCCGTCACCTTCACCGCGCCTGCCAAGGCGGGCTATGCGAAGTTCCCCAACCCGGCCTCGCGCTACGCCATGACCGGCGTATTCGCGGCCAAGGGCAAGGACGGCGTGCGCGTCGCCGTGACCGGGGCGGGCGACGACGGCGTGTTCCGTTCCAAGGAGATCGAGGCCGCACTTGCCAAGAAGTTCGAGGCAACGGCGCTCGAAGGCGTCACCGTGCCGGCCAAGAACCTGATGAGCGACATCCACGCCTCGGCCGAATATCGCGCCAATCTCGTGGTCGTGATGGCCAGGCGCGCGGTGGCCGCGGCAAACGCCTGACCGATCCCCGAACTGGGATCAGCGAAGGGGCCTCAGGGCCCCTTTGACTTTCCGATAGCGCGGGACCGCAGTGGCCATTCGATGCATCGTCGAAATTGCCACTCTTGGAGTCCCGCCGGACTGGCCGCGCGACTATGCCGGAACGTATGTCAACCTGATCACGTCCCCGCCAATTCGATCGCTCGCCACGAGGTGCAGCGGCCGCCGCGGGCCGGCGAAGAACGGCTTGCCGCGACCAAGCACGACGGGGTGGAGGTACAGTCGATACTCGTCAACGAGACCAAGGTCGGTCAGACTTCGCGCCAGCTCGGGTCCGGAAACTTCAATCTCCCCATCCAGTCGAGCCTTCAACCCGCGTATCGCCGCCTCGATGTCATCCGCGACAAGAGTGGCATTCGGGCCGACGGACTTCAGCGAGCGCGACACGACCCATTTCGGTTGGCTCCGCCACGCCGCAGCGTACTCGCGTTCGTCCTCGTCCCATTCGGAATGGTCTTCGTCCCAATACCGCATCACCTCGTACATGCGCCGACCATACACGCTGCCGGCCAGGCCGCGCACGTCGTCGATGAAATGGCGAAAGAGCGCGCGATCGGGAGCAAATTCCGTGTGGTCGACAAACCCATCCAGGGACTGGTTCAAAGCGAACACGAGCTTCGCCATGCTGCAGGATCTCCTCGCCAAGTTCCTCAAAAAGGCTTGAGTGATGCTACGCAGAAACGAAGCTGGTCACAATCTGGCCGTCGCTTCGATGGTGAGACCATAACGGAGATCCGCTTTCCAGCCTGTAGGGACAAGGCAGACCGTTCCCAAACACCCCTCTCAGTCATTTCATGGGTCCATGGCCTAGAACCAAAGTCTGCGGCAGCGGGCCAAACATCTTGGCGACTGGCTCTTGGCATGGATCGCCAAGGCGGCTTACATGCCGCGCACGGTTTCATCGCAGTCCCGAGACGTGGAGCAAAACGGAATGGCGCGCCCGATAACTTCGATCGCCGATCTTCGCGCTATCGCCAAGCGCCGCGTGCCGCGCATGTTCTACGACTATTGCGATTCCGGCTCCTGGACGGAAAGCACCTATCGCGAGAACGAGACCGACTTCGTGCCGATCAAGCTGCGCCAGCGGGTCGCCGTAGACATGCGCAACCGTACGCTCGAGACGACGATGGCCGGCGAGAAGGTGTCGATGCCGGTGGCGATCGCGCCGACGGGCCTGACCGGAATGCAGCATGCCGACGGCGAGATTCACGCGGCCCGCGCCGCCGAGAAGGCGGGCGTTCCGTTCACGCTCTCGACTATGAGCATCTGCTCGATCGAGGACGTGGCCGAGAACACCTCGAAGCCGTTCTGGTTTCAGCTTTATGTGATGAAGGATCGCGATTTCGTCTCGCGGCTCATCCAGCGCGCCAAGGCCGCGAACTGCTCGGCGCTGGTGCTGACGCTCGACCTGCAGATTCTCGGCCAGCGCCACAAGGACATCGTCAACGGGCTGTCGACGCCGCCGCGGATGACCGTCCCCAACATCATCAACCTCGCGACCAAGCCGCGCTGGTGCTTCAACATGCTGCGCACCAGCCGGCGCACGTTCCGCAACATCGCCGGCCACGCCAAGGGCGTGACCGACCTGCGCTCGCTGTCGTCCTGGACGGCCGAGCAGTTCGACCCGGCGCTGAGCTGGGACGACGTCAAGTGGATCAAGGACCAGTGGGGCGGCAAGCTGATCCTCAAGGGCATCATGGATTCGGAGGATGCCGAAAAGGCAGCGGCGAGCGGTGCGGACGCGCTGATCGTTTCCAACCATGGCGGGCGCCAGCTCGACGGCGCGGTTTCGTCGATCTCGGCGCTGCCCGAGATCGTCGACGCGGTCGGCGACCGCATCGAGGTGCTGATGGATGGCGGCATCCGCTCGGGCCAGGACGTCATCAAGGCGGTGGCGCTGGGCGCCAAGGGCGTGTTCATCGGACGCGCCTTCCTCTACGGGCTCGGTGCCGGTGGCGAGGCGGGAGTGACCAGTTGTCTCGACATCATCCGCAAGGAGCTCGACACCACCATGGCCTTCTGCGGCCTGCGCGACATCAGGGACGTCGACGGCCGCATCATCGCGCGGCGATGACCGGCGAGGGGCGATCGGGCGCTGCAGTCCGTCCAGGCTCGCGGGAATCTGGGGCAAAGCGTCCGATCGCAGGTGCCCCCGGCTCGGATCGGCTCCAGTGAGACGGCACGTGTGCCGCATTGCCGGCATCGCGACCCTCAACACCAGGCGCGCCGGTTTCCTTGCCCTGGGCCTGCTCATGCTGGTGCTTGGCATCGTCGGCGCGTTCCTGCCGCTGATGCCGACGACCATCTTCCTGATCGCCGCCGCGTGGTGCTTCGGGCGCTCGTCGCCGCGTTTCGAAGCCTGGCTGCTCGACCATCCCCGCTTCGGTCCGCCGCTGCGCGACTGGCGTGAAGAAGGCGCCATTCCGCGCAAGGCCAAGGTCACGGCCTGGATCGGCATGGCGCTGGGATATGCCCTGTTCTGGCTCGGCAGACCCGATGCGCTGGTCGCAGCAGCGGCGACGGCCTTCGTCGCGGCAGGTGCCGTTTATGTGGCGACGCGGCCGGATCCAAAGCCGAAGCCGGATGTCGTTGCGGGCAGTGGAGACGACTAGCGGGGGCCTGGCGACGGCCTTTGCTTTGGGGGCAATCAACGGGCGCGCCCCGGCCGATTTGGCCCCGAGGCCTTGTTGTGATAGGGAGCGGCATAATCTGCGATTGCAGCCCCGCGCAAATTCGAGAAGCCATGACCAAGCTTTATGCCGACGGCGCGAGAATAGTCGCCGTCGCACCCATGATGGACTGGACCGACAGGTGCTGCCGCAGTTTTCACCGGCAGATCACCAGGGATGCGCTGCTCTACACCGAGATGGTTGTGGCGGATGCGGTCATCCATGGTCCACGCGAGCGCCTGCTCGGCTTCGATGCCGTCGAACATCCCATTGCGCTGCAATTGGGCGGCTCCGATCCGGCCAAGCTCGCCGAGGCGGCACGCGTCGGCGAGGGCTTCGGCTATGACGAAATCAACCTCAATGTCGGCTGCCCGTCCGATCGTGTGCAGTCGGGCACCTTCGGCGCCTGCCTGATGAAGGCGCCCGAACTCGTCGCGGACTGCGTGTCGGCGATGAAGGCGGCGGTGAAGATCCCCGTCACCGTGAAATGCCGCATCGGCGTCGACCATCAGGATCCCGAGCCGGCGCTCGATACGCTTGCCGCACAGGTCTTCGCAGCGGGCACCGACGCGCTCTGGGTGCATGCCCGCAAGGCCTGGCTCGAGGGTCTGAGCCCCAAGGAAAACCGCGAAATCCCGCCGCTGGACTATGATCGCGTCTATCGCCTCAAGCGGAAATATCCCAACCGGTTCATCGGCATAAACGGCGGTATTCAGACGCTTGACGAAAGCCGCGCCCATCTCGAGAAGGTCGACGGCGTCATGCTCGGTCGCGCTGCCTATCACACGCCGAGTGTGCTTGGCGGCGTCGACGCGCTGCTGTGCGGAGCAGAGCCGGAGGACATCGATTACGCGGCCCTGATCGACGCCATGGCCGACTATGCCGCCCGCCACATCGCCGCCGGCGGACGCCTCGGGCACGTCACCCGCCACATGGTCGGGCTGTTCCACGGCCATGCCGGTGCGCGCCGCTATCGCCAGATCCTGTCGACGGATGCGACCAAGGCAGGCGCCGGCCCGGAGGTGCTGCACCGGGCCTTTGCCGCCGTCGATCTCGGTGGTGCCAGCGAAGCAGCCTAATCCCTCAGGATCATCCGGTCGCCGCGGACGTCGAAGCCCGACAGCGAACCGATGAAATTCATGCCGAGCAGGCTCTGGTCGAGCCCACGGTCGGCCACGAGCACCGGCAGGTTCTTCCTTTCGATTGCGCCGAGCCGGATGCTCTCGACCGTCACGCGGGCGGCGCGGGCGACGCCATTGGCGGTCGAGACCGGCACGGTGAAGTTCAGGCTCTCGGGGTCGAAGCCGACGAGCCGGGCGTCAGCGGCGGTAAGCACCGTGCTGGTGGCGCCCGTGTCCACCATGGCCTGGATGGTCGCGCCGTTGACCTGGAGGCGGGCGCCGAAATGGCCGTTTGGAAGCTTGTCGAGGGTTACGATGGCGCGGCCGTCCCCGTCGATCACCGATAGCGGGCTGCCGGGCACGAGCCCGGCGGTCACGCGGCTCGCGACATCCTGCAGCTCATACCGGTACTGGTAGCCTGCCACCAGGACCAGGACGATCAGCAGCCACAGCGCGAAGCTGCGCAGGCTGGCGCCAAAATGCGCGCGGCGCCCGAGGATGCCCGCGCCGATCACAAGAGCCAGCGCTCCGAGATAGACCAGCCTGCCGAAGCTGTCGTTGTCCAGGCCGAGCGTCTTGCCGCCGGAATCGTTGAGCATCTGCAGCAGCAATCCGCCGCCGAGCACCACGATGACGATCCAGAACAGTCGGCTCATGTGCTTCGAAGGTCCTCAGACTGCGCCGCGTTCGCGGGCCATGCGCGCCCGTCGCGTCTCGCGGCGTGGCTTGCGCTCGACCGTTTCGAGCCGGGCGGGCAATTGCGCCATCACCGCGCGCCTTGTCTCGGGCGTCATCTCGATCCAGGCGGAAATTTCGTCGCGCGTGCGGCCGCAGCCGAAGCAATAGCCGGTGGCCATGTCGATGGAGCAGACGAGGATGCAGGGCGATTCTATGGCCGTCATCGTGAATTCCGGTGCATGGGCCGACTTATGCCCGCTGCCGCTTGCCGCCGCAATATGCAGGCTGCCTCAGCCAGATGGTGCAGCATGCCGCATGATGCAAGCCCGCAGCGCAGCGGCGTGGCGCGTCGTCTGCGCGACGTCGCGACAGATCGGACGCCATGCCGCGATTGTTTTCCCGTGCGGGGAGGGTTATTCGGCGGGCGACGATTTCCGAACGGCAGGCCCAGCGATCATGACAAGCGCCCAACCCTTTGACGATTTCCGCAACCTGTTCGCGCACATGCCCGAGGGCGACGTGGCGCAGGCCGGCAAGGTGTGGTCGCTGTTTGCCAAGGCTGACAAGCCGCAGGGTTCGCTCGGCCGCATCGAGGACATCGCGGCCTGGCTGGCGCGCTGGAGCGGCCGCGCGCCGCCTTCGGTGCTGAAGCCGATGGTGGCGATCTTTGCAGGCAACCACGGCGTCGCGGTGCACGGCGTGTCGCCGCGCGCGATGGAGGCGACGGCACAGCGCGTCGAATTGTGCGCGGCGGGCGGTGCGGCGATCAATCAGATCTGCGTTGCCGGCGATCTCGGCCTCAAGGTCTTCGACCTGGCCCTGCACCTGCCGACGGCCGACATCACGGTCGAGCCGGCGCTCGATGAGCGCGCCTGCGCCGCCACCATGGCCTTCGGCATGGAGGCGATCGCCGGCGGCACCGACCTTTTCTGCATCGGCGATCTCGGCGTCGCCAATACCACCGTGGCTGCGGCTCTTTCGGCCGCCCTGTTCGGCGGCCGAGGCGCTGACTGGGTCGGGCCGGGCTCCGGCGCCGACGCGGCGATGCAGGCCCGCAAGGCCGCGGTCGTCGACCGGGCGCTCGCCTTGCACGGCGACCGCCTCAGGGATCCCTTCGAGGCGCTGCGCCGCGTCGGCGGACGCGAGTTCGCGGCGATCGCCGGCGCCATTCTCGCGGCGCGCATGGAGAAGATCCCGGTGCTGCTCGATGGCTTTGCCACGACGGCTGCGGCCGCCGTGCTTTTCGCCTGCGACCCGAGAGCCCTCGACCACTGCATGTTCTCGCATGTCTCTACGGAACCGGGCCACGCCCGTCTGCTCGCCAAGCTCGGCGCGCGGCCGCTGCTCGGCCTCGGCATCGATCATGGCGAGGCGGTGGGCGCTGGGCTTGCCGCCGGGCTGGTCAAGACGGCAGCACAGATCAGCTCGGGCATGGCGGCGGCCGTACGCTGACCGGAAAGGGCAGGAGCCCTAGGGACGGGCGGCCAGGTTTCGCGGCAGTGACGTGGGCAGGCCGTCGATCACCCTGGCCGGGGGAAAGATGGCGACCGCCTCGGTGCCTTCCCTCAGCTTCGACTTGAGATCGAACTCGCCGCCGTGCAGGGCAAGCAGGCCCTGGACGATGGGCAGGCCGAGGCCGGTTCCCTGTTCCGCGCTCTTGATGGCGATCGAGCCCTGGCCGAAGGCCGAGAGGACGATCGGTATCTCCTCGGGCGGGATGCCGGGTCCATTGTCCTTGACCGAGATGTATTGCCCGCCGCCCGCCGTCCAGCCGACGCGCACGCGGATCTCGCCGCCGGTGGGCGAGAATTTTACCGCGTTCGACAGGAGATTGAGCGTGATCTGGCGGACCGCCCGCTCGTCGCCGAGCAGGCGCGGCAGCGACGTCTCGAAGTCCTGGACGATGCGCAGGTCCTTGTTGCGGGCCTTGAGTTCCATCATGTGGCAGCAATCCTCGACGACGGAGAGCAGGGCGAGCGGCTCCTCGTTGAGCCGGTAGCGCCCGGCTTCGATACGGGAGAGGTCGAGGATTTCGTTGATGAGGTCGAGCAGATGCTGGCCCGAATCGTGGATGTCGCGTGCATATTCGCGGTAGGTCGGGCTGTTGATCGGCCCGAGCACCTCGCCTGCCATGACCTCGGAGAAGCCAAGGATCGCGTTGAGCGGCGTACGCAGTTCGTGACTCATCGTCGCCAGGAACCGCGACTTTGCGAGATTGGCGTCCTCGGCCCGCCGCCTTGCCTCGTCGGACATCGACTTGGCCGTTTCCAGCTCGGCAACGAGCGCGTCCATCTCGGAGCGGAACGACATCAGCATCAGGGCCGAGCGGTTCATGATGCGGGCCACATAGGCGAAGAAGGGCAGGGCCGCGACGAGCAGGGCCACCATCATGATGCCCAGCGGCTGGGAGAGATCGACACCGAAAGCGGCATAGGCGGCCACCGGCAGGGCGAAGGTGCCAACCAGCGAGCCGCGCAGTGATGAGGCGACGATTGCGGTGGCGGCCATGGCGACCAGCAGTGACACGCCCTTGACCATCGTCAGTTGCGCCAGGTCGCAGGCCGGGCAGGTCATGGCCGCCAGATAGGCCCAGGCCAGGCCGGTGATGAAATGGCCGGCGAGGAAGTTGCGGCGTGCGGACGTCGGCGAAATCTCGGCCTGGGGGCAGCTGTCGACGCGGCGGGCCAGGATGGCGAGGCCGACATAGCCGGCGATGGCCACGACTGCCCAGACAAGGATCTCGGAGCCGGCGCCGAATGCGACGGCGGTGGTGGCGAGGATTGCGACCAAGAGCGGAAGCGTTGCCGAGTTGGCGACGATCGAGCCGGCGTGCTGTTTCAGCAGTTCGCGATCGAAGGCCAGGCCGCCCGGCTGTTGCGAAAGGCGATCACGTGTCTTGCGCACAGTACGCGCAACATCGCTGTTGCGATGGCGTTTCCTGCGGTCCACAATGATCTTGTCCGCCGTGTCCGAGCGTTGCAACGGCATGTGTTAAGTCGATTTTCGCGCGCGCTTTCCTTGGTCCTCCACGCTACATCCGAATGATTAAGGGATTGTTTGCCATATGAGCCGTTCGTGGTCCGGCAGACCTGGGCAGCGGCAATTTCGGCGGCCGCGCAGCCGTTGGCGCAAGCTCGCCGACTATGCTCTGGCAGCTGCCATCCTTGCGCTTCTGGCGCTCGTTTCGGCTCGCCTCGACCGCTTCGAAACGCGCAAGGCCGAAGGCGTGGCCATCGTCAACGACGGCGATTCGATCACGCTCGGCGCCGAACGCATCCGCTTGCGCGGCATAGATGCGCCCGAGTTCGCGCAGGTCTGCAGGAAGGACGGCGAGGAATATGCCTGTGGCAGGCGTGCCCGGGAGGCACTGTCGAAGCTGGTCGCTGGGCGCCGTGTCGCCTGCGCCGGCTGGGAACGTGACAAATACGACCGGCTGCTCGGCGAATGCAGCGCGGGCGGGGTCGATCTCAACCGGGCGCAGGTCGAGGCCGGATGGGCGGTCGCCTATGGCGACTACCAGTCGGAGGAGCTTGCCGCGCGCCGGGCCGAAAGGGGCATGTGGGCCGGCGAGTTCGATCGGCCGCGCGACTGGCGCGCGACGCATGGCGACATGACCGACATCGAGCCCGGCACCTATGGCCGCATCCTCAACTGGCTTAGGGAAATCTTTCGATTCTCGTAGCTTGCAACCTATACTTGGCACGTGAAGCAAGGAGGCATCATGAAGCTGTTCGACGGAGGCAAGGCGCCCAATCCGCGGCGCGTGCGGGTGTTCCTCGCAGAAAAGGGCCTCGAAGTGCCGATGGTGCGCGTCGACATGGCGGCGTTCGAACACAAGCAGGCGGATGTGTCCACGCGCAACCCGCTGCAGCGGTTGCCGGTGCTGGAACTTGACGATGGAACGATCCTCACCGAGTCGGTCGCTATCTGTCGCTACTTCGAGGAGCTTCATCCCGAGCCGGCGCTGTTCGGCCGCGGCGCGCTCGGCAAGGCGCTGGTCGAGATGTGGCAGCGGCGGATCGAACTCAACCTGTTCCTGCCCGTAGGCTTTGCCTTCCGCCACATCCATCCGGCGATGAAGGAATGGGAAGTGCCGCAGGTGCCCGAATGGGGCGAGGTCAACAAGCCGAAGGTCATCGACTTCCTGGCGCTGCTCGACAGGGAACTCGCTGCACGCGAATTCGCCGCCGGCGACCAGTTCTCCGTCGCCGACATCACCGGCCTGATCGCCATCGACTTCATGAAGCCGGCGCGCATATCGGTGCCGGAGGAATTCTCCAACGTCCGCCGCTGGCATGCTGCGCTTGCCGCTCGGCCGAGTGCTGCCACGTGACGAATGCTGCGGACCTCGGCAGGCTGGTTGCCGAAATCAAGGCCTGCCGCACCTGCGTGGAACGTCCGTCCGGCAAGGCGTTGCCGCACGAGCCGCGACCGGTGGTCGTGCCCTCGGCCACGGCGCGCATCCTGATCGCCGGGCAGGCGCCCGGCACCAAGGTGCATCTCAGTGGCGCGCCATTCACCGATGCCTCGGGCGACAGGCTGCGCAACTGGCTGGGCGTCACCCCGGAGGAGTTCTACGACCCTTCGAGATTCGCCATCGTGCCGATGGGCTTCTGTTTCCCGGGACAGGACGCCAAGGGCGGCGACCTGCCGCCTCGACGCGAATGCGCCCCGGCGTGGCGCGGCAGGCTGATGGCCGGCATGCCGCAGGTCGAGCTGGTGTTGGCGATCGGCCAGTATGCGCAGCGCTGGCACATGGGGACGGCGCGGGCCCATCCGCTCACCGAGACGGTGGCCGACTGGCGCTCGGTCTGGGCGCAATCATCCGCGCCGCATGTCTTGCCGCTGCCCCATCCATCGTGGCGCAACACCGGCTGGATTAAGCGGAATCCGTGGTTCGAAATGGAATTGCTGCCTTTCCTCAGGGCGGAAATCCGGCATCGCCTCGGCCAGATCGAGCGCAAATAATTACCGCACTCTCGGGGTGCGTGGAGAATTCCTTTCTTGTATGATCGCCTGAATATCAGGATTATGGCGAACCTTTTCTAACGGAGCCACAAATGGACCGCCTCGACAGGAAAATTCTTCGCCTCCTCCAGGAGGACGCAACGCTGGCCGTTGCCGACGTCGCCAAGAAAGTCGGACTGTCCACCACGCCCTGCTGGCGCCGCATCCAGAAACTCGAGGAGGAGGGCGTCATCAAGCGGCGCGTGGCGCTGCTCGAGCCCGAGAAGATCAATGCGCGCGTCACCGTCTTCGTGGCGATCCGCACCAATTCGCACAGCCACGAATGGCTGCGCCGCTTCTCCGAGGTGATACAGGATTTCCCCGAGGTCATCGAGTTCTACCGCATGAGCGGCGACGTCGATTACCTGCTGCGCGTGGTCGTGCCGGATATCGCCGCCTATGACGCCTTCTACAAGCGGCTGATCGCCAAGATCGAGATTCGCGACGTCTCGTCGTCGTTTGCCATGGAGCAGATCAAGTACACGACCGAGCTGCCGCTCGACTACATGATCCTCGACAAGGAAAGCGGCGCGTCGGCCGCCTGATCAGGCGTTCCTGGCCTTAAGCCGTTCGACCTGCTTCGGATCGGTGAGTTCGCGCACGGCGTCCTTGCCGATCCATCTGGCCGTCCTGTCGGGCGAGGCGGCGAGTGTCTCCGCCATATGCAGAGCCGGGGCGTGCAGCGCAAGCGACCGCTTGCCCACCTGCCGGAGCGCCCAGTTCACCGCCTTCTTGACGAAATTCCTGCTGTCCCCGGCATGTGCCTCGACCAGACCGAGCCAAGCCACGAAGGTTTCGTCCGGCTCCTTCTTGAGATGCACGGCTGCGGTGGCAATGGTCGAGAAGGCGGCGCGGCGGACGAACTCGCGCTCGTCGGCGGCATAGTCAGGAATGATCTCGGGGGCGAGCTTCGCCTCGCAGAACAGGTGGGCTGCGTGGTCGACGATCTCCCAGCTGTCGAAGTCGGCGGCCAGCGCATCGGCCCCGGCGCGCGTCAGCCTCGCCGGCTCGTCGGTCGAGATCGCGAGGATGCGCGCCTCGCGGATGCCGGTGGCCCACAGCGCCCGCGCACGCATGTGATCCTGCTCGAGCAGCTTGGCGATCGGCCTGAGCACGGCATTGGAAATGCCGAGTGCCCGGTCGTTGGCGATCCCGAAGCGGGCGATACCGGCGCGATCCTCTTCGGAGCCGAGCGTGCGCAGATGCGCGACGATCTCGTCCGTGGTCGATGCGGGCGAAAGCGACATAGGGGCTCGCGCTATTTCTCGAGCCGGGCGAGAAGCGAGGACGTGTCCCAGCGGCCGCCGCCCATCGCCTGCACGTCCTTGTAGAACTGGTCGACAAGCGCGGTCACGGGCAGTCTTGCGCCGTTGCGGTCCGCCTCGGCGAGGCAGATGCCGAGGTCCTTGCGCATCCAGTCGATGGCGAAGCCGAAATCGTACTTTCCCGCATTCATCGTCTTGTGGCGGTTCTCCATCTGCCAGGAGCCTGCGGCCCCCTTGGAGATGACATCGATCACCTTCTCGATGTCGAGCCCGGCCTTCTTGCCGAAGTGGATGCCTTCGGCGAGGCCCTGCACGAGGCCGGCAATGCAGATCTGGTTGATCATCTTGGTGAGCTGGCCGGCGCCCGCCGGTCCCATCAGGCCGACCATTCGGGCAAAGGCCTCGATCACCGGCTTGGCCCGGTCGAAGGCGGCCTGTTCGCCGCCGACCATGACGGTCAGAACGCCGTTTTCGGCGCCGGCCTGGCCGCCGGAAACAGGGGCGTCGAGGAAATGGAAGCCGCGCGCCTCGGCTTCGGCGGCGAGCTCGCGGGCGACCTCGGCGGAGGCCGTGGTGTTGTCGATGAAGACGGAGCCCTTCTTCATCGCATGGAAGGCGCCGTTTTCGCCGATGGTGACGGCGCGCAGGTCGTCGTCATTGCCGACACAGGCGAAGACGAAGTCCTTGCCTCCGGCGGCTTCCGCCGGCGTCGGCGCGTGGCTACCGCCATGCTGGGCTGCCCACTGCTCGGCCTTTGCGGTCGTGCGGTTGTAGACGGTCACGTCGTGCCCGCCCTTGTTCTTGAGATGGCCGGCCATGGGATAGCCCATGACCCCGAGACCCAGGAACGCGACCGATGCCATGCGAGACCCTTTCCAAGCGTGTTCGTTCACCCGGTGGTCTATGCCATGAGGTGGATTCGTCAAGATGACGGAGCTTGGGCCAGGCCTATCGATGCAGGTGGCGCGTGATGCGTCTTTCGATCCAGTCGACTGCGTGGCGCAGGGTTTCGACCAGGGACAGGTACAATAATGCCGCCCACAGGTAGGTCTGGAAGTCGAAGCTGCGCGAGTACGCACGGCGCGTTTCGCCCATCAGGTCATACACAGTGATGATGGCGACGATGGCCGAGCCCTTGACCATCAGGATGATCTCGTTGCCGTAGGGGCGCAGCCCGACGATCAGCGCCTGGGGCAAGATCACCTTGTAGAGCGTCTGCAGTTTCGACAATCCCAGCGCGGAGGCTGCCTCCCACTGTCCCTTGCCGACACTTTCGATGGCGCCGCGCAGGATTTCTGCCTGATAGGCGGCCGTGTTCAGCGAAAACGCGAGGATCGCGCAATACCAGGCCTCGCGGAAGAACCCCCAGAGGCCGATGGCCTCCAGTTGCGGGCGGAACGAGCCGATGCCGTAGTAGATCAGGAAGGTCTGGGCCAAAAGCGGCGTGCCGCGGAAGAAATAGACATAGCCGTAGGAGATAGCGTTCAGCACGCGGTTGCTGGACATGCGGGCATAGCAGATCGGCAGCGACAGCAGCGCGCCGAGTATGATGGAGATCGCGACGAGCTTCAGTGTCACGCCAACGCCGGACAGATAGCTCGGCGCGTACTTGTTGAAGAGTTCTGGATTCCAGGCGCTGATCAGATAGGCGACCAGGCCAAGTCCAAGGGCGATCCACAGGCCGACGAAGATCCAGCCAAGGATGCGCACTGTCGGCCAGCCGCGCGGCGGGGCTGGCGGGCGCTGGACATTGCCGAGCGCTTCCTTTGTCGCGTTCACCGTGCGGCCTCCCGCTTGCCGACCCGGCGCTCGATGGCGCGGATACCAAATGACGAGATGATGGCGAGGACCAGGTAGATGAGACAGGCGACGCTGTAGAACAGGAAGGCCTGCTTGGTGACGCGCGAGGCGATGCTCGCCTGGCGCAGGATGTCGGTCAGGCCGATCGCTGAGACCAGCGCGGTATCCTTGAGCAGGATCAGCCACAGGTTCGACAGGCCGGGCAGGGCGATGCGCACGAGTTGCGGCAGGATCACCAGCCGCATCGTCTGGCGCGGCGACAGGCCCACGGAATAACCGCCCTCATACTGTCCGCGCGGGATGGCCCGAAAGGCGGACAGGAACACCTCGCTGGCGTAGGAGGAAAAGACGACGCCGAGCGCCACCATGCCGGCGATGAAGCTGTTGATGTCGACGGTCGTGTCCGGGCTGACGAGGCGGACGACCTGCTGGATGCCGATCTGCGCGCCGTAGAACACCAGAAACAGCGTCAGCAGTTCTGGCAGACCGCGGAAGATGGTTGTGTAAATGTTGCCGGCGAGCCGCATCGACGGTTCGCTCGATTGCTTGGCGAGTGCCACCAGGAAGCCGATCAGGAGTCCCAGCGGCAACGTCACCAAGGCGAGGGAAACGGTGATGAAAACACCATAGGCGAGATCGTCACCCCAGCCTTCCGGCCCGAAACTTAGAAGCGCCCAGATGCTCTGCATCGGCCGGCTGTCCCCTTTTGCCTCTGCTTGCCAGAGGCGGCCCGCCTTTCATGGCGGCTTGTTGTTATCGATTCTAGCCGGATGGCGGGGGTTTGTCCCGCCATCCGGTATTCTTCAGAACGGTCGCGGCTCAGTCGCCGTAGACGTCGAACTTAAAGTACTTGTCGTTGATTTCCTTGTACTTGCCGTTGGCGCGGATCGCGGCGATGGCTGCCGTGAACTCGCCGGCCAGCGGATCGCCCTTGCGGACGCCGACGCCGGCGCCGTCACCGTGGATTTCGGGCATGTTCGGAATTGTGCCGACGATCTTGCAACATGCGCCGTCAGCCGTTTCCAACCAGGCGCCCAGCGTCACAGCGTCGTCGCTGACGGCGTCGAGGCGGCCGTTGGCCATGTCGAGCTTGTATTCGTCAGCGGTGGGGTACGACTTGATCTCACTGTCGGTGTAGACCTTCTCGGCGTAGTTGAAGTGAATGGTCGACCCCTGCACGCCGATCTTCTTACCTGCCAGGTCTTCCTTGGTCACGCCCTTGATGTCGCTGTCCTTGGCGGCGGCGATCACGGCCGGAGTGTTGATGTACTTCTTCGAGAAGTCGATCTTCTCCTTGCGCTCGGGCGTGATCGACATCTGGGCGATGATGGCGTCGAACTTGCCGGCCTGGAGGGCGGGAATCATGCCGTCCCATTCCTGGGCGACGATCTCGCACTTGACCTTCATCTCGTCGCAGAGGGCGTTGGCGATGTCGACGTCGAAGCCGACCAGCTTACCGTCGGAGGTCAGGCTGTTGTAGGGAGGGTATGCGCCCTCGGTGGCGATCTTGATCGTCTTCTCCTGCGCCTGCGCAGCTCCGGCCAGGAGCGCGATTGCCGCCGTGGCGGCCAAGGCGATACGCATCGAAGTTCCCATTTGTTCCTCTCCCATTTCTTTCGGCCGATCCGTGTTCATCCGGTCGGCCCAACGGAGGTTTCCCTCCGCATTGGCGGCGATACTCCCACTGTTTTCAGTTAAAAATCAATCGTGAATCGGGTGTTTCTCGTGAACTGCGCCGGCCTGGAGATTACGCTGCGTCACGCCTTTTTCAGGCCGGATCGAGCCTCGATGAAGTCGCCGATGGCGCTGATGTCGTCGATGCGGAAGGCCGGGACCTGCTCGCCGTCGACGGGATGATCGGCGGCGATGGCCACGATCGCCGGATCGCTCACCGACAGCGGCGACCGGTCCTTGGCCTCGAGGCGGCGCGCCTCGATCTTCATGTGGCCCTCCCGCTTGTAGCCCTCGACGAGGACCAGGTCGCAGGGCGCCAGGCGGGCAAGAACATCATCCAGCGTCGGTTCGTCCTCGCCGCGCAGTTCGTGCATCAGCGCCCAGCGGCGGCCCGAGACGATGGCGACTTCGCTGGCGCCCGCTTGGCGGTGACGGAAGCTGTCGGTGCCCGCCTTGTCGATGTCGAAGTCGTGGTGCGCATGCTTGACGGTGGAGACCTTCCAGCCGCGGCTAGTCAGTTCCGTGACGAGCCGCTCGGTCAGCGTGGTCTTGCCGGAATTCTTCCAGCCGGTGATCCCGAAAACGCGGTGCGCCATCACCTGGCTCCTGCCAGCAGGCGATCGGCTTCCGCGAGGTCTTCGGGCGTGTTGATGTTGAAGAACGGGTCGAGAGGCGCGATCCCGGGCTCTTCCGATTGAAACTCCACCACGTCCATCCCGGCCTGTTCCATGAAGGTCATCACCCTGCGCGTATTGCCGCTTTCCAGGAAGTCCGCAAGCGGACGTCGCAATGAAACGGGCCAGAGCGCGAAGGTCGGATGCACGCGTCCATTCGAGGCCGCGGCGGCGATGCGGTCGGCCGATCCACGATGTGCAAGCCTTGCGGCGAGATCGCCAGGGAAGAAGGGCGTGTCGCCGGCGACGCTCAGCAGATGCGTGGACGTCGACCCGGCCGCAGCCCATTCCATGCCGGCCAGTATGCCGGCGAGCGGTCCCTGATGGCCGGCTATGGTGTCGGCGATGACGTCAACGCCGAACCCGGCGAAGGCGAACGGGTCGCCGTTGGTGTTGATGGCTATGGGCGACGCCTGCGGCTGCAGCCGGTCGAGCACGCGCGCGATCATCGGCCGCCCGCCGAGGCCAAGCAGCGTCTTGTCCGTGCCGCCCATGCGGGTCGATTGCCCGCCTGCGAGAATGAGCCCCGCGATCCGCATCGGCGTCACATCCCGTCCGGAGACATGGCCGGGCTGGTGCTTGAGGCAGCCGGCCGGCCTTTGCCGACGACGCGTTCGCGGTAGAGCGAATAGAGGCCCGAGGCGACGATGAGGCTGGCGCCGGCGATCATCGGCAGGTCCGGAATGTCCCCGAAAACCACGATGCTCAGCGAGATTGCCCAGATGAGCGCCGTGTAGCGGAACGGCGCGATGAAGGACACTTCGCCTTCTCGCATCGCCATGATGACGAACTGATAGCCGAACAGCAGCAGCACGGCAGCGCCGGCAACGTAGCCAACGACGTCGCCCGACATCGGTGCCCAGCCGCCGAACGGGACGAGCGTCGCAGCACCGGTGAGCGTGACGGCGATCGAGGTCGCGGTCGAGACGAAGAGCGACGGCACATGGCTCGGTATTTGTCGGGTGGCAAGGTCGCGCAGGGCGCAGAAGCCGACCGAAACCAGCGCCAGCAGCGAAAAGACATTGAAGCCCTCGAAGCCCGGCCTGACGATGATCAGCACACCACTGAAACCGACGGCGATCGCCAGCCAACGGCGCCAGCCGACGCCTTCGCCGAGGAACAGTGCGGCGCCCATGGTCACCGCCAGGGGCAGCGCCTGCAGGACGGCCGAGATGTTGGCCAGCGGCAAATGCGGCAGGGCACTCAGGAAGCTGAGCGTCGCGAAGATCTCGGCGAAGAGGCGGAGCAACACCATGGGGTGCAGATAGTCGCGCACGCCCTTCAGGGCACCCTGGTGCCAGGCGAGGACCGCGATCAGGGCGGAGGCGAACAGGCCCCGAACCAGCAGGATCTGGCCGATGTTGGCCGACTGCGCCGCGAGCTTGGTCAGCGTGTCGTTGAAGGTGAAGGCGGCCATCGCGATCACCATGAACAGGGCGCCGCGTAAATTGGATGAAAGAGGCAATTCGGCCTTCCATTACTGCTTGCTGATCAAGGCTTACGCACCGGCACGCAAAACAGCAACGGCAAACGCATGGACCAACGAGCTCTCAGGGCCCTTCGAGGCTGGATGCGAGGGGCGATACCAGGGCGTCGTACTTCCTCTTGGCGGAGGCCGGGTATTTGAGCAGAAACGCGTGGATCACCCCGCCGCGCCCGAGTTCGAGGCGATGGTAGAAAATCTCGTCGCCATCGCGGCCCGAGAGCACAACCCAATTGCTGCCGACCTTGCGATAGGTGACGTCGTGCCCCTCCGCGACGAAGTCTGCGAGTTGCTTGGGCGACTGCTCGAGGGCGTTGTTCGAGCCATAGACCGCGAGGCTGGCGCCGTCCTGTGCCAGGAAGGTCATGCCATCGCCATTTTCAGGCGGTTCGGCCTGGCCGGTGAAGACATCGTCCGGGAAGGTAACCGACGTGCCGAAACGCGCGTTGGTGTAGGTGAACGGTTTCGCGATGGCAGGTGAGGCGAGGGCGCAGGCAATAAGCGCTGCCGAAAGCGACGTTCCAAGACTGCGAACCATCCGTTCCTCTCCCGGGCAGCCTGGCCGTGTTCGTCGGTTGACCGCTCAGCCTCCGGTCACGCTCATGTGACGGGCCACGGCCGGCCGCTTTGTACGACGGTCGATGACGAAGTCATGGCCCTTGGGCTTGCGGCCGATGGCCTCGTCGATCGCGTTCGACACCAGTTCGTTGCCTTCCGAAGCGCGCAGCGGCGACCGCAGGTCGGCGTCGTCGTCCTGTCCGAGGCACATGTACAGCGTCCCGGTGCAGGTCAGGCGCACGCGGTTGCAGCTTTCGCAGAAATTATGCGTCATCGGCGTGATGAAGCCGAGCCTGCCGCCAGTCTCCGCGACCTCGACATAGCGCGCAGGGCCGCCGGTCTTGAAGGGAATGTCGTTCAGCGTGAACTGGCGCTCGAGGCTTGCCCTCAAGAGCGAGAGGGGCAGGTACTGGTCGGTGCGGTCTCCGTCGATCTCGCCCATCGGCATCGTCTCGATGACGGTCAGGTCCATGCCGCGGCCGTGCGCCCAGCGCAGCATCTCGGGGATTTCCTGGTCGTTGAAGTCCTTGAGCGCCACCGCATTGAGCTTGACGTGCAGGCCGGCCTCCTGGGCCGCGTCGATGCCTTCCATCACCTTGGCGAGGTTGCCCCAGCGGGTCACTGCGTGAAACTTGTCCGGGTCGAGCGTGTCGAGCGAGACATTGATGCGGCGCACGCCGCATTCGGCGAGCTCGCGGGCGAAACGGGAGAGCTGGGAGCCGTTGGTGGTCAGCGTCAGCTCTTCCAGGGCACCGCTGTCGAGATGTCGCGACAGTTGCCGGATTAGGTGCATGATGTTCTTGCGCACCAGCGGCTCGCCGCCGGTCAGCCGCAGCTTCTTGACGCCCTTGTCGATGAAGACGGTGCAGAGGCGATCCAGTTCCTCGAGCGACAGGAGATCCTTCTTGGGCAGGAAGGTCATGTCTTCCGCCATGCAATAGGTGCAGCGGAAATCGCAGCGGTCGGTCACCGACACGCGCAGATAGGTAATCGAGCGACCGAAGGGATCGATCATGCCGGTGTCGTGTATTCCCATCTTGCCTCTGCTCACTCCCTCAGGCGGTTTCCCAGACCGCTGCCTTTCATGTCGTTCAAAAAACCTTACCATTCAAGTCCGAAGGACCCTTACAGATAACATTTGGCCGATTGGCGGGGCAATCGATGCCCCGCACCGACAACAATATTGCATTTCCAGCGGCGGAACGCCTATCAGTTTGCGGCCGGTACCGGGCAACGGGTGTCGCCTTCGTCGCATTTGAGATAGATCTGAAAGTCCTTGATACGTTGCTGGGTCATGCCATCACTGCATTGCAGCACGGTCATCGGGTAGATGGACCCCCGGGCGACACCCGAACTCGAAAATTCGCACTCGGCGTCGCGGAAGCCAACCCAGGCTCTTTGCGCGGCGACGAGCAGCTTGGCCGTGTCCGGATCGTCTTTAAGCCGGCCCTGGATCTGCTTGTAGAGCATGTTGAGTTCGGCATCCGACGCCCTGAAGGCCTTGTCGGTGCATTCGTTCATCGTCGCCTGATCGTTTGCATTGGCGCAATTGTCGGCCGCTTGGGCCGCGGTCGCCGCCAAGATCGCCAACCCGGCAATCGACCAAAGCGTTAAACCTGAATTCCGCATGTCCTGCTCCTTGTTGGTGGCCTCTCGCAAGGCTGTATCGAGGTTAGCAAGATGCAACCAGGATTCCAGCGCCGTGCCATTCTGTTTGCCGCTTCCTTCGCGGGCAGTTTCGGCGTAACCGGAGGTGACAAGCAGGGAGCAGATATGTCAGCGCCAAAGGAACTCAGGGTCTCCAAGGACCGCAAGCTGTTGACGGTCACCTTTCCCGATCATGCTCCATTCGAGCTTTCGGCCGAATTGCTGCGCGTGCTTTCGCCTTCCGCCGAGGTGCAGGGTCACTCGCCGGAGCAGCGCGTGACCGTGCCGGGCAAGAGGAACGTCGCGATCCTCAAGATCGAGCCGGTCGGCAACTACGCGGTCCGCATCACCTTCGACGATTTCCACGACACCGGCATCTTCACCTGGAACTATCTGCACACGCTCGGCCACGAGAAGGACGCACGCTGGCAGGCCTATGTCGACGAGTTGGCGCAGAAGGGGCTTTCGCGCGACAGATGACGTCGTCGTCGCGGCGTCATGTTGGTGAGGCAGGACGCGACGAAATGCAGATGCGAGGCGGGACGATGACGGTCATCACCACGATCGAGGCACTCGAGGCGCTCTACGGCCTTCCCGGCGAAGCCTCGCTGGTGAAGGAGCTTGACCACATCATCCCGGAATATGCCGCCTTCATCGGGGCATCGCCCTTCGTCGGGCTCGCAACCAGCGGACCGGAGGGGCTCGACTGCTCGCCGCGCGGCGACCTTGCCGGTTTCGTCCGCATCCACGATGCGAAGACGCTGATGATGCCCGACCGGCGCGGCAACAATCGCGCCGACTCGCTCAAGAACATCATTCGCGACCCGCGGGTCGGGTTGCTCTTCCTGGTGCCGGGTTCGGGCACGACCTTGCGCGTCAACGGCCGCGCCCAGCTCAGCGTCGACCCCGACCTCTGCACGTCCTTCGCCGTCGAGGGCAAACCGGCGCGGTCGGTGATCGTGATCGAGGTCGAGGCGGTCTATTTCCAGTGCGCACGGGCGATCGTCCGCTCCGACCTGTGGAACTCCGAGCGGCACGTGGATCCCAAGTCGCTGCCGACGCCGGGACAAATCCTTGCCGTCACCAGTGCAGAGAAGATCGACGGCGCGGCCTATGACCGCGACTGGCCGGCGCGAGCCAGCAAGACCATGTGGTAGGGAAGGGCTCGGCGCCTCGCTGCGCCAGGACTCAACATAAAGTGATTGCCCGCGCGTAACTTTGCCGGTTTTCTGTACGTATACCGGCAAGATAGCTGGGAATTCAGTTGATGATGCCTTGGACGGACCGCGCCGGAAACCTCTCGCTGCTCAAGACGGCGACCTTCGTCGTCACGCTCGTGCCGGCGCTGCTGCTCGCCTACTATGCAGTGGCCGGATTTCCGAAAGGGGCGGTGACCAGCAGCCTGCTCGGACCGCGACCGTTCAATGCCGCGATCCTGCACACCGGCGACTGGGCCATTCGCTTCCTCGTCCTGTCGCTGGCTGTTACCCCGCTGCGCCGCATCGGCCAGTGGCCGCGGCTCATCCTGGTTCGTCGGATGCTCGGCGTGGCGGCGCTCGGCTATGCGCTCGGCCACCTGACCCTGTATTTCTTCGACCAGAACTGGGACCTGTGGCGCGTCGCCAGCGAAGTCGCGCTGCGAATCTACCTGACCATCGGCTTCGTCGCCCTGCTTGGCCTGGTCGCGCTGGGGTCGACGTCGACGGACGCGGCGATCCGCAAGCTCGGCGCCAACTGGAACCGCCTTCACAGAATCGTCTACGGCATCGGCATATTGGCGGCACTGCACTTCTTCATGCAGTCCAAGGCCGACGTCTATCAGCCGACGCTGATCGCCGGGTTCTTCCTGCTGCTCATGGCCTACCGCCTGATGCACTGGCGCGGCTTCAGCCTCAATTCACCGTTCGTCCTTCTGGCGATCGCGATCGGCGCGGCACTTGCCACAGCCGCGGTCGAAGTCGCCTGGTACGGAACCGCGACCGGGGTGCCGCCTGAGCGCGTGCTCTCGGCCAACCTGCAGTTTTCCTATTCGGTCCGGCCTGCCTGGTGGATCCTCTGTGCCGGCGCGGCCGTCGCATTGCTCGGCTACGTGCGCGCTCCCGGCAAGGCCCAAGCTCAGCGAGGACGAAGGGCGCCGGCCAAGGCCGCGGCCTGACTAATCCCGCAGCGCTTCGGCTACCCGCTGCATGTGCATGCCGATCAGATCGCATTGCTCGGGGGTCGAGGCGCTCATCGCCTTCTCGATCAGCGCGCTATAGGACTTCAGCGCCCGCAACAGCAACGCCTCGCCATCAGTCGTCAAGGTCAGCCGCATGATGCGCCGATCCTTGCCGTCGGCCTCGCGGCGCACGAGTTCGCGCTTTTCGAGCTGCGGCAGGAGCATGGTGATGTTCGAGCGCCCGACCAGCAGCTTGCGGGCGAGGTCGTGCTGCGACATGCCGGGATGACGATAGAGATTCATCAGCACGTCGAGCTGGGCCGGCTTCAGGTCGTGCGGCTGCAGCGCCGCACCCAGCGCACGCTCCATCGAGTGGCATGCCTTTGCCACTGCGACCCAGTTTCGGAACCGTGGATTGTCCCAAGGTAAATCTTGCTTATTGTTCATGATTGAACTAATATGTTCATGATTGAACGGACGAATGGGCGCTCACTATGGCATCAATCGGGCTGAAGGTCATCCGCCGGATTCTTGCGGCTGCGGAACTGGTCTCGCCGCGACTCGCCGGCCGCGCGGCGTTCGAACTTTTCCGGCGCACGCCGAGCCCGAAGTCCATGACCGACGGGGAAAGGCGCGCCGTGGAACGAGCGGCCGACTTCATGACGGAAGCCCGCCATCATCACATCCGGGCCAGCTACGGTTGCCTGGCCCTGCACGAATTTCGCCCGCGGCAGGGACGCTCGGCGGGCACGGTGCTCGTCATCCATGGCTGGCGCTCGCGTACCGAATACATGCGGGCATTGATCGACGGCTACCGGGATGCCGGTTTCAAGGTGGTGTCGCTCGACCTGCCCGGGCATGGCGGTTCGCCTGGCCGTGCCCTCGACATGGCCAGGGCCGTGGAGGCGGCCCATCTGGCCGGCCAGTGGTTCGGGCCGTTCGCCGCGATTGTCGGCCATTCGTTCGGCGGCGCGGTTGCGGTCAATGCCACGGCCGGTTCGATCGCCCGCTTTGCGCCGCTCGAAACGAGCCGGCTCGTGCTCATCGCCGCACCGAACTCGATGCCGCGGCTGTTCCGCGAGTTCGGCCGCCATGTCAGCCTCGGGCCGGCAGGCTATCGTGCAATGGAAGCGCGGGTCGAACGGGTTACGGGAACGCCGCTGCGCGAGTTCGACAACGGAAGGATGCTGGCGCGGCTGCCCGTCCCGACGCTTGTCGTCCATGCCCGCGACGACCGCGAGGTGCCGGAGGCGGATGCGCGCGCCATGGCGGGCGCCGGCGACCACGTCAGGATGCTGTGGGCCAACGGGCTCGGGCACCGCCGGATCTTGTCCGACGCCTCGGTCGTTCGCGAGGCCGTCGAGTTTGCGGGTGCCGAGGCCGCCCCGGTCCTGGTGCACTGAGCCCAGTCAGCTCTTCCCGTCGCCCGTCTCGGTGGGCAGTCCGGCGTCGCGCCAGGCGGTGAAGCCGCCCAGAATGTGCCGCACCGGTTCCAGGCCCATGTCCTTCGCCGTCTTGGCGGCAAGTGCCGAGCGCCAGCCGCCGGCGCAGAAGAAGACGAAGTTCCTGCCGCTGGCGAAGAAAGGCTTGTGATACGGGCTTTCCGGGTCGATCCAGAATTCGAGCATGCCGCGCGGGCAGTGGCGCGCCCCGGGGATGCGCCCTTCGCGCTCGACCTCGCGCGGGTCCCGCAGGTCGACGAAGATCGTGTTGTCGTCGTCGAGCAGCGTGGCTGCCTCTCCCGGCGAGACGACCTCGACCACGGCATTGGCCTCGTCCAGCAGGTCCCTGTAGCCCTTGTTCATCTTTCCCTCGCGTCACCTCTGTGCCGTTCACCTTGGCACGCCAAGTAATGGCACCCGTGGGCCCTGTCTGTCATCGTGGCATCGGCGCGCGGCCACCGCAAACTCTGCCGGCAGTGTGAAACTGTTCGGCAACAGTGATGTGCAAATTTATGAAACATTAACGCTGCCGGTATGAGCTGTCTGCACGAAGCGATATTGTCGCGCCTTACATCGGCCATGCGGCAGCACGAATTCTTCGGGCGGAATTCGCTGATTCCGATACAGTCACGGGCGGGGACGGGTGACCAATGAAAAGTTCATTCCTCAAATTGCCGTTGCCGCTTGCCGCAGCGCTGGCGGCCAGCGTTGCGCTCGGCGTGCCGCATGCGTCCGCCCAAAATCTGTTCGACATCCTGTTCGGCAACGGCAGTCGTGTGCAGCGCCAGCCTCGCGGCGAGTATCCGCCGCCGCCCAACGCCGGGCCGAAGAAGGCGCCGGCCAAGATCGCCAAGATCAGCGCGCCGTCATACTACACCTACAAGACCGATCCGATGGTTCGGGTGGACTTCTCGAAGCTGGCGGCCGGCGGACAGTCGGTGTCGCTGGAGCCGTCGCTCGCGGGCACTTCCTTCCGTGAGGCCATCCCGAGCCTCGCCGATTCCGATCTCGTTGCCGAAAAGGACATCGCCAAGGCGCTGATCGACTACTATTCGGCCAATCCCGACTTCATCTGGGTCACTGGCTACACGGCCAACAGCCGTGCCGAGGACACCGTCCGCGTGCTGAGCGACGCGGCGAGCCACGGGCTCCTGCCGGCCGATTACGCGGTGTCGGTTCCGCCCGCGGCCTATGCGCTCGGCAATACCGCCGACCGGCTGAAGGAACTGATGCGCTTCGAGATGGCAACGTCGGCGCGCGTGCTGCGCTACGTGCACGACGCGCAGGGCGGGCGCATCGATCCCAACCGCATCTCCGGCTACCACGATTTCGCGCCCAAGCCGCTCGACATGGCCGGTGTCCTGAAGTCGCTGAGCCAATCCCAGGACGCGCGTGCCTTCCTCGAATCGAAGCATCCGCAGAACCCGGAGTATCAGGCGCTGCGCGTCGAGCTCGAGGCGCTGCGGGCAAGCGAGGAAAACGACATCGTCGTCGACCCCAAGCTGCTGCTGAAGCCGGGCGAAACCAGCCCGGAGCTGCCGAAGCTCCTGCAACTGATCGCGCGCGATCTCGATGACGAGATGGGCGGCGAGTTCGGCGAAACGCTGGCTCGTCTGGCGAGCAGCGAAGTCTACGTGCCCGAACTCGTGCCGGTGTTCGAGGCGGTGCAGAAGCGGGCAGGGCTCAAGGCCGATGGCGTCGTCGGCCCGCGCACGGTGGCCTCACTTGCCGGAACGTCGAAGGCCGACCGCCTCGACAAGGTGCTCGTGGCGCTGGAGCAATTGCGCTGGCTGCCCTCGGATCTCGGCAGCACGCGGGTGTTCATCAACCAGCCGGCCTTTACCGCGAGCTACTTCGAGGGCGGCGCCGAAAAGCTCAAGATGAAGACGGTGATCGGCAAGACCACCAACCAGACGAGCTTCTTCCAGGACGAGATCGAGCAGGTCGACTACAACCCCTATTGGGGCGTGCCGCAGTCGATCATCGTCAACGAGATGCTGCCGCGGCTGCGCAACGATCCCGGCTATCTGGACCGTGCCGGCTACGAGGTCACCGATTCGAGCGGCCAGCGCATTCCATCCTCGGCGATCAACTGGAGCCAATACGGGGGCAAGGTGCCCTACAGCGTCCGTCAGGCGCCAAGCGAAGCCAATGCGCTTGGCGAACTCAAGATCCTGTTCCCCAACAAGCACGCGATCTACATGCACGACACGCCGCAGAAGGCGTTGTTCGACCGCGACAGCCGCGCCTTCAGCCATGGTTGCATCCGCCTGTCAGACCCGCGCGGGATGGCGGCTGCCGTGCTGGGGACGACGGTCGACCATGTCGCGGCGAAGCTCAAGCAGGGGCACTCCTTCGAAAAGGTCACCCGCAAGATTCCGGTCTACGTGGCCTACTTCACCGCCTGGCCCGAAGCCGACGGCAGGATCGACTATTTCAGCGATGTCTACGACCGTGACGCGCGGGTGATGGAAGCGTTCGCCAAGACCGAGGCAGCGCGGGCGCCGAGCATCTGATCCGATACCCGAGCGCAGTACAGGCACTCGCGCCGATCCGGGTCATCCCATCCCGGGCACGTCGCCGTGACGATATAGGACGATTTCCGGGGAGCGATCGTCAGCGGGCGTGCCGGTCGAGCCCACCCAAACGACCACACCGGCGTGGTGGTCCTCGATCATCTTGGCAAACCGCACGGCGGCGTCCTGGTTCTGCATTTCCCGGGGCGGGAAGGCTGGCGTGAGGCCGCCTTGTTCGTCGCGATTGAAAGCCATGACGACGGCCGGCTTGGCTGGCTGGGCTGGATCCTGCATGCGCGGCCTCCGTCGGAATGCCTGCGGCCGGTCGGGTAGCTGTGGGTTCGACAATCGCGAATGCCGGCCGCCGTGGCATGATGCGCGCGGCGTCAGGTGTCTGCAAGGCCGCGCGCCGCCAGCACATGCCGATACGTCTCACCGCTTTGATCTGTCTGGCAAAATTTGCGCGAAGAGAATGGTGGGCGATGTAGGGATTGAACCTACGACCCCACCCGTGTGAAGGGTGTGCTCTCCCGCTGAGCTAATCGCCCGTCCTTGGCCCTGGGGCCGAACGTGACGGCGATATAGGGGAGCGGCAGGAGTCGTGTCAAGGCGGCTTTAGCGACTTCCCGCACTGATCAGCTTTTCGGCGAGACCAAGCGTCAGCTCGTCATAATGCGAGATGATCGCCGAAGGTTCGAATTCGCTGACATGGCGATCGGTGTAGCCGAAATCGACCGCGACGACCGGAATGCCGGCTGCCTTGGCGGTGTCGATGTCGGTGACCGAATCACCGACCATGACGGCCCGCGACGTGTCGCCGCCGGCCATGGCGATGGTTTCGGTCAGGTGCCTGGGGTCGGGTTTTCGGATGCCGAAGGTTTCGGGCCCGGTGATCGCGGCGAAGCTGTCGGCAAGGCCGAGACCGCTTATCAGGTTGCGTGCGAGGGTCTCGTACTTGTTGGTACAGACGGCCAGCAGGTAGCCGGCGTCGGCGAAGCGCTTCATGGCCGCCACCACGCCCGGATAGGGCTGCGAGCGGCCGGGAATGTTCAGCGTGTAGTGATCGAGGAAGATGTCGTGCATCCGCTCGTGCTCTTCGCCGGCCAGGGGCTTCTGCTGCGCGGCATAGGCCCGTTCGATCATGATCTTGCCGCCCATGCCGACGAAGCGGCGGAAAGCGCGGTCGTCGACCTGGCTGAGCCCGCCGGAAACCAGCGTGTGGTTCAGGCTGTCGAGCAGGTCGGGGGCCGTGTCGACCAGGGTTCCGTCGAGGTCGAAAACGATGATCGGTCTGGACATGGGCACGGCTTTCGTCGGTTGTCGTCGCGGCAGGCGATAGCCCCCAGGTGGGTTCCGTGCAAGCTGCGGGCTCCATAAAGCCTTTGACCCATCGGGCAAAAATGCTAGGAGCCAGACCGTTACTCGGGAACTTTGCGAACATATCATGGATGCCAGGGCTTTGAAGATCGAGGCGGCGCGTGCCGCCCTTGGTTATGTCGAGAGCGGGATGCGACTTGGCATCGGCACCGGTTCCACGGCTGAGGAGTTCGTTCGGCTGCTGGCGGAAAAGGTCGCCGGCGGCATGAAGGTGGTCGGCGTGCCGACCTCCGAACGCACGGCAGCATTGTGCCGCGAATTGTCGGTGCCGTTGTCGACGCTCGACGATACGCCGGAACTCGATCTGACGATCGACGGCGCGGACGAGATCGATCCGGCGCTGTCCCTTGTCAAGGGCGGCGGCGGTGCGCTGCTGCGCGAAAAGATCGTGGCGTCAGCTTCCGCGCGCATGGTCGTCATCGCCGATCAGTCGAAGCTCGTCGACACACTCGGGCGCTTTCCGCTGCCCATTGAGGTCAACCGGTTCGGCCTCAAGACCACCGAAATCGCCATCGCCAAGGCCGCTGCAAAGCTCGGCCTCAACGGTCCGCTCACCCTGCGGATGGCGGGCGAAGCGCCCTTCGTGACGGACGGTGGACATTTCATCATCGATGCATCTTTTGGCCGTATTCCGGATACAAGAGCGCTCTCGGATGTGCTGCACGCCATACCCGGCGTCGTGGAACATGGTCTCTTTCTGGGTTTGGCTACCGTTGCCGTCATTGCCGGTGCCGACGGTGTCAGAACCGTCCACCCGGCCCGCTAAACAGGAGTTCTACTCATCATGATTTTGACAAACCGGCTTCGCCGCTTCTCCGTCATGGTGGCGGCTTCGGCATTCATGGCCGCGGCATTTTCGGCGCAGGCCCAGGAGATCGCTGCTTCCCACCTCAAGGCTGCGCATGCCGCTATCTCTGCGATCCATGCGACGGATTCTTTCGATTCGATCCTGCCGCAGGCTGCTGCGGCGCTGAAGCAGCAGCTGATCCAGCAGAATCCCGACATGCAGGAGCTGATCACCCAGACCGTCGACGAGAAGACGCTTGAGCTCGCCTCGCGCCGCGCCGATCTGGAGAAGGAATCCGCGCTCGCCTATGCCCGTGCGTTCACCGAGCAGGAGCTCACCGACATTGCGGCCTTCTACAATTCGGAAGCCGGCAAGAAGTTGATCGAGAGCGGCCCGATCGCGACCCGCGAATTGGTCAAGGCCGCCGATATCTGGCAGAACGGTATCGCCCGCGATCTCGCCCAGCAGGTAGGCGAGAAGCTCAAGGCAGTGGCCGGGACTAAGGCTCCGACCGCGGCCGAGGGCGCGGCACCGGCGCAAGCGCCGAAGAACTGAGCGGGCGCGACCATACGTCACTTGAGACAAGCCCGGCATCCGCCGGGCTTTTCTTTTGGGACGCCTGCCACTACCTGTGGGCCACCACCCAGCCGCCAGCGGCCAAGTAGCGGGCGCGATGCCGTCCCGCCGGCCGGTCCAATGCAGGAACGACACAATGCCTCAGTACGACTACGATCTCTTTGTCATCGGTGGCGGCTCCGGCGGGGTGAGGGCGGCGCGCGTCGCGGCGGCGATGGGCAAGCGCGTGGTGCTGGCCGAGGAGTTCCGGTTCGGCGGCACATGCGTCATCCGCGGCTGCGTGCCGAAGAAGCTCTATGTCTACGCCTCGCAGTTCCCGGAGCATTTCGAGGATGCGGCCGGCTATGGCTGGACGGTCGGCGAGAGCAGCTTCGACTGGAAGACGCTCGTCGCCAACAAGGAGCGTGAAATCTCGCGGCTCGAGGCCATCTACAAGCGCAACGTCGACAATTCGGGCGGCGAAACCATCCATTCGCGCGCGACCCTCGTCGATCGCCATACCATCCGCATCGAGGCGGACGGGCGGACCGTGACGGCCGACCAGATTCTCATCGCGACGGGCGGCCGGCCGAGCACGCATCCGGCACTGCCGGGGCACGAGCATTGCATCTATTCCAACGAGGTCTTCGACCTTCCCGAACTGCCCACGGCGATCATGATCGAGGGCGGCGGCTATATCGCCGTGGAGTTCGCCAACATCTTCCACGGTCTCGGCGTCGAAACCACGCTCGTCTACCGCGGCAAGGAAATCCTCAGCCGCTTCGACATGGATCTCAGGCGCACGCTTCACGAGACGATGGAGCAGAAAGGCATCAAGATCCTGCTGCATTCCGTGTCGCAGGAGGTCAGCAAGCGCGACGACGGCCGGCTCGAGGTCAAGTTGAACACCGGTCGGTCGCTGACCGTCGACCAGGTGCTGCTCGCCATCGGCCGCACGCCGAACACCGAAAACCTCGGCCTCGAGGCGGCCGGCGTCGAGCTGGACAAGGCGGGTGCCGTCGTCGTCGACGCCTATTCGCGCACCAGCGCCGACAACATCTGGGCCGTGGGCGACGTCACCAATCGCGTGCAGCTGACGCCGGTGGCCATCCACGAGGCTATGTGCTTCATCGAGACGGCGTTCAAGGGCAATCCGACCACGCCGGATCACGACACGATCCCGACTGCGGTGTTCTCGCAGCCCGAGATCGGCACGGTCGGCCTGTCGGAGGACGAGGCGGCCAAGCGCCACAAGAACCTCGAAATCTACCGGGCCAGCTTCCGTCCGATGCGGCATACGCTGTCGGGGCGCCAGGAAAAGATGCTGATGAAACTCGTGGTCGACGCCGACACGCGGATCGTCGTCGGCGCCCATATCCTCGGCCCGGACGCCGGCGAGATGGCGCAGCTGCTCGGCATTGCGCTCAAGGCGCGGCTCACCAAGGAGGATTTCGACCGCACCATGGCGGTCCATCCGACCGCGGCCGAAGAACTGGTGACGATGTACAAGCCGAGCTACCTCGTGAAAGACGGCATTCGTCTGGACGCTTAGCCGCGCGATCGTACGACTGCGGACGGCAAGCGCCGTCCGTCGGCGGCTTCGTCGGGCGATTTCGGTGTCCCGGCTGTCGTTGCGGCAACCGTTGGGGCAGGGAAGCCGGCGAACTTCGATTCGCTGGCGATCCGGGGTAGAATGCACGCCCTTCTTCGTGTAAGGAGCCCCGTTCCCGTAATAGGCGGGTCATAGCGCGGGTGAGGTGCCCGCTGGCGAAACTTTTGGGTGCGAACATGACGAAATGGTCACCGAATTCCTGGAGAAGCATGCCGATCCAGCAGGTGCCGGCTTTTCCGGACGCTGCGGCTCTCGCAGAAACGGAAGCCCGTCTCGCCACCTTTCCACCCTTGGTTTTTGCAGGTGAGGCGCGAAAGCTGAAGAAGCAGCTGGCGGCGGTCGCCAATGGCGAGGCCTTCCTGCTCCAGGGCGGCGACTGCGCCGAAAGCTTCGTCGAGCATGGCGCCGACAACATCCGCGACTTCTTCCGCGTCTTCCTGCAGATGTCGGTCGTGCTGACTTTCGCCGGCGCACAGCCAGTGGTGAAGGTCGGCCGCATCGCCGGCCAGTTCGCCAAGCCGCGATCGGCCGACAACGAGACCAAGGGCGACGTGACACTGCCGAGCTACCGCGGCGACATCATCAACGGCCCGGCCTTCGACGAGAAGTCGCGCGTGCCGGATCCGGCCCGCCAGGAGATGGCCTACCGCCAGTCAGCGGCGACGCTGAACCTTCTGCGCGCCTTCGCTCAGGGTGGCTATGCCAGCCTGGAGAACGTGCACAAGTGGATGCTCGGTTTCGTCTCCAACAGCCCGCAGGGCGAGCGCTACGAGGCGCTGGCCAATCGCATCACCGAGACGATGGACTTCATGAAGGCCGTCGGCATCACCTCGGAGACCAACTACGCGCTGCGCGAGACCGACTTCTACACCAGCCACGAAGCCCTGCTGCTCGGCTACGAGCAGGCGCTGACCCGCATCGACTCGACCTCGGGCGACTGGTACGCGACCTCGGGCCACATGATCTGGATCGGCGACCGTACGCGCCAGGTCGATCATGCGCACGTCGAGTACTGCCGTGGCGTGAAGAACCCGCTGGGCCTCAAGTGCGGCCCGTCGCTGACGCCGGACGGCTTGCTTAAGCTGATCGACCTCCTCAACCCGGAGAACGAGGCGGGCCGCCTGACCCTGATTGCGCGCTTCGGCCACGACAAGGTCGGCGAGCATCTGCCGAAGCTGATCCGCGCCGTCGAGAAGGAAGGCCGCAAGGTCGTCTGGTCGTGCGATCCGATGCACGGCAACACGATCACGGCTGCCGGCTACAAGACGCGTCCATTCGACCGTATCCTCAGCGAAGTGCAGAGCTTCTTCGACATCCACCGCTCCGAGGGCTCGCACCCGGGCGGCATCCATGTCGAGATGACCGGCAAGAACGTCACCGAATGCACCGGCGGCGCCCGCGCCATCACGGCTGAGGAGCTGCAGGACCGCTATCACACGCATTGCGATCCGCGCCTCAACGCCGACCAGGCCATCGAGCTGGCATTCCTTGTTTCGGAGCTGCTGCGCAAGGGCACCGCGACCGAGCAGAAGCAGGCCGTCAACGCCTGATCCGCAGGTCGGATGTTCATTCGAAGGCGCCGGTTTCGACCGGCGCCTTTTTCATTGCCGGACCCAGCGCATGTCTCGGAGGCGGGGATCGCCCGCGAAGCTTTCACGGTCGAAGCCGATGCGGAGCTCGGGGAATTCGCAGATGGCCTGAACGCCCGACGGGCCGAGGCGGATGCGCCAGGTCTGGCGGTCGACGGGGGCCGGCTTGGCGAAGACGGTGCAGGTCAGCAGCGCCAGATTGGCCCCGCCGGCCGGATCGCGCACGGAACGGTAGCGGATAGCCTCGATGCCTCCGCCGCGCGCGTCGTCGGTCAGCTGCTGGCAGGCGGCATAGTCGGTCGGATGCGTCCAGCTTTCGACATCGCTCGACAATGGCGGCATGGTCAGGTCGATCGCGCGGGCCGCTTTGAAGGACGCCGCGAATGCCGTGTACTCGGCTGCGTCGCCGGGCCATGGCGTATGGGGCGATTCCGAAAAGAACAGCAGCCGATAGAAGGCCATCTCGGCTACCGCCGTCTGCACCCGCTGGGCCGCATAGTAGACGCCGGGCGACCTTCCGGCGCGCCGGAAACGAGAGCCGGTCGGATAGTTGGAGCCGTAGCGAAAGGGCGTCGCCAGGAGATAGTGCAGATGGCTGCACTCCACCGGAATATGCGGCTTGGTGGTCTCGATCAGCTGCTCCAGCAGCGCCTGCTCGTCGAGGCTGTCGACGAGCTTCAGCGTCGAGACGCGATGCTGGGCCTCCACCAGCCGCCAGCAGCGCCCTTCGAGCGGGCGGGCCTCAGACGAGAGCTCGGCGGGCGTCCAAATAGGCGATGACATCGATGAGCCCGGCTATGGTGATGATCCTGTCCACGGGGGCCGCGCCGAGCGCGGTGTTGTCGTTTCGCAGCCAGGCTCGGGCGACTGGCGCTTCGCCGCCCACTATGGCGTCAAGGGCACGGAACATGCGGACGAATAGGACGGCGAGTTCGAACGGCTTGCCGCCGGCCTCGAGCACGAATTCCTGCTTGCGCATCCGCGAAACGGTCGCTTCCGAAACGCCGATGACAGCGGAAAGCACCTTGGCGGTGATACCGAGCAGATCGGCGGCGCGCAGCGTTGCCTTGGTAATGACGGCGCCCGGCTCCGCCGCCGTGGCCGGATGAGAGCGACTCTGCATAGCGGCTCCTTTCTCTGGCAAATATATGTCAGAGAAATTTACATGGAAAGACCCTTGACCGCAGTTTGCGCGATACGCGATCAGTCCTTCTTGTAGAGCAGCCAGTTCTTGCCTTGTCGCTCGGCGATGGTCGAGTAGCGCGTGACGCGGTTGCGGCCGATCAGCTTGGAGCGGTAGAGCGCCCGGTCCGCCTTGGCGTAGAGGTCGTCGGCGCTGTCGGCGTCGGCCGCCATGCAGACGCCCATCGAGATGGTGACCTGGCCGCAGCCGGGCTGGACGTCCTTCAGCGAGGTTTGCGCCACCAGCATCCTGATGCGGTCGGCGATCTCGAAGGTTGCTTCTTCCGTCGTGCCCTCGACGATGAGGGCGAACTCTTCGCCGCCGGTGCGGGCAACGAAGATGTCCTGATGCACGCTGCTCTGGAAGATGTCGGCAATGATGCGCAGGATCTGGTCGCCGGCCGGATGGCCGTGGCGATCGTTGATCTCCTTGAAGCGGTCGATGTCGGCAAGGATCAGCGCGCTGAACAGCACACCGCGGTTGTCGTTGTAGATTTTCGAGATCCGCCTGTCGAAGGCGCGGCGGTTCCACACATGGGTGAGGGGATCGGTGTCGGCGAGCTTCTTGTATTCCTCGAGCTTCGACTTGACGGTCTCGAGTTCGGCGGACTTGTCGCCGAGCGTACTCGCCACCTGCTTGCCGTGATCGATGGTCGAAGCGGTCGCGACCGACATGACGCCGACGATCTTCTGCAGCAGCTCCTGCGACATTGCGGTGCGGCTGTTCAAGCCGCTCGACGTCTCGTCGAGGACCTTGCCGTAGCGCTCGATGTAGTTGCGCTCGCTGCGCAGCAGGGTCGCGACACCCTCCAGTTCGCGGGCGATGATTTCGCGCGCCTGTTCGACGATGCCCTGTTCGTGGTTCTGCGCAAAGAACTTGCGGCCGATTTCGTCCAGCTGTTCCTGGGTCGGGCGATTGCCGAGCGCGATGACCTCCAGGCTGAGCGCCGGATTGGAGCCCGTCAATGCCTCGTAGAAGATCTCGTAGTTCCTCGGCAGGCCGATGACGCCCATCTGGACCATCGTCGCCACTACGGTGCTCGCAATCTCATTGCCCCGATCTGTCGGGGCTTGTGCGGTTTGCATCTATGTCCCGTTTCGATTGGCCAGCCGTCAGCCGGCACGCCAGCATCGTACTGGCGGGCGACCGTTCGGGGGCGCGAGCGGTAAAGTGTGAATGCTTGCAACGCTGCAGGTCCCCTCTGCATCCGTCGCCTGTTTCCCGACTTAATTTAGGCAGGCTAAAGTTTCCTTAATTTCCGCAGTCGTGCATCCGATTTTTCTACCAGAGGGTGTATTCTCCGACGCAACGGAAGCCTGTCGGGGATGTAGCAGTGTATCGGACGTCGCATTCGAGCATTCATCTTGCGGGGTCGCAGTCTATCTTGCAGCCTGGCGAGCAACGGAGGAGACCGATGAGCCAATCGCACCAGGGGGCCTGTCTCTGCGGCGCCATACGCTTCAAGGCGCATGGCGAACTGCG
The DNA here is from genome assembly GCF_037625995.1 of Aminobacter sp. Piv2-1. Taxonomy (NCBI): domain Bacteria; kingdom Pseudomonadati; phylum Pseudomonadota; class Alphaproteobacteria; order Hyphomicrobiales; family Phyllobacteriaceae; genus Aminobacter; species Aminobacter sp. Piv2-1. The sequence goes on from NZ_JARKMU010000010.1 coordinate 170,884, forward strand.
AGGCGTCATCTATTGCCACTGCACGCAGTGCCGCAAGCAGAGCGGGCATTACTATGCCGCCACCAATGTCGCCGACGACAGGATCGAGATCGAGGGCGCCGAGCACCTCACCTGGTATGCCGCATCTGATCTCGCCCGCCGTGGCTTCTGCAGCCGGTGCGGCTCGGTAATGTTCTGGAAGCCGAACGACAAGCCCTATGTCTCCATCATGGCCGGAGCCTTCGAGGACTCTTCGTCGCTGACGGGCATGTGCCACATCTTCGTGGCCGAGAAGGGCGCCTACTACGACATCGACGACGATCTGCAGCAGTTCGAGGGATCTTCTGCCTCGACAGATTTGCTCGCAAGTTGAACGAATATCCGAGCCTCGTTCATTTATGTTGAACGCTTCGTCGCAAAGCGATGCACTGCCGCGGCAAGTGGCGCAGGCGTATATTCCAGGGCAAGGAGAAAGAACATGACTTCGCTGCCCACACTCTTCGTTTCCCATGGCGGTCCCGACATCGTGATCGCCGACACGCCGGCGCGACACTATCTCGAAACCGTGTCGGAACTGATGCCCAGGCCGAAGGCGATCGTCATCGTCTCGGCTCACTTCGAGACCGACGGCGTCGCGGTCGTCACCGACCCTAAGCCCGGCATGATCTACGATTTCGGTGGCTTCGCACCCGAGCTCTACAAGATGGTCTACCCGGCCAAGGGCGAGCCGGCCCTGGCGGACAGGGTTTTCGCCATGCTCGAGGCAGCCGGGCTCAATCCGCACACCTATGAAAAGCGCGGCTACGATCACGGAACCTGGACGCCGCTCAAGCTGGCGTTTCCGGACGCCGGCATCCCGATCGTGCAGGTGTCGATCGACCCCGGCCGCGATGCAGCCTGGCACTACGCCATCGGCAAGGCGCTGGCGCCGTTGCGCGACGAAGGCATCCTTTTGATCGGCTCGGGCCATATCACGCACAATCTGCGGGCCTACTTCACGACCGTGAGGCGCGGCGCCGAACTGGATCCCGTGCTCGCAGGCAAGGTGCGCGCCTTCACGGAGTGGTTCGAGGAAAAGCTCGCCGCCGGCGACGCCGACGCGCTGCTGCACTGGAAGGAGAGGGCGCCTTACCCGTCGGAGAACCACCCGACCGACGAGCATCTGATGCCGATCTTCTTCGCCTATGGCGCTGCCGGCGAGGGCGCGAGGGGCCGGCGCGTCCACAATTCAGTCGACTACGGGTTCTTCGCCAACGATTCCTATCTGTTCGATTGACCGCCGAGCCGCTACATGATGCCCCTCGATCGAACTCAAGGGGATTTTCATGGAGCGGCTGGTCAAGGCTTTCCAGAACTCGGTGCGCGCCTTCTCCAGGCTGATCCGCACCGAGGCGGCATTCCAGCAGGAAGTCATGCTGCTGGTCGCGGCACTCCCCATCGGCTGGTTCGTCGCCGAAAGCTGGAGCGGCTACGCTTTGCTCATCGGCGCCATCCTATTCCTGATCACCGTGGAAGTGCTCAACACCGGCATCGAGGCCGCCTGCGACGCGGTCAGCCGCGAATTCAACATCGACATCCAGCTTGCCAAGGATTGCGGCTCGCTCGCCGTGCTGATCTCGATCGTCATTGTTCTCGGCGTCTGGGGCTTCGCGATTGCCGAGCGCTTCTTCGGTCTCCCGATCTGAAGGAAGCGTACCTATATGTCGGTTACCAAAGGAGACCGACATGGCTGACAAGGCCCACCCTTATTACCTTGAAACCCGCAGTGGGTTGCCGGCCGACCTGCGCTGGCTCGTCGAAAAGTACCCGCGCGAGGACTGGCTTGGCCACGACAACGTCCACGGCATGGCGTCGATGTGGCTCAAGCGGCACGACATGTTCCGCGAACTCGGCGGCATGCTGACCGAAGGCATCGGCGACTACCGCGAGGCGCGGCTGGATGCGCAGGGCTTCGCCCGCTGGTTCGCGCCTCGCCTCAACTTCTTCCTCGGCAACCTCGACGGCCACCATAATGTCGAGGACCAGCATTATTTCCCGGTCTTTGCCGATGCGGAGAAGCGTCTCAAGCGCGGGTTCGAAATCCTCGATGCCGACCATCACCTCATCCACGAGGCCCTGCAGCGCAATGCGGAGGCTGCAAACGCCTTCATCGGCGCACTCGCCGAGGATGCCGACAGGCAGCGCTTCGCGGCAGATACCTATGCCGACGAGAATGCGCGGCTGATCGCCATGCTGAGCAGGCACCTCGCCGACGAGGAGGATCTGATCATCCCGCTGATCCTCGATCGCGGCGAGCGGGACCTGGGTATCGGCTGACAGTTACTCTCGCGGCTCTTTCTTGGCGACGTGGCGGGCAAGCAGCCATGCGCCGGTCGCGACCACCAGGCCGATCCCGAGCCCGATGAACAGGCGCTGGTGCGCCTTAAGCGCCTCGCCCAGTATCTGCTCAGCGCCGACGCCGAAGATGTAGCCGAGGCTTACGAAAATGCCGGCCCAGACGAGCGCCGACAGCGCATTGAGCCCCAGGAAGAGAGCCACGGGTATGTTCGACAGGCCCGCCGCGATGCCGCCCGCAAGCCGCATGCCGTAGATGTAGCGGTTGCCGAGCACGAAAAGTTTCGGGTGCGCCTGCACCATCTTGTAGGCGTGGCTGAAGCCAGGTCTCCGACGCATCAGCCGCACCCATTTGTTACCGGAAAAGCGTCGTCCAAGAACGAAGAACAGCGTGTCGCCAGAGAAGGCGCCCAGGAAAGCCGCCGCAAACGCCTGCCATGCCGCGAAAACCTGCTGGTGGGCGAAGAAGCCGCCGAGAATGGCCACGCTCTCGCCTTCGGCCATGCAGCCGATGAACACGGCCAGCAGGCCGTAGCGTTCGACGAGATAGTGGATCGTGTCGGTCATCTGGCGGAGGCGCGGCCGGTGGCGCCTGTATCGGTAACCTGTGTCATCCGCTCGGCAAGCGCATTGATGTCCTTGCAGTTCGCGATGCTGTCGTTGACGTTCCGGGCGACGGGCTTCCGGTCGATTGCACTCTGCAGCACCTTGTGCTCGAGTTCGCTCAGGGCGTCGGCCTTGCGGGTCATCCAGCGGCCGCCCAGTTCTGCGACGGTCTTGTTCATGTCCTGCTCCGAAATGGGCCGCTGTCTTGGCAGCGCAAGTTCCTTATACGAAGATAGTGCAAGGCTTTGCCACGGCGGCGGCAACAGGAGGGCATATGCCGGATTTTGGTAAGATCAGGGCGAGGGCGGCAGAGCGCAAGGGCGGCGAAGCCGTGCTTCGGTCGCTGCTTGGGCCGGTGCCCGACAATGCAGCGCTTGCCAAGGTCCCGGACGACCGCATCCTCTCCACCATGGCGGAACGCGTCTTCGCCGCCGGATTCGTCTGGCGCGTCATCGAGCAGAAGTGGCCGGGTTTCGAAGAGGCGTTCCTTCATTTCGAGCCGAAGCGGCTTTTGTTCCAACCCGACGACTTCTGGCACGAGCTCGCCTCGGACAAGCGCATCGTGCGCAACCCGCAGAAGATCAGGTCGGTGCGTGACAACGCCGCCTTCGTGGAGCGCGTGTCGAAGGAGCATGGCAGCTTCGGCAAATTCCTGGCGGAATGGCCGGCGGACGATCAGGTCGGGCTGACCGCGTATCTCGGCAAGCATGGCAGCCGGCTCGGCGGCAACACCGGGCAATATCTGCTGCGCTGGCTCGGCTGGGACACCTTCATTCTGTCGCAGGACATGATCCTCGCCTTGCGCGATGCCGGCCTCGACATCGGCGAGGCCGCAACTTCGAAGAAGGACCTTGCAAGGATCCAGATGCAGATCAACGAGTGGGCGGACGCGACCAAGCTGCCGCGGGCGCACATTTCGCGCATCCTGTCGATGTCGATCGGCGTCAACCGCCCGGCCGAGGAACTGCTCAGCTACATGGGCGAGTGATGGCCCAATCGAACTGCATTGCCCGACTTCACAACGCAGGCTAAATCGCTGACATGACGAAAAGATCTCCCGACATCCTGCGCATCGCAGTCGCCCAGCTCAACCCCACTGTGGGTGACGTCAAGGGCAACCTCGCCAAGGCGCGCGAGGCACGCGCCGACGCCGCACGCCAGGGCGCAGACCTCGTGCTGTTCACCGAGTTGTTCATCGCCGGCTATCCGCCTGAGGACCTGGTGCTGAAGCCGGCTTTCGTCGCGGCCTGCGAGCGCGCGGTCGAGGAGTTCGCCGCCGAGACCGGCGATGGCGGGCCTGGCGTCATCATCGGCGTGCCGCTTAAGCGCAAGAGCGGCCTGCACAATTCGATCATCGTCGCCGACGGCGGCAAGGTCATCGCCGAACGCTTCAAGGTGGACCTGCCCAACTATGGCGAGTTCGACGAGAAGCGTGTCTTCCAGGCCGGCCCCGACATGCCCGGGCCGATCAATTTCCGTGGCGTACGGCTCGGCATCCCGATCTGCGAGGACATCTGGGGCGACCTCGGCGTCTGCGAGACGCTGGCCGAGAGCGGCGCCGAAATCCTGCTGGTGCCCAACGGCTCGCCCTACTACCGCGCCAAGATGGACGTGCGCCACCAGGTGGCGATCCGCCAGGTGATCGAGAGCGGCCTGCCGCTGCTCTACGCCAACCAACTCGGCGGCCAGGACGAACTCGTCTTCGACGGCGCCTCCTTTGCCATCAACGCCGACCACTCGCTGGCCTTCCAGATGAGCCAGTTCGAGGAAACGGTGGCGATTACGACGTGGAAGCGCGGCGAAGAGGGCTGGGCCTGTGTCGAAGGCCCGATGTCCAAGATCCCCGAGCGGGAGGAGGCCGACTACCGCGCCTGCCTGCTCGGCCTGCGTGACTACGTCAACAAGAACGGCTTCAAGAATGTCGTGCTCGGCCTTTCCGGCGGCATCGATTCGGCGATCTGCGCCGCGCTCGCCGTCGACGCGCTGGGCGAGGAACGCCTCAGGGCGATCATGATGCCCTATCGCTACACCTCCGCCGACTCGCTGAAGGACGCCGAGGATTGCGCCCGCGCGCTCGGCTGCCGCTACGACATCGTGCCGATCCACGAGCCGGTCGACGGCTTCTCGCATGCCCTGACGCAACTGTTCGAGGGCACCAAGGAGGGCATCACCGAGGAGAACCTGCAGAGCCGCGCCCGCGGCACGATCCTGATGGCGGTGTCCAACAAGTTCGGCTCGATGGTGGTGACCACCGGCAACAAGAGCGAGATGTCGGTCGGCTATGCCACGCTCTACGGCGACATGAACGGCGGCTTCAACCCGATCAAGGACCTCTACAAGATGCAGGTCTATGCCTTGTCGCGCTGGCGCAACACGCATGTGCCGCCGGGCGCGCTCGGCCCCTCCGGCATCGTCATTCCGCAGAACATCATCGACAAGGCGCCTTCGGCGGAGCTTCGGCCCAACCAGACCGACCAGGATTCGCTGCCGCCCTATCCGGTGCTCGACGACATCCTCGAATGCCTGGTCGAGAACGAGTTGGGCGTCGACGAGATCGTCGCGCGCGGCCATGACCGGGAGATCGTGCACAAGGTCGAGCACCTGCTCTACATCGCCGAGTACAAGCGGCGGCAGGCAGCGCCGGGCGTGAAGATCACCAAGAAGAATTTTGGCCGCGATCGCCGATACCCGATCACGAACAGATTCAGGGATCGGGATTAAATCCCTGAATCGAAATGAAATCTGTCGATCGGAGAAGCCAATGGCCGAGGTCGAGATCAGCTTCGACGTGTCTCGGATCGACTTCGACAAGACGTCCGAGGTCATCAAGGCGAGCTATTGGGGCGACGACCGCAGCGACGACATCCATCGCCGCGCCTTCGCCAATTCCCTATGCGTCGGCGCCTATCTCGACGGCGACCAGGTGGGCTTTGCCCGCGTACACCGACTACGCCTGTTTCGCCTATGTCGCCGACGTCATCGTCTGGCCGGAGCGACGCGGCCACGGCATCGGCAAGAAGCTGATCCAGGCGCTGCTCGACCATCCCGAGCTTGCCAGCGTGACCGGTTTGTCGCTGCGAACGGCCGACGCACACAGCCTCTATGAGAAGTTCGGCTTCGTGACGGCCACGGACGGCCTGTACATGCGGCTTTCCCGTAAGCGCTTGCCGGCGGGATAGCATGTCTTACCCGATCTTCGTGCGCGACAACGCGCGCTGGCTCGCAGGCGGACTTCTGCTGACGGGCTTCTCAACCTTCGGCCAGACGTCCTTCATCTCGCTGTCGGCGGGCCACATCCGTGCCGAATATGGGCTGTCGCACGGCTCCTTCGGCACGCTCTACATGGCCGCTACGCTGGCGAGCGCGTTCACGCTGCCGCAACTGGGCCAGCTCGTCGATCGCCACAGTGCGCGCAAGGTCAGCCTCTTCGTCGTGCCGATGCTTGTCGTTGCCGCGATGGGGATGGCGTTTTCGCACCATCTCGCGCTGCTTTTCGTCAGCATCTACCTGCTTAGGCTATTCGGGCAGGGCATGATGGTTCACGCTGCCTATACGGCCGCCGCGCGCTGGTTCTCGGCGCAGCGGGGGCGGGCGCTGTCCACGATCATTCTCGGGCACAACGCCGGCGATGCGGTGCTGCCGGTCGCCTTCGTCGCGGTCGCCGGTGCGCTCGGCTGGCGCCAGGCCTGGCTGATCGCGGCCTTCGCGCTGCTGTTCGTGGCGCTGCCCGCCATCGCCGCGCTCGTTGCCGTCGACAGGCATCCGCGCGCCTCCGATCCGTCGCCGCGCATCGTCGATGCCCGCGACTGGACCCGCGCCGAGGTGCTCCGTGATCCTGTCTTCCACCTGCTCATACTCGGGGTGATGGCGCCCGCCTTCATCGTCACGTCGGTGTTCTTCCACCAGGTCCATCTGGTGGAAACGCGTGGCTGGTCGCTCGGCGTGTTCGCATCCTCCTTCGCCGTGGCGGCGGTGATCAACAGCGCCTTCACGCTCGCGGTCGGGCAATTGATCGACAGGTATTCCGGCGTGGCGCTGCTGCCGGTCGTGCTGGTGCCGCTCGGCTTTGCCTGCCTGCTTCTCGGCAGCGTCGAAGCGCAGTGGAGCGCCTTCGGCTTCATGGCGCTGCTGGGCGTGTCCAACGGCCTGTCCACGACGCTGTTCGGCGCCGTCTGGCCCGAGGTCTACGGGCTGAAGCACCTCGGTTCGATCCGGGCGCTGATCGTATCGGCCGGTGTCTTCGCTTCGGCGATCGGGCCGGGCCTCACCGGCTATCTGATCGACGGTGGCATCGGTTTTCCAAGCCAGATTCTCGCCATGGGCGCCTACTGCTTTGCCGTGTCGCTGCTGCTCCAAGGGGCTTCCAGGCGAGTACGCGCCCGAAACCAGCCGACGCCGCAACCGGCCACCACCTGAGGCGGGCTACTTGGCCGGAAGTCCCTCGACGATTTCGCGCCTGTCGTAGACGTGGTCGACGATGCCCCAGTCGCGTGCTTCCTCCGCGGTGAAGAAGAAGTCGCGGTCGAGCACGCGCGCCACTTCCTCCTCGCTGCGGCCGCAATGCTCGGCATAGAGGCGTGTCATCCGGCGCTTCAGCTTGAGGATGTCCTCGGCGTGTCGTTCGATGTCGGAGGCCTGGCCGCGGAAACCGCCCGAGGGCTGGTGCAGGATCACGCTCGAATTGGGCAGGGCGATGCGCCGGCCCGGCTCGCCAGCTGCCAGAAGGAAAGAGCCCATCGAGCCGGCCGTGCCCATGCACAGCGTCGACACCGGGCAGCGGATGAAGCGCATGGTGTCGTAGATGGCGAAGCCGCTGGTGACCACGCCGCCGGGCGAGTTGATGTAGAACGAGATCTCCCGGTTCGGGTTTTCCGATTCAAGAAACAGCAACTGCGCGCAGATCAGCGAAGCGGACTGGTCGTTGACCTCGCCGTTGAGGAAGACGATCCGTTCGCGCAGTAGACGTGAAAAGATGTCGAACGAACGTTCGCCGCGGGGCGATTGCTCAACGACGATAGGGACGAGCTGCATCGTGTCGCGCATGCGCGAGTTCCTTTCCATAGTTGCGATTTGCTTGAGTTAGGCGGCGCGCGCCATGACCGGCGGGCTGTTCGAATTGGCCGCGGCAACCGCTGTCCTTCGGCCGATTTCGCCGCTGTGGGTCAGGCGGAACCATGTCCCGCCGCCCGGCTGCGCTTCGAGATCGAAGGTCACGAAGGTTTCAGGCGCGTTCGCCGCGGCGTCGTTCCAGGCGTAGCGGACGCGCGAGAAGGGCAGGGCCTCGACGATGCGGTATGTCGGGCCGTTCGCGGCCGCATCGCCAGCCGCAGGCACGTCGAGCCAGGCCGACACCAGTTCCGGCACGGTCAGCGCGCGCCAGACCTTTTCGGGTTCCGCCTCGAGTTCGCATTCGACCACGATCGCGTCGCTCTTCTCGTCGGCTTCGAGACTATCCGTCATTGGTCCATCTCCTTGAGCAGGGCCTTCAGCCTTTCGACGCGATCCGGCCAGAAGGCGCGGTAGCGGGTGAGCCAGTCGAACAGCGGTTTCAGCCCGTCCGGGTTGACGCTGTAGTTCACGTGTCGGCCCGCCCGTTCTTCGCTGATCAGCCCGGCGCCGCGCAGCACCGCGATGTGCTGCGAGACGGCCGGCTGGGAGATTTCGAGCCCTTCGCGCAGCTCGGTCGCGTTCTTCTCGCCGGCCAGCAGCCGGTCGAGGACGGCGCGGCGCGTCGGGTCCGAGAGGGCACGGAAGACATCGGATTCGTTCATGCGATTGAGATAAGCATACACTTATCTGATGTGCAAGCCGGCTGCCGGGAAAGCCGCGTTTCTGGCACAACCTGCTTCGGTCCAGCGCGGGGGTTGGCGGAGAAGAAATGCTCGGTTATAAGCAAATCTTTCGCGGCCACTAACAGGGAGGTCTTGATGCCAGCATATGACATGTCCTCCCGAGGTATGATCCTGGGTCATTGACCCGGCATACCGCCTCCGGCGTCTCCCTTTCCTGACGCTGCCGTATCGCGACTTCCTGGTTCCGCAAGAATTATTCGTCGCGCCTTTGGACATTCTTTCTTCGAGGATGGCGTCGGTTCCGACGCCTCAATGACATCATGACTCGTTTTTGTATCGACCTGCGCGGCGGGGCGTTCCGCAGCGTTCTCGGATTCACCTTCCGGCACTGGCAACGCCAGCCGGTGCGGCTCGCCATCATTTCGGCCGCTGTGCTGGTCTCGACCATGGCCGACGTGCTGACCCCGCTCTATTCGGGACGTCTGATTGATGCCGTCGCCAGCGGCGCGGCCAGCGATGCGGTCGCCTGGAACGCCGCGATGGCTGCGTTCTTCACGCTTCTGGCGCTGGCCGGCGGCTCGCTGGTGTTCCGCCACGTCGCCTTCGGCTGCATCATAGAGCTCACATTGAAGATGATGTCGGACATCGCGTCCGATGCGTTCCACCGCGTTCAGCGCTTTTCCACCGACTGGCATGCCAACAGCTTCGCCGGTTCGACGGTGCGCAAGGTCACGCGCGGCATGTGGGCGCTCGACCTGCTCAACGACACGCTGCTGGTGGCATTGCTGCCGTCGGTGGTCATGCTGGTCGGCTCGACCGTCCTGCTCGGATGGCACTGGCCGATGATGGGGTTCATCATCGCCGTCGGCTCGCTGCTGTTCATCGGCCAGACGGTGATGATGTCGCTCGGCTTCGTCGCGCCGGCTGCAAGCCTCGCCAACAGCTGGGACACGCGGCTCGGCGGCTCGCTGGCGGATGCCGTCAGCTGCAACTCGGTGGTCAAGGCATTCGGCGCCGAAGAGCGCGAGGAGGCACGGCTCGCCAGAGTGGTCGGCAAGTGGCGGCACCGGACGGCCCGCACCTGGATGCGTGGCACGTTCAACGGAACGGCACAGAACTTCACCCTGGCGGTGCTTCGCGCCGCGATCATCGGCTTTGCGCTCTATCTCTGGTCGAGCGGACAGGCGAGCGCCGGGGATCTCGCCTTCGTGCTGACCTCGTTCTTCCTGCTGCAGGGCTACTTGCGCGATGTCGGCATGCACATCCGCAACCTTCAGCGTTCGGTCAACGACATGGAGGAATTGGTCGACATCCAGGGCCAGCCGCTCGGCGTCGCCGACCTGCCGAAGGCCAAGCCGATCCACATCCGCGACGGCGGCATCGAGTTCAACCATGTGACCTTCCACTACGGGACGCATGCGCAGCCGCTGTACCGCGACTTCTCGGTCAAGATCCGGCCGGGCGAGCGCGTCGGTTTGGTGGGGCACTCGGGCTCGGGCAAGACGACCTTCGTCAAGCTGATCCAGCGTCTCTACGACGTCGGTGACGGCCAGATCCTGATCGACGGCCAGGACACCGCCAAGGCGACGCAGTCATCGCTGCGGTCGCAGATCGCGATCGTGCAGCAGGAGCCGATCCTGTTCCATCGCTCGCTGGCCGAGAACATCGCCTATGGCCGGCCCGGCGCGACCCAGGCTCAAATCGAGCACGCGGCGAAGCTTGCCAGTGCGCACGACTTCATCCAGCGGCTGCCCAAGGGCTATGGCACGCTGGTGGGCGAACGCGGCGTCAAGCTGTCGGGCGGCGAACGTCAGCGCGTGGCGATCGCACGCGCTTTCCTGGCCGATGCGCCGATCCTGATCCTGGACGAGGCGACCTCGAGCCTCGATTCGGAATCGGAGGTGCTGATCCAGGAGGCGATGGAGCGGCTGATGGTGGGGCGCACGACGCTGATCATCGCCCACCGGCTGTCGACCGTCAGGGCGCTCGACCGGCTGCTCGTCTTCGACCGCGGCAAGATCGTGGAAGAAGGCCGGCACGAGGCGCTCGTCCGCCTCGACGGCGGCATCTATCGTCGCCTGTTCGAGCGCCAGGCACTGGAACTCACCAAGGGCCTTGTCTGAAACTTCGTGGGCCGCGAGCGATCGCGGCCCATTTGTTGTTTCGCCGGTTATATTTAGCCCCTTTGGTCAGCTTCCATTCGGTAAGGCCTTGCTTTATCTCTGAACGCAAGCGGCGGGGGCGCTGCCTTGTCAACGTGAGAGCCATCCGCTACGCCCCGAACATGACAGTCACCGTTCGCTTTGCTCCTTCGCCCACCGGCCGCATCCATATCGGCAATGCGCGCACGGCCCTTTTCAACTGGCTGTTCGCCCTCAGGAATCGTGGCCGCTTCATCCAGCGCTTCGACGACACCGACACGGAGCGCTCCCGCCAGGAGTTCGCCGACTCGATCCTCTACGACCTGCACTGGCTCGGCATCTTCCCCGACCAGACCGAGTACCAGTCGCGCCGCTTTGCGAGCTACGATGCGGCCGTCGAGAAGCTGAAAGCCGTAGGGTTGCTCTATCCCTGCTACGAGACGGCGGAGGAACTCGACCTGCGCCGCAAGGTGCGGCGCACGCGCGGCCTGCCGCCCGTCTACGGGCGCGAGGCGCTGAAACTGACCGAGGACGAGCGCGCCGCGCTGGAGCAGGATGGCCGCAGGCCGCATTGGCGCTTCCTGCTGCCCAACTTCGTCTCGGATCCGTTCGAGACCGAGCGGACGGAAGTCCATTGGAATGACCTCGTGCGCGGCGAGGAGACGGTCGACCTGGCGTCGCTGTCGGATCCCGTGCTGGTGCGCGAGGACGGCACCTACCTCTACACGCTGCCCTCGGTGGTGGACGACATCGAGATGGGCGTCACGCACATCATTCGGGGCGACGACCACGTCACCAACACGGGCGTCCAGATCGCGCTGTTCAAGGCGCTCGGCGCCGAGCCCCCGGTCTTCGGGCATCACAACCTGCTGACGACCGCGTCGGGCGAGGGGCTGTCCAAACGCACCGGCGCGCTGTCGATCGAGAGCCTGCGCGACGGTGGCATCGAGCCGATGTCTGTGGCGTCGCTCGCGGTGCTGGTGGGCACCTCCGAAAACGTGGCGGCAGCCACCAACCTTTCGGAACTCGCCGATAAGTTCGATCCGGCATCGACCTCCAAGTCCGCCGCCAAGTTCGACCCCGACGAACTCGTCGTGCTCAACCGGTCGCTGCTGCATCACATGCCGTTCGCCGAGGTGCGCGACCGGCTGATGCTGCTTGGCATCAGCGGCGAGCATGCGGAGACGTTCTGGATGGCCGTGCGCGGCAATCTCGACAGGCTCACCGACGCGGGCGCATGGTGGCGCATCCTCCGCGAGGGGCCGCAGCAGGCGGCGGAACTGCCCGAGGAAGACCGCGAATTCGTTGGCCAGGCGTTCGATCTGCTGCCCGAGGAGCCATGGGACGGCGATGTCTGGAAGGACTGGACCGCCAAGGTGAGAAAGGCGACCGGCCGCAAGGGCAAGGCCCTGTTCATGCCGCTGCGGCTGGCGCTCACCGGGCTGGAGTCGGGCCCGGAACTCGCAGATCTGTTGCCCCTTGTGGGTCGGGAAGGAACTTTGGCCCGACGACCCTGACCTTGCGGTTCGGATCGGGCCTGGCTGCCGGCGTCGCCGGCATCGGCTTTTCTGCGTCGGCTGGCTCCTTGTTCGATTGCGGGATCGGCCGGCCTTCGCCCGCGAGGATCGAGAAGCCACTGTCCTGCCTGGCGTTGCAGCCGCAACCGGGCGTGCGCGGCAGGTTTGCCCGCTTGTACCTGTAGGCCGACGGCAGGTCGCGATAAGGTTCGGCCGTCCGCGCCGATACCATGTCTTCCTGTGGTTCGCCGTCGGCGTGGTGGTAGAACAGCTCGACGTCAGTACCCGGACAAGCCGCCTCGCAGTTCTTCTGGTCGCGCTCGAAGTCGGAAAGCGCAGCGCCGCTCGACATCGGGAAAAAATAGCCGTCGCAGGTTCGGACGCAGAGTGTGCGGAATTCGCCGCTGCCCGATCCTTCGCCCTTGCCGATGACGATGCGCTTGGGATAGCGGCCGTCGTCCGTCGCGTCCTGGCTTGCCCCGCCGCGGATGATCGTGCCGCCCAGAACCTCCTCGAACAGGTCCTGGTCGGCCGCACCTGCCTCAGCCTCCGGTTCCTGCCGGGGGCAGCCACTGGCGGCGAGCGCGTCCAGCAGCCTGGCCCGCTCGCGCGTCTCGGAAAGCCCGGCCAGCCTGTTCTCCAGGTCTTCCAGATTGCGGGCCATCTCGTCGATCTTGGCGTTCAGGCCGACGCATTCGGCGATCATCTCGCCGGCGATCGCCCTGTCGCAGCCGAAATCTGCGGCCTCGCCGCGCGCCACGTCGATCTCGCTGCGTTGGATTTCCGCCGCTTCCTGGTATCGCAACGCTTCCGGCGAACCTTGCTCCGACAGCCGTGCCAACTCCGCCTGCAACTGTCGGCAAAGACGCGACGCCGCAGCCGCGGCGTCGGCCGCCAGAAGGGCCATTGTCATGCCGGCGAAGGCCGCCAATGCGCGGCCGCCGGGGCGTCCCTTATTGCCGCATCGCCAATACATGCCACCAGCCGCTCCTGCGGCGAAAGGCTAGCCTCGACCCGTTAACCGTTCCTTCGTGCCGCCGACGTCCTACGCCTGGGCCCGCTGCGAGGCCTCGACGACGGCCAGCGCAGTCATGTTGACGATGCCGCGCGAAGTGACGGAAGGCGTCAGGATGTGCGCCGGCTGGGCCGTTCCAAGCAGGATCGGCCCGACATGGAGCGCGTCCATCATAGTCTTGACGGTGGTGAGCGCGATGTTGGCGGCGTCGAGGTTCGGGAACACTAAAAGGTTGGCTTCGCCCTTCAGGCTCGAGTGCGGGTAGACGCGCTGGCGTAGCGCTTCGGAAAGTGCCGAATCGCCGTGCATTTCGCCATCGCTGGCGAGATCCGGGGCGATGCGTTTCAGGATCGCCGCGGCCTCCCGCATCTTGAGCGCGCTGGCCGACTCGCGCGAGCCGAAATTCGAATGCGACACCAGCGCGGCCTTGGGCTCGATGCCGAAGCGGCGGATCTCGTCGGCCGCCAGCATTGTCATTTCGGCGATCTCCTCCGCGGTGGGATCGATCGTCACATAGGTGTCGGTGAAGAACAGCACGCCGCGCTGGGTGATCAGCATCGACAGGGCCGAGAGGTCGCGGTCCTTGACGCCGTCGCGCGCGCCGACGATCAGCTGGACGTTGCGCAGGTGGCGCTCGAAACGGCCCTCCAGTCCGCAGATCATGGCGTCGGCGTCGCCGCGCTTGAGCGCAATCGCGGCGATCACCGTGTTGTTGGTGCGCACCATGGTGCGGGCCGCCTCGGGCGTGATGCCCCGCCGGCCGCCGAGTTCGATCAGGTGGTCGACATAGTGGCGGTAGCGCGGATCGTCCTCGGGATTGATGACCTCGAAGTCGATGCCCGGGCGGATGCGCAGGCCGTAGCGCTTGGACCGCACCTCGATGACATGCGGACGCCCGATGAGGATCGGCTTGGCCAGGTTCTCCTCGATCACGACCTGGGCCGCGCGCAGCACGCGTTCGTCCTCGCCATCGGCGTAGATGACCCGCTTGGCCGCCGCCTGCTTGGCGTTCGAGAAGATCGGCTTCATCACCAGGCCGGAGCGGAAGACGAAGCGGTTGAGCTTGTCGACATAGGCGGCGAAGTCGGTGATCGGCCGGCTGGCCACGCCGCTGTCGCAGGCGGCTTTGGCCACGGCGGGCGCTATGCGCAGGATGAGCCTCGGGTCGAAGGGCGAGGGGATGAGGAAATCAGGCCCGAAGATCGGTGTCTCGCCGGAATAGGCGCGGGCGGCGACGTCGGACGGCTCTTCACGGGCAAGGGCTGCGATTGCCCGAACCGCCGCCATCTTCATTTCTTCGTTGATCGCGCGTGCGCCGCAGTCGAGCGCGCCGCGGAAGATGTAGGGGAAGCAGAGCACGTTGTTGACCTGGTTCGGGAAATCCGAACGGCCGGTGCAGATCATGGCGTCCGGCCGGGCGGCACGCGCCTCTTCCGGCATGATCTCCGGCTTCGGGTTGGCGAGCGCCAGGATCAGCGGCTTCTCGGCCATTTCGGTGAGAAGCTCTGGCTTGAGCACGCCCGCCGCGGACAGGCCGAGGAACACGTCGGCGCCGCCGATGACGTCGGCGAGGGTGCGCGCGTTGGTGTCCTTGACGTAGGGATCCTTCCAGCGGTCCATCTCGTCGACGCGCCCCCTGTAGGCGACGCCGAAGCGGTCGGTGACCCAGATGTTCTCGACCTTGGCGCCGAGCGAGACCAGGAGATTGAGGCAGGCGAGCGCCGCCGCGCCCGCGCCCGACGTCACGATCTTGACGTCCTCGATCTTTTTGCCGGCGAGTTCGAGGCCGTTGAGAACCGCGGCTGCGACGATGATGGCGGTTCCGTGCTGGTCGTCGTGGAAGACCGGGATGTCCATCCTGGCCTTGAGCTGCGCCTCGACCTCGAAGCACTCAGGCGCCTTGATGTCCTCGAGATTGATGCCGCCGAAGGTCGGTTCGAGCGCGGCGATGGTGCTGACCATCTGGTCGATCTCGGGGGCATCGATCTCGATGTCGAAGACGTCGATGCCGGCGAACTTCTTGAACAGGACCGCCTTGCCTTCCATGACCGGCTTGGAGGCTAGCGGCCCGATGTTACCGAGGCCGAGCACTGCGGTGCCGTTGGAGATCACGGCAACCAGGTTGGCACGGCCGGTATAGTCGGCGGCCGTCTCGGGATCGTCCTTGATGGCGAGGCAGGGAGCGGCGACGCCGGGCGAATAGGCGAGAGCCAGGTCGCGCTGGTTGCCGAGCGGCTTCGTGGCCTGGATTTCCAGCTTTCCCGGGACGGGGCTCTTGTGGAAGAAGAGCGCGGCCTGGTCGAGATCCGACAGCGGCTCCTTCTTCTTTTCGTCCCCTGCCATGTCCCGCTCCTTCAAAATTAGTTTCAAAGGCCGTTATTAGCACGGCCTGCGCAATTTTCGAGGCATCAACGGCCAAACGGACGTTGAATCACTTTCAATTGCCGGAAACGCAATCATTCCAGCCACTTGTAGGCAGCGGTTGAAATGCCGATTCGGTCTTTTGTGAGGCTGGGCGGGCGCTGCGCGTCCTTAGGACGCGCAAGCTGACCCATCCACAGGGCGATCAAGGCGCCGAGAAGGCTAGAAGGAGCTCACATAGAGCCCGCCGTCGACCGGTATGTTCTGCCCGGTCATGTAGCCTGCATGGACGGAACACAGGAAGGCGCAGACCTGGCCGAATTCTTCCGGCGTGCCAAGCCGGCCGGCGGGGATGCCGGCGCTGAGGCGCGCGCGCCTCGCCGCACCTTCCGCCGGGTCCTCGATGCTTCCCGGCTCGTGCGGGCCACGCAGGCGGTCGGTGTCGAGCTTGCCAGGCAGCATGTTGTTGATGGTGACGTTCCGGTCGGCGACGGTGCGCGCCACCCCGGCGAGGAAGGCGGTCAGGCCTGCACGCGCGCCGGACGACAGGTCGAGCCCCGGAATTGGTGTGTAGACCGACAGCGAGGTGATGTTGACGATGCGGCCGAAGCCGCGCGTGGCCATGCCGTCGATCACCGCTTTGATCAGTTCTATGGGTGTGACCATGTTGTTGGTGACGCCGGCGAGGATCTTCTCGCGGTCGAGTTCGCGGAAATCGCGATAAGGCGGACCGCCGTTGTTGTTGACCAGGATGTCGGGCTCGGGGCAGGCGGCGAGCAGTGCCTTCTGCACCGCTGGCTCCGAGATATCTCCGACGATCTCGGTCAACTGTACCCCGTAGCGTTGGCGGATTTCGGTGGCGGTGCGGCTCAGGACGCCTGCGTCGCGCCCGTTGAGGAAAAGCTCGCAGCCGGCCTCCGCCAGCGCCATGGCGCAGCCCTTGCCGAGCCCCTTGCTCGAGGCGCAGACGATTGCCTTCTTCCCGCGGATGCCGAGATCCATGATGCGTTCTCCTGTCGGTGATGGCACAGCCTAGAACCGCCGGGCCCGAGCCGCAACCGTCATACGCCTGTTGCATGAATCTGGGCATAGCCACGGCAAAAGCAACGGGTCGAATGCCATGTCCGGCACGAGCACACGCAATTTCCGCACGCTGTTCATCTCCGACGTGCATCTGGGGTCGAAGGCGGCAAAGGCCGAATTCCTCATCGACTTCCTGCGCCATCACGAGGCCGAGAAGATCTTCCTGGTCGGCGACATCGTCGACGGCTGGCGCCTGCGCCGGCAGTGGCACTGGCCGCAACTTCACAACGACGTTGTCCAGAAGCTGCTGCGCCAGGCGCGCAAGGGAACCGAGATCACCTACATCGCCGGCAACCACGACGAATTCGCCCGCAATTTCCAGGGCGTGCATTTCGGCGGCATCGTCGTTGCCGACCGCGCCATCCACGAGGCCGCCGACGGCAAGCGCTTCCTCGTCATCCATGGCGACCAGTTCGACGCCGTCGTCCAGAATGCGCGCTGGCTCGCCTATCTCGGCGACTTCGCCTACGACGCGGCGATGGCGACGAACCGCGTGGTGGCGCGCTTCCGCCGCACCTTCGGCATGCCTTACTGGTCATTCTCTTCGTGGGCCAAGGTGAAGGTGAAGAAGGCGGTGAACTTCATCGGTGCCTTCCAGCAGGTCCTGACCGAGGAAGCCCGCCGCTCGGAAGTGGAGGGCGTCATCTGCGGCCACATCCACCATCCCGCGATCGAGGATTTCGACGGCATCCAGTACATCAACACCGGCGACTGGGTGGAAAACTGCACTGCCGTGGCCGAGAATTTCGACGGCAGCTTCGTCATCCTGCGCTGGCCGCATGTGATGGCGGGTAGGCTGGTGAACGAACCCTTCGTGCCGGTCGCGATCGATCAGGCGGTCGGCAAGGCGGCCTGATCGGACCCCTTCCATGTGCAATCCAACCCACACGTCGCGTCGCTGTCGCGAGGGGCCGGGCCATGCCGCTATCGACGTGGCACCGGTCGGCCGCACGGTACGACGGCGCTCGGCCCGCCTCGGCGCCTGCGAACGGCCGTCCGACGAGATGTCGAGCCCACGGCGCAGGGCGCTTGGCCCAATCCTTGCGCCCCAGCCGAGAGCTTCCGCGCGAAGGGCACCCGTGATAATGGATCGGGCAAATCGGTGAGGCTTGCATGGTTCGGGTCTGCACCCGGACCGAATGCCCGCCATGACCCTTCCGCCGCTCACGCCCGAACAGCAGATCAAGCCGCGCAGCTTCGACCTGCGCATCTCGCTGCTCTTCGCCGCGCTCTTCGTCCCCATGGGCGTGCATCTGCCCTATTTTCCGCTCTGGCTAGAGGCCAAGGGGTTCGACCCGGAGCAGATCGCCGTCATCCTGTCGGCGCCGATGTTCCTGCGCGTCATCACCACGCCGCTCATTGCCGCGATGGCCGATCGGGCGAAGGACCGCGCCAACGTGTTCCTGGTCCTGGCCGTCTCGTCGCTGCTGCTGTCGCTCGGCTATTTCCTCGAGCCGACCTATTTCGTCGTGCTCGCGGTGTCGCTGGCACTGTCCGTCGTCTGGACGCCGCACGCGCCGATCGCCGATTCGCTGGCCCTGTCGGGCGTGCGCCGCTACGGCTCGGACTATGCGGCGATGCGCATCTGGGGCTCCATCGCCTTTCTCGGCGGCAGCCTCGGGGCGGGGTTCATCCTGTCTTTGACCGGAGCCGACGCCGTCCCGGCGATCATCTCCATCGGACTGCTCGGCTGTTTCCTGATGTCGTTCGTCACGCCGCGCCTCGGCAGACCGAGACGCGCCTCGCCGCTGTCGGCCACCGACCTGCAGCAGCAGGCGCCCAGTTTGTTCAACCGCTATTTCCTGCTCATGGCGGGTGGTACCGGGGTCATCGTCGCCAGCCACGGCTTCCTCTACGGCTTCGTCTCGATCTACTGGAAGTCGCTCGGCATCAACGAGACCGTCGTGGGACTGCTGTGGAGCTGGGGCGTCGCGGCCGAGATCGTCATGTTCATGCTCTTCGCTCGGCTGTTCGGCGGGCGCTCGACCGCATTCGTGCTGGTGCTGGCCGGCGTGGGGGCGATTTTGCGCTGGCTCGCCTATCCGCTTATCTGGCCGCTGGGGCTTGGCGTTGCAGGCTTCTTCGCCGTGCAGAGCCTGCATGCGCTGTCCACCGCCCTGGTGCTGATCGGCGTGCAGAAGCTGATTGCCGAATCCGTGCCCGAGGAGAAGACCGGTGCCGCGCAGGGCGTCGCCTATTTCACCAACGGCATGTCGATGGCGGTGGTGACCTTGATTTCCGGACCGCTCTACGACCGATTCGGCGCCAACGGTTTCTTCTTCATGGCCGGCGTCGCCGCCTTCGCCATCGGCCTGGTGCTGATCGGGTCGCGTTCAGCCCCAAAGCTCGGGCGAGGGCGGAGCTACCACTGAGCCCTCGTAGGTGAGCCCGGGCTGGCGGTCCCGCGCCAGCAGCAGCGGCCCGTCGAGGTCGACGAATTCCGCGTCCTGGGCAAGCAGCACCGCGGGCGCCATGGCGAGCGACGTGCCCACCATGCAGCCGACCATCAGCTGGAAGCCGAGCGTGCGGGCACGGTCGCGCAATTCGAGTGCCGCGGTCAGCCCGCCTGCCTTGTCGAGCTTGATGTTGATGGCGTCGTAGCGGTCTCGCAGCGCCTCCAGGTCGGCTGCGACGTGCACGCTTTCGTCGGCGCAGATCGGCACCGGATGGGGAATCCGGGCCAGAATCTGATCGGCGCCGGCGGGCAGGGGCTGCTCGATCAGGGCGATGCCCAGTTCGGCGGCAAGCGCGAGGTTCTCGGCGATGTTGGCAGCGGTCCAGCCCTCGTTGGCGTCGAGAATGATGCGGCTGTTCGGCGCGGCCTGGGTAACCGCGCGGATGCGGGCGGTATCGTTGTCGCCGCCGATCTTGACCTTGAGCAGCGGCCTCGCTGCATTGGCGCGTGCCTGCGCTGCCATCGCCTCCGGCTCGGCGAGCGAAAGCGTGTAGGCCGTCTCCAGTGCCTTCGGCTTGGCCCGACCGAGCTTCGCGTAGGCGCGGACGCCGCTCGACTTCGCCTCCAGGTCCCACAACGCGCAGTCGACCGCGTTGCGGGCTGCGCCGGCCGGCATGAGCTCGAGCAGATCGGCGCAGGAGGCGCCGGCCTCGATCGCCCGCCGGGCCAGTTCGATCGCCGCGAGCACGCTCTCCATCGTCTCGCCATAGCGTTTGTAGGGCACGCATTCGCCGCGGCCGACGCGGCCTGATTCGGCGATCGTGCAGGTGATTACTTCGGCCTCGGTCTTCGATCCGCGGGAAATGGTGAAGGTCCCAGCAATAGGGAAGCTCTCCGCGACGACCGAAAGGACACGAGACATGAAAAACTGCTCCGCAAGGACGCCGGTTCTGAGGTGCGTAAATCGACATGCCGCAGCCGACGCGTTAAGTAGTGTGCCATGTTGACCATCGGCAAACGGGAAGCAAGCGGCGGGGCGGCCGGCGACAGCAAGCACCGACCGCAGGTTGCGGTGGCGGAGCGCAATGGCGTGCTTGCTTGCGTGTTCACGGGCATCTGGACGACCCGTACCGTGGCCTTCGTCGACGCCGAGATGCGCAAGATCGAGGCACGCACGGGGTTCCAGGCCCTGGCGCTCGATCTCGCCGGTATCGAGAAGATGGATACCGCAGGCGCCTGGATCATCGACAGGCTGGTCAGCGCCAACGAAAGGAAGGGTGTACGCATCAGCGTCGAAGGGCGCAGCGAAGCGGCTGATATCCTTCTGGGCGCGGTCGGCGAGGCGGCGCGCCGCGAGGCCGCCAGGGCCGAGGCGGAAAGTCCCAACATAGTCATCCGCTTCCTGGAAACCATCGGACGACGCGTCTACGAGATGCGGGACGATTTTCTCGCTGCGATGAACATCCTGGGTGCAACCATCCGCGGCGCCCAGATGAAGCTTGGCCGGGGCCATGCGGTCAATCCCGCTGCGATCTTCCATCAGGTCGACCGCATGGGCGTCGGCGCCATCCCCGTTGTCCTGCTGATGTCGACGATCGTCGGTGCCATCGTCGCCCAGCAGGGTGCATTCCAGCTCAGCTATTTCGGCGCCGACATCTTCGTCGTCGACCTGATCGGCGTGCTGGTGCTGCGCGAACTCGGCGTGCTGATGACGGCCATCATGATCGCCGGCCGTTCCGGCAGCGCGATCACCGCCGAGATCGGCTCGATGAAGATGCGCGAGGAGGTGGATGCGCTCACCGTCATCGGCCTAAACCCCATCGGCGTGCTGGTCTTCCCGCGCCTGGTCGCGCTCGTCGTCGCGCTGCCATGCCTTTCGATCCTCGCCAATTTTGCAGCGCTCGGCGGCGGCATGGCCACGGCCTGGTTCTATTCGGACATTCCTCCGGCCGCCTTCATCGAACGTCTGCGCGTCGCCATCGACCTCAGCACCATTTTCGCCGGCCTGATCAAGGCGCCGTTCATGGCGCTGATCATCGGCACGATCGCCTCGGTCGAGGGTCTGAAGGTCGGCGGCAGCGCCGAATCGCTCGGGCGCCACGTCACCGCCGCGGTGGTGAAGGCCATCTTCGTCGTCATCATCCTCGATGGCCTGTTCGCCATGTTCTACGCAGCGATCGACTTCTGACATGGGTAGCAGGACCAGAACCATCCACGCCGAGATCCAGGATCCCGGGAGCAAGGGAGAGGCGCTGCTTTCGGTGCGCGACCTCACGGTCGCGTTCGGCGACAACGTTGTCCTAGACAAGCTGTCGCTCGATATCCGGAGGGGCGAAATCCTCGGCTTCGTAGGTGCCTCCGGATCGGGCAAGTCGGTGCTTTTGCGCACCATCCTCGGCTTGATCCGCAAGCAGTCGGGAACGATCAGGCTGTTCGGCGTCGATCTCGAGAAGGCCAACGAGCTGGAAAGGCTGAGGATCGACATGCGGCTCGGCGTCCTGTTCCAGCACGGGGCGCTGTTTTCGGCGCTGACCGTGCTCGAGAACGTGCAGGTTCCGATGCGAGAGTATCTCGACCTGCCGCGAAAGCTCATGGACGAACTCGCAAGGCTCAAGATCGACCTGGTCGGGTTGCCGCCGGATGCCGCGGACAAATACCCGTCGGAACTGTCTGGCGGCATGATCAAGCGCGCCGCGCTCGCCCGGGCGCTGGCGCTCGACCCCGACATCGTGTTCCTCGACGAGCCGACTTCGGGCCTTGATCCGATCGGCGCAGCCGAGTTCGACGAACTGGTCGCCAAGATGCGCGACACCATGGGGCTTACCGTCTACATGGTCACCCACGACCTCGACAGCCTGTTTTCGGTGTGCGACCGCGTTGCCGTGCTCGGCAACAAGAAGGTGCTCGTCGAAGGAACGATCGACGACATGCTGAAGAGCGACGAGCCGTGGGTTAAGTCGTACTTCCGTGGAAAGCGTGCCCGCCAGCTTGATCTTGCGGCCAGGGTAGAGATGGAATGATGTGATGGAGACTCGGGCCAACTACGTCATCGTCGGCATCTTCACGCTGGTCGCGATCCTGGCCGCCTTTGCCTTCGTCTACTGGACGGCTGCGATTGGCGAGCGCGGCGAGACGGCGATGCTGCGCGTGCGCATTCCCGGTTCGGCATCCGGCCTCAGCCGCGGCAGCTTCGTGCTGTTCAACGGCGTCAAGGTCGGCGACGTCCGGCGGGTCTATCTCGACGTCACCAATCCGCGCGTGGCGATCGCCGATGCCGAGATCGACAGGCTGACGCCGATCACGCAGTCGACGCAGGCCGATATCGGCCTGGCCGGCCTCACCGGCCAGGCGAACATCGAACTCAAGGGCGCCGACGTCAACGAAGCTAACCTGCTCGACCAGGCGGAGGCCGAAGGCAAGACAGCCGAGATCGTCGCCAACCCGTCGGCCGTGACCAATCTGCTGCAGACCGCACAGGACATCTTCAAGCGCGCGGACACGGTGCTGACCAATCTCGAAGGGTTCACCAACGACGTCCGCGGCCCGCTGACCGAGACGGTCACCAACGCGCAGAAATTTTCGCAGTCGCTGGCGCGCAATTCGGAAGGCGTCGACAAGTTCCTGGCGAGCGTGAGCGCGCTCTCGGAGGAACTGGCGGGCGTTTCGGGCAAGCTCGACGGCACCATCGAGGCCGCCGAAGGCATCCTCAAGTCGGTCGACCGGGACAAGGTCAAGAACATCGTCGCCAACGTCGACAGCTTCACCACCAAGCTCGGCGAGCAGAGCGACCAGATCGACGACGTCGTCAAGGGCGTGAACACCGCCGTCGCGTCGATCAACGACTTCGCCCAGAAAACCCAGCAGACGCTGACCAAGCTCGACGGAGCGCTCGAAGGCGTCGATGCGGCCACCGTGCGCGAGTCGCTCGAAAATGTCCGCAAGGCCAGCGAGAACGCCAACAAGGTGGCGGCCGACATCGCCAAGGTCACCGACAAGTTCGGCAACCGCGCCGAAGACATCGACCAGATCGTCACCGACGCCAAGGAACTGGCCTCGCGGCTCAACCAGGCCTCCACGCGGGTCGACGGCGTGCTGGCCAAGGTCGACAAGCTCCTCGGCACCGGCGAGGCCGAAGGCGTCATGTCCGATGCGAGCGAAACGCTCAAGGCCTTCAAGCAGGTCGCAGACACGCTCAATGCCCGGCTCGGCACGATCACCGATGGCCTCGCCCGCTTCTCCGGGCAGGGCTTGCGCGACGTCGAGGCGCTGGTCCAGGACAGCCGGCGTTCGGTCACCCGCATCGAAGAGGCGATCACCGACCTGCAGCGCAATCCGCAACGCATCATCACCGGAGGCGAAGGCACCGTACGCGAGTTCGACGGACGGGTGCGTCGTTGACATCGCCGGCCCGTCGCAGCATGACACGTCTGGAGGGTGGTTCGCGCATTACGCGAGTGAGTCGTGTCCGGGGACAACAGGTGAAAGCTGGTGGAACTTCAACGCTGCTTGCTGCGGCCATGCTGGCGCTGTCGGGTTGCGCCTCGCTTCTCGTCAGCACGCCGCCGCCGCTCGACACCTTTGAGCTTTCCGCGCCGGCCGTCGACGGCCGCGACGGCCAGAGCCGACGCCAGATCCTCATTGCCGAACCGTCGGCGCTGAAGGCGCTCGACGGCGAGCGCATCGTCATCAAGCCGGCACCCGGCTCCATCCAGTTCCTCAAGGGCGCGCAGTGGTCCGACCGGCTGCCGCGCATCGTCCAGGCGCGGCTCGCGGAGACGTTCCAGCGGGCCGGCGGTTTCATAGGCATCGGCAAGCCCGGCGAAGGGCTGGCCATCGACTACCAGGTCATCGTGGAGATCCGCAGCTTCGAAATACGGGTCGGGGGCGGAGAGCGCGCCGATGTCGACCTGTTCGTCCGGTTGCTCAATGACCGCAACGGCCAGGTGCGCGCCTCGCGCGTGTTCACGGCCAGCGTCCCGGTTTCGGGGGCGGGCAACGACGCCTATGTCGCCGCCCTCGACGCCGCCTTCGGGCAGGCCGCCGGCCAAATCGTCAAATGGACGGAATCGCTGATCTGAACAGGTCAGCAAGGGGATAGGGCGGTAGAGCGGTAGGCCTGGCGCCGCATTCCGCTCCCTTGCATCA
This sequence comes from Aminobacter sp. Piv2-1, assembly GCF_037625995.1. Classification (NCBI taxonomy): domain Bacteria; kingdom Pseudomonadati; phylum Pseudomonadota; class Alphaproteobacteria; order Hyphomicrobiales; family Phyllobacteriaceae; genus Aminobacter; species Aminobacter sp. Piv2-1. The sequence goes on from NZ_JARKMU010000010.1 coordinate 195,252, forward strand.
AGCCGCTGCTGACCGCGCCTGCTCGCGGCTCGATCCATGCCAGCTGACTGGACGGGGCAGCAAGTGCGCGTGGCGAGACAAGTCGGCACTGCAAAACACGAATTCCAGACAGCAAAAAGGGCAGCAGGTGCCGGACCTGCTGCCCTTTCGCCTTGGTGCCCCTACTGCCTTCCGGCAGCCGCTTTACTTCAGGCGGCCTGCCGCGTGGGCGAGCATCGTGTAGACCTTGCCCGTATCCGAGGTCAGATAGGTCTGGGTCATCATGTTGTCGCGGTCGTTGCGCGACACGTCCTTGAGCAGCTTCTCGAAATCGTCGCAGTAGCGGTCGACGGCCGAACGGAATTCGGCGTCGCCCTGATACTTGCGGCGGATCTCGTCGAAGGTCTGCTGGCCCTTCAGCGTGTAGAGCCTGCGGGTGAAGACGTCACGCTCGCCGCGACGATAGCGGTTCCACAGCTCGATCGAGGCGTCGTGGTCGATCGCGCGGGCGATGTCGACCGACAGCGAATTGAGCGATTCGACCACATGCAGCGGCGAGCGTTGTGCCGGCACCGCGCGCGGCTCCGGCTGCATCGCCTGACGGGCGGGCTCCTGCTCGCGCGATGCTCCCGTCAAGAGGTCGCGCACCCATCCGCCCTGCTGGGCGCGGCTGGCCGGCTCGCGCGCCGGCTGGGCCGGCTGGGCCGGAGCCGTCGGGCGCTCGATGTCGAGCGTGCCGCGTAGGCCGGTGCCGCCGCTGAGCGGGACATGCGGCTCGCCGCGTTCCGGCTGGGGGGCAGGGCGGCGCGGCGCCTGCGGCGGCGTGCGCAGCGATGCGTCGGACACATCCACCGTGCGACCCGACTTGGCGACGATGGCCGAGAGCTCCTTGAGCGCGTTGATCTGCTCGGAGACCGCACGGCGGATGGCCGTGGTCGATTCCTTGGCCTCCTGCGGCATGTCGAGCACGCCCTTCTTGAGCTCGGCGCGGGTGCTTTCGAGCTCGGTCTTGATCGAGCCCGCGGTGCGGCGCATGTCGTCGGTCGCATCGGCGAAGCGCTTGGTGGCGGTTTCGACGACGTCGGCGATGGTGCTGCGGATCTTCTCGGCCGATTCCATCGTCTTGCCCTCGGCGCTTTCCAGCGTCTGGCCGACGAGGCGCTCGAACGACTGCATGACGCGCTCGAGTTCTTCCGACTTCTTGACCAGGCCTACGGCCAGGTCCTCCAGCGACGACTGCCGCTCGAGCGTGTGTTCGAGGTTGCTCTGGGCCGAGGCGAGCAGGTTGGAGGCGCTCGACAAAAGGCGGCTGTGCTCATCGAACTTGGTGGCGATGGAGGCCACCTCGCGCAGCGTGCTCGACGACAGGTCGGTCAGGCGGTTCGTGTTCGAATCGACGAGGCGGGCAGCGCTTGCGAAGGTCTGCGCCGCCTTGTCGGTGGTCGCCGAGAAGGCCGTGGTGCTGCTGGTCAGGCGGTCGTCGACGGTCGCCAGGTTCTGCGCCGCGCGTTCGATCAGCTCGCCGAGCTGGTTGCTCGACGTCGACATGCGGCCGATGAGATCGGCGACGTTTTCGGCCAGCGTCGAGCGAGCGCCCTCAACCGCAGACAGCGTTTCGGCGGTGCGGCTGGAAATGGCGTCGACCAGGGCCGCGTTCTCGATGCGCAGCTTCTCGGTGGCGCGGGCGGTGGCTTCCTCCATGCTCCGCTGCAGCTCCGAGCCGCCCTCGGCGAAACGCTCGACCAGCGGACGGGCGGTCTCGTCGAGGATCTTGGCGATGTCGTTCGAGCGCTCGGCCAGCATGGCGTTGAGCTCGCGGGTGTTGGTGCCGATCGTGCGCGCGGCTTCGTTGGTGCTTTGGCCGATGTGCTGGCCGACGGCCGTGAAGGTCTCGGCGATCACGTTGGCGCGGGCGACCAGTTGAGCCTCCGCCTGGGCGACCTGCTCTGCGAGCTTCTCGCCCATCGATTCTGCGCCGTAGGCGAGGCGGTTCTGCGCGCTCGACAGGTGCTCGTCGATACGCGCGCCGACGCCTTCCGCACCACGGGCGAGGCGCTCGTCGACATTGACGAGCGTTTCCTCGATCGCCTTGGCGCGGGCGTCGAGTTCGGCTGCCGTGCGGTGGGCGCGTGCCACCACGCGCTGCTCGGTCTCGGTGAAGGCGTTGGCGATCTGCGCCGCGTGCTCGCCGATGCCCGAGGTGCTTTCGGCAATGCGGGCAGCAAGCTGCTGGCCGGCTTCGTCGAAGGCCTGGCCGACTTCCGTCGCCCGCCCCAGCAGGGACTGCGAGGTCACATCGATGCGTGCGGCGATGCGGCCATCGGCCTCGTCGAAGGCGCGGCTGATCTCGGCAGCGCGTCCGAGCAGCGCGTCGGCCGACTGTTCGACGCGCGCGGCGATCCGGCTGTCGGCGTTCTCGAAGGCGCTTCCGATCTCGGCTGCGCGGGTCGCCAGCACGTCGGCGGTCTGCGACACGCGGGCGGCGAGCCTTTCGTCGGCCTCCTCGAAGTTGCGCACGATTTCGCCGGCGCGGCTGCCGAGCGACGCCGAGCTGTCGGCGACACGGGCCGCGATGCGCTCGTCGGCGGCATCGAAGATGCGGCTGAGTTCGCCGGCACGGTCGCCGAGCGAATCCGCGCCTTCGGCGATGCGCGCCGCAAGCTTCTCGTCGGCGGTGTCGAAGATGCGGCCGAGTTCGGCGGCGCGTGCCGCCAGCGCGTCGGCCGATTCGCCGATGCGCAGGGCGAGCCGTTCATCGGCGGAGTCGAAGTTGCGCAGGATGTCGCCGGCACGTGACGACAGCGATTCCGCCGTCTCGATGGCGCGTGCGATGAGCGAGCGGTCCGCCGAATCGAAGGTCCGGGCGATTTCGCCGGCCTTGGCCGACAGCGTGTCGGCGGTTTCCTCGGCACGGGCGAGCAGCGAGCTCGACGTCTCCTCGGCGCGGGCGGCAAGCCTGCGGTCCGCGTCCTCGAAGGCGCGGGCGATGTCCTCGGCGCGGGAGAGCAGGGCGCTCGACGTCTGCTCGGCACGCTCGGCGATCACCCGGTCGGCATCGGTGAAGGCCCTGCCAGCCTCCTCGTTGAGGGCGGCAGTGACTTCCATCACCTTGTCGCGCAGCGCGCCGGCCACGAAGACCGCGCTCTTTTCGAGCACGCCGCGGACATTGTCGATGCCGAGCGAAAGCGCCCGCTCCATGGTGCCCGTGCGTTCCTCGATGACGCCGGTCTGGCGCCGGAATGCGTCCTCGATCTTCTCGATGTCGCCGGCGAGCGCGTCGGAGATGTCGGAGCGGCGGGCGGCCATCTGGTCGATATGTCCGGCGATCGCCAGATCGACTTCGCGCCGCGCATCGGCGAGCTTGCCGAGATCCTGGTCCAGCGCGCGCGCCAGCATGTCGCGGCCCTCGGCCAGCTTGCCGACATGGCCGGTGACGATGCCGTCGATGCTGGCGCGGCTCTCGTTGAGCATGGCCAGGTCGGCTTCGAGCGCCTTGGTGAGCGTGTCGCGGCCGGCCGACAGCTTGTCGACCTGGCCGAGCATCATGCCGTCGATCTTGGCGAGATCGGCTTCGAGCGCGCGGCGCAGGATGTCGCGGCCCTCGGCCAGCTTCTCGACCTGGGCGGCGACGAGGCCGTCGATGCCCGAACGGCTCTCGGCCAGCTTGGCGAGATCGTCCTCCAGCGCCCTGGAGAGGGCGCCGCGTTCGGCCACCAGCCGATCGGCGTGACCCGACATCAGGCCCCGGACGTTGTCGAGGTCGGCTTCGAGCGCGCGGGCCATCGCCGTACGGTCTTCGGCGAGCTTCTCCGACTGCGCAGACATCGAGCCGCGGATGGCGTTGAGGTCGGCTTCGAGCGCGCGCTTGAGGATGTCGCGGCCCTCGGCCAGCTTTTCGACCTGGCCGGCGACGAGGCCGTCGATGCCGGCGCGGCTCTCGGCCAGCTTGGCGAGGTCGTCCTCCAGCGCCCTGGACAGCGCGCCGCGTTCCGAAGCCAGGTTTTCGGCGTGCGCCGACACCAGGCCGCGGACCGTCTCGAGATCGGCCTCGAGCGTGCGGGACAGCATGGCGCGATTCTCGCCGAGCTGCTCGGCCTGGGCCGACATGGTCGAGCGGATCGTGTTGAGGTCGGATTCGAGCGCGCGCTTGAGGATGTCGCGGCCCTCGGCAAGCTTCTCGACCTGGCCGGCGACGAGGCCGTCGATGCCGGCGCGGCTCTCGGCCAGCTTGGCAAGATCGGATTCCAGCGTCTTGGACAAGAGCGTACGCTCTTCCGACAGCCGGCCGGCATGAGCCTCGATCAGGTTGTGGACGCCCGAAATGTCGGCTTCGAGGCTGCGCGTCAGCTCGGCGCGGTCGGCAACCAGCTTCGAGGAGTGACCATCGACCAGGGCCTTGATGCCGTCGAGATCGGTCTCCAGCGCCTTGGCCAGGACGGCGCGGCCTTCCGCGATCTTCTCGACCTGGCCGGCGACAAGTCCGTCAATGCTGCTGCGGCTGTCGGCCAGCTTGGTGAGATCGGCATCCAGGGCGCGCGACAGGATGTTGCGTCCTTCGGCCAGCTTGCCGACATGGCCGGCGACCATTTCGTCAATGTTCGTACGGGCTTGGACCAACCGCTCAGAGTCTTCCATGAGCGCCTGGGCGAGCTGTTCGCGGCCCTGGGCGAGCTGCTTGAACTGGCTGCTGAGGGTGTCGTCGATGGATTGGCGCGACTGCTCGAGCTTGCGCATGTCGTCGTCGAGCGCACGCGAGATCAGGCTGCGGCCTTCGGCCAGCTTCTGCACCTGGAAGCCGACGGCGGCCTCGATGCTGGCGCGGCCCTCGGCGAACTTGCTGAGGTCGTCCTTGAGGGCCGAGGCCATGCGGTCGCGTGCTTCCGACAGCTTGCGGGTGTGATCCTCGACTGCCTGCTCGATGCCCACGCGGGCGTCCGAAAGGCGCTGGATGTCGCCGTCGAAGGCGCGCGACACATGCATGCGGGCGGCCTCCATGCGGCCGGCGAAGTCGCTGGCGCGGGATTCCAGCATGGTCGAGGTCGAGGTGATGATGTCGGCGAGGTCGGTGCCGATCTGGGTCTTGCCCTGGTCGATCATCGCCGACAGCGAGTCGCGGCCCTCGACGAAGGTCGTGGCGATCTCGCGGGCGCGCTCGACCAGCGTTTCGTTGATCTGGCGGGCACGCGCTTCAAGTGCGGCGTTCAGCTTGGCCGTGCCGGTGTCGAGTGCCTCGGCGCGGGTCTGGAACTCGCCGATGAGCGCCTGGCCGCGTTCAGCCAGCGTCCGCTCGATGTTGTGCAGGCTGGTCTCGAACTCCGAATTGATCGTCCTGGCGGCGCCGCCGAGCAGCGAAACCATGCCCGAGGTGCGGTCGTCGAGCAGTTCGGTCAGCGACCGGGTTACGTGATCGGTGCTCTGTGTCAGCTTGGCGATGCGCGTGTCGAGCAGGCTGGCGAAGGCTTCGCCGGAAGTCGACAGCCGGTCGCTGATCGAATCCAGGCGGCCGTCGATCGCCTCGAACAGGCCCATGCCGCCTTCGTTCAGGCGGTCGATCAGCGCGTCGCCGGAATTGGTGATGGTCATCGACAGTTTCGTCGACGCATTCATGATGCTGTCGCGGATGATGTCGCTGGCCGATCCGAGTTCGTCGCGCAGTGTCTCGTGCGCGCCGGAGATCGAGGCGCGGACGCGCTCTGCGTGCGAGACCACGGCCTCGCGCTCGCTGCCGAGCCCGTCGACCAGCGAACGGATGCGCGCGGCGTTCTCCGAGTAGGAGCGTTCGATCTGGCTGACTTCGGTATGGACGAGGGTCTCGAGTTCCACGGCGCGCGCGAGCGTGCGCTCGATGCCTTCGCCCATGGCCGCGACTTCGCGGCGAACCGCCTGGCTGACCATCATGACCCGGTCCTGAGCCATGTTCTCCGGCTCGGTGAGCCGGAAGGCGACCTCGGTCATGGACTGCGCCGCCAGGCGCATCTCCTGGGCGCGGCGGACCATCGAGGCAAAGGCCCAGAACAGCGCTATCGGCACGGCCGTCGCGGTCGCGAATGCGAGCAGGCTGGGACGCGCGAGGATGTCGTCGAGCGACCTGATGTCCCAGATGCTGGGCGTGACGAAGCGGTCGGCCAGCGCAACGCCGCCAGCCGCCCATGCGACCGAAACGAACCCGACCGCCCAGTATACGGTGCTGGACGCACGCCGGTTGAGGCTGTGCAGCAGGTTCTTGTAATCCTTCTGGCGTTCGTCGTTGGCGGGCTTGAAGCCTTCCGGCTGAAGCGGTTGGCTGCTGCGCGTCTCGACGGGGCGCAACACGGTCGGCGGCTCCGCGACGACGCTTGCCGCACGTGCCGGAGCCGGTTCGCTCTTTGGCTGCGCGGGCTTCTGCATATTGCTCTCGCGCGCGAGTTCTTCCGCCGCCTGCGAGATCTGCGCTTCCAGATCTTCCATGGAGGCAGCCATGTCCAACCCGCCTTCATCGGCACCGGTCAGGTCGAAGTCCAAAGCCTCTTCGAGCTCCTTGGCTACGTCAATATCGATGTTCTTGGTCGGAGTGGACTTTTTCGCCATGCCTTCGCTACCCTGTACTAACGACGCGGAATTGCTGGACTTTTTGTCCTATTTTTGTCCGCGTACGAGGCTCATTATGGACCGCCCGTATCGTAGTGACACAAACCGGTAAAGAAAACCTGCATTCGCCCGGATACGTAAAAGTTTAAATATAAGGTTAACACTGGAGTGATTATGAGCCCCGTTTCCGTGGGATTCCTGGCTTTGCGGGGTTAACGGGTTATCCACATGCGGCCCCTAGTCTACCAACCCATGGGCGAGTGGACGGACAGGGGTTCAATGGCAGCGCGCGAAACGGATTCTGTGGCCTTCGGGAAACCGGGCGGCGAATCTTCGGGCAGTGCAGGCGGGCGTCCGATCGACCTCGATCACCTCGGACGGCAGTCGATGGGCGACCGCGACATAGAGCGCGAAGTGCTCGATCTGTTCGTTCACCACGCGCTTTCGGTGCGCGACGGTCTGGCCTCGGCGGACCTTGCCGAGAAGCTCAGGCTGGCTCATGCCCTGAAGGGGTCGGCACGCGGCGTGGGCGCATTCGCCATCGCCGATTGCGTCGCCGAGATCGAAACCCGGCCGGACGATCCGGCATCGGTGCGGCGCCTTTCGCGACTGATCGACGAAGCCCGCGATTACATCGCCGCCATCAATCGCTAGCGGTGTCCGCAAATCGACAGGACGCGGCGAAATCGCGCGGCTGTTGACTTGCTCGGTGGAGTGATTATCTGCCGGGTGACTTCTCTCAGGAACGAGCATGACCAAGCTTAGCTACATTGCCCATGACGGGACGCGTTTCGACGTCGAGGCGGAGAACGGCTCGACCGTAATGGAAAACGCGATCCGCAATGCCGTGCCCGGCATCGAGGCCGAATGCGGCGGCGCCTGCGCCTGCGCGACCTGCCACGTCTATGTCGACGAGGCGTGGATGCCGGTCGTCGGCGAGCCAGAGGCCATGGAAGAGGACATGCTCGACTTCGCCTACGAGGTGCGGCCGAATTCGCGTCTGTCATGCCAGATCAAGGTCCGGGACGAACTCGACGGGCTGGTCGTCACGGTGCCCGAGCGCCAGGGCTGAAGGCGAGGCGACATCGGCTTCGGTTGGCATGAACGGTAACGTCATGCACAGTTCCCGTTCCGTGCGCGAGAGGCGAGGGTGGCCGTGAGCGAAATCACCAGGACCGACGTTCTCATCATCGGTGCGGGACCTGTCGGTCTCTTTGCCGTGTTCGAACTCGGCCTGTTCGACATGCGCTGCCATCTGATCGACATTCTCGACCGGCCCGGCGGCCAGTGCGCCGAGCTCTATCCGGAAAAGCCGATCTACGACATTCCCGGCTACCCCGCGATCAATGCCCAGGAATTGGTCGACAAGTTGCTGCTGCAGATCGCGCCGTTCAAGCCGGACTTCACCTTCAACCGCATGGTCAGCGCCCTGGAGCGGCTGCAGGACGGCGGTTTCCGCCTGACAACCGACGAGGGCGAGGTCTTCGAGGCGAAGGTGGTGGTGGTCGCCGCGGGCGGCGGCTCGTTCCAGCCGAAACGGCCGCCGATCCCCGGCATCGAGGCCTTCGAAGGCGCAAGCGTCCAGTATTCGGTGCGGCGCATGGAGGAGTTGCGCGGCCACGACGTGGTGGTGGTGGGCGGCGGCGACTCGGCGCTCGATTGGACCCTCAACCTCCAGCCCATCGCCAGGCGGGTCACGCTGATACACCGCCGGCCGGAATTCCGCGCCGCGCCCGACAGCGTCAACAAGATGCATGCGCTTGCCGACTCGGGCGCGATCGACCTTGTCATCGGCCAGGTTTCAGGACTGAACGGCGACGGCGGTGATTTGCGCTCCATTCAGGTCAAGGGACCGGACGGCGAGGTCGAGGTCGCATGCACTCGGCTGCTGCCGTTCTTCGGGCTGACGATGAAGCTCGGCCCCGTCGCCGACTGGGGGCTCAACCTTCACGAAAACCAGGTTCCGGTCGATACCGAGAAGTTCGAGACCTCGGTTCCCGGGATCTTCGCGATCGGAGATGTCAACTGGTATCCGGGAAAGTTGAAGTTGATCCTGTCGGGCTTTCACGAGGCGGCGCTCATGGCCCAGGCGGCCAAGCACATCGTCAGCCCAAAGGAACGCATCGTCTTCCAGTACACGACCTCGTCGACGAGCCTGCACAAGAAGCTCGGCGTTCCGGACTGAGCTTCAGCCCTTTAGCTTGCCCGCGTCGATCCGCTCCAGCCTGTAGCGCAGCAGCCGCATGATCCGGCTTTCGAAGTTGATGCCTTCGATGCGGTCGAATTCCGCCTGGGCGCGGTCGTGCCGGCCGAGGATGCGTTCGCTCGTCGCCTTGGCCTTGGCTGCCGCGACCTGGCAATTCTTCTGCTTGCCGATCGTCCGCAGCGTCTGTTCGAGCTCGCGCGCGTGGTTCTTGGCGATCACCACGTGGCTTTCCTCGTGGCGCTTGATGTCGGCCGACAGCGTGTCCCAGATAAGCCTGACCTCCTGGGCCGTCTTTCCGCTCTGCCGCCATCGCGGCAGGATGACCTTGGCCTTGACGGTGACGTGGGCCGACACGATGGCGCAGCCACCCTTGACCTCGGAGTAGCCGATGCGGGTGGTGAACTCCATCTGCGTCGCCCCGGGGTGCCGTCCTCCGGTGCTTTTCACCTCGGGCCCGCGGGTCATGAGCTGGCTTTCGATCTCGTCGAGCGTTCTGCCGGTGATGGTAAAGTAGCTGTAGGATTTCGACACGTTGGCAGCCTGGGCCGGAAGGCCGGTGCCGGCGGCAAGGATCGCGGCGAGGAGGAGATGCTTCATTAGTTGCCTCTTGGCCTACCTTGCGTTAGGGGCGGTGGCGGCGCAACGGAATTCAAGGCGCCGCAAAAAGTGACCGTCAGCGAATTGACGTGCGAAGCGTTGATATTTCGTGACGCGGTCGATGCTTTGGATTTCTTTTGTGGCGACGACATGACCGGCATACGATGGCAACTGGCGCATGGGCGCCACGTCGAGTTGGGCGACAAGGCGCTCGTCATGGGCATCCTCAATGTCACGCCGGACAGCTTTTCCGACGGCGGCCGCTTCGAAGGCCTCGACCGCGCCCTCGACCAGGCGCGCCGCATGGGCGACGAAGGGGCGTCGATCATCGATGTCGGCGGCGAGTCGACGCGGCCCGGCGCAGCTTCCGTATCCGCGGCCGAGGAGCAGGACAGGGTCCTGCCGGTAATCGCGGCACTGGCCACGGCGGGCGACATCCTGATCTCGATCGACACCTATCGCGAAGAGACCGCGCGGCTCGCGGTCCAGGCTGGTGCGCACATCGTCAACGACGTGTGGGGCCTGCAGCGCGAGCCGGGGATAGCCCGGGTCGCGGCGGAAACCGGGGCGGGGCTGGTCATCATGCATACCGGCCGCGAACGCGAGAAGCTGGCGGACGTGATCGACGACCAGTTCCTGTTTCTGCGGCGCTCACTGGAAATCGCCAGTCAGGCGGGCGTAGGCGATGCGCAGATCGTGCTCGATCCGGGCTTCGGCTTCGCCAAGGAGGCCGACGAGAACCTCGACCTGATGGCGCGTTTCGAGGAGCTTTCGCGACTGGGCTACCCGCTGCTCGCAGGCACCTCGCGTAAGCGTTTCGTTGGCCACGTCACCGGGCGCGAGCCCGCCGACCGGGATGCCGGAACCGCGGCCACCAGTGTCATACTCCGCATGAAAGGGGCGCATATATTTCGCGTCCACAATGTCGCAATCAACGTCGACGCGCTCGCCTTTGCCGATGCTATGCTGGCGCGCGCGAACAACCCTCGGGGAAGCTGACCGCCGATGTATCTGATCCGTATGAAGAACTGCGCCTTCTTTGCCCGGCACGGCGTGCTGGACGAGGAGGAGACGCTCGGCCAGCGCTTTTATGTCGACGCCGAACTGACCGTCGATCCGGACCGTCCTCTCGATGAGGATTCCATGCAGAGCACCGTCGACTACGGCATCGCCTTCGAGGTGATCGAGAAGATCGTCACGGGTCAGCGGCGCTTCCTCATCGAGGCGCTGGCGCAGGAGGTCGGCAAGGCGCTCTGCGACAGGTTCGCGCAGATCAAGCGGGCGGAAATTACCGTTCGCAAGCCCAATGCGCCGGTGCGCGGCGTGCTGGACCATGTAGAGGTGACCGTTGTCTGGCCACGTTGAGGAGCGCGCCTTTCTCAGCCTGGGAGGCAATCTCGGCGACCCGGCGAAGACGATGGCCACGGCACTGCACATGCTCGACGCCAGCGGCAGCACGCGGGTGGTCTCCGTCTCGTCGCTCCACCGGACGCCGCCCTGGGGCAAGGTCGACCAGCCCGACTTCCTGAACGTGACGGCGGAAGTGGCGACCTCGCTCGCGCCGCTCGAACTGCTCGAGCTCTGCCTCGACGTCGAGCGCCGCCTCAAGCGGGTCCGTGTCGAGCGCTGGGGCCCACGCCTGATCGATATCGACGTGCTCCTGCACGGCGACACGAATGTCAGCGACGTCGGGTTGGAGATTCCGCACCCGCGGATGCTCGACAGGGCCTTCGTGATGGTGCCGCTGGCCGAGATCGCGCCGGATCTGGCGCTGGCTGGCAAGACTGCCGCCCAATGGGCGCTCGGGCTCGACAGTTCCGGCATCGAAAAGCTCGACAGCGGACGCGACTGGTGGCAGGCCTTGAGCCGCGAGCCGTGAGGCTCGCCGCTTTGGAGACGACATCAATTTGCCGCTCCAAATGGTTGTATTTTCTTCGCGTTGAGTGATCGGAGCGCGACGCTTGCCGGGTCGCCCTAGAGGCCGAGCACCGTTGCTATCTTCACGGCCGCCTCGTCCCAGTCGTCGGTCACGACGATGCCCTCGGGGAGCGGCGGCAGCAGCCGGCGCATGTCCCGAAAGGCCATCAGGTTGAACAGATGCGCGTCGGCGACCGCCTCGCGCACCGACACCAGGTTGTGGGGAATGTCGTCGACAAAGGCAACGGGACGGTTGCTATCGCCCCGCAGCAGCTTGAGCGCGGGACCTTTGGCGGTCTCGGTGGTCAGCAGCGGGTAGGGGAATCCGAGCGCGTCGAGGTGGAGCCGCCGGACGTCGCGATGCCGGTGCGGCATGGCCGTGAGCATCACGATCTCCGCCCCCGCCGAAAGCGTCGCCACCGCCTCGCGGGCGCCGCGCGTCGCTGTCTGCCAATCCCGCTGGGCGTGGAAGAAGCCGTCGATCAACGACCTGACCGCCTCCTGGTCCAGTTCGCCGCCGCTCCGGCGGTCGACGATGTTGCCGGTCAGCCTGAACGACCTCAGCAACAATTCGCACCCCTGTGCCTCGAGGAAGCGCATGAAGGGTGCGGTGAATTCGAGCAGCACCTCGTCCACGTCCAGCACCAGCAGCGGGCGGCTGTCTCGAGCGAGTTCGGCGATCTGGCGTGCGGTCTCGGGATCGTCGCTCATGTCGATCGGTCGTAGTCGTCGTTTCCAAGCGGCAGGGCGCGCAGGGCCTTGGCGACGTCGCCGGGTGCGATGCCCGCCTCTTCCGCAAAGCGCAGCAGCGTCGGTTCATGCGCAAGGACGAAGTTCAGCACGCCCGCCATGAAGCCCGGCTCGGTCGCAACGCGGCGGATCTGGTGCGGCTCTATGCCGGTGATTGCCAGAAAACGCGGCAGCAGCTCGGCATCGGATGCGACGAAGCCGAGCGCCCGGATCGCCAGGGCTTCGGCGTTTTCGCGCTGCTTGTCATCCTTGAGCATGTGCGCTCCGATCGTTGCTACGCCTCACGGAGTAGCGGCAAGCCGGTCGCACGGCAACCCGCAAAGCGTGGTTCAACCAGCCGTGGGTTGGCAGCGGCGTTTTACGTTTCGTAATGTTCTTGAGTTAATGTCGGATTCGGGCTTGGTGTGCGCGGTCGCCGCGCAGGATGATTGCTGCCGAATCGCGGCGCGCAATCCGGACGGAAATTCGATGGCTAAGAAGGTGATGATCGTCGAGGACAACGAGCTCAACATGAAGCTCTTCCGCGACCTCATCGAAGCAAGCGGCTACGAGACCGTGCGCACGCGCAACGGACTGGAGGCGCTCGACCTCGCCCGCAAGCATCGGCCCGACCTCATCCTGATGGATATCCAGTTGCCCGAAGTGTCGGGGCTGGAGGTCACCAAGTGGCTGAAGGAGGACGACGACCTCCACACGATCCCGGTGATCGCCGTCACCGCCTTTGCCATGAAGGGCGACGAGGAGCGCATCCGCCAGGGCGGGTGCGAGGCCTACATCTCCAAGCCGATCTCGGTGCCTCGTTTCATCGAGACTATAAAATCCTATCTCGGCGACGCCTGACATGCTCGCCGGTTGTCACAGGGTACCGGCATGACCGCTCGCATCCTCGTTGTCGACGATATCCCGGCAAACGCAAAGCTGCTTCAGGCACGGCTGCTTGCCGAGTATTTCGAGGTCTCGACGGTGTCGAACGGATCTGACGCCATTTCCGCCTGCGAAAACGGCAACGTCGATGTCGTGCTTCTCGATGTCATGATGCCAGGCATGGACGGGTTCGAGGTTTGCCGCCGGCTGAAGGCCGAGCCGGCCACCGCCCACATCCCCGTCGTCATGGTGACGGCGCTCGACCAGGCAGCGGACCGGGTGCGCGGGCTGGACGCAGGCGCGGACGATTTCCTCACCAAGCCGGTCAATGACCTGCAACTGGTGACGCGGGTCAGGAGCCTGGTGCGCCTCAAGGTGCTGACCGACGAGTTGCGCCTGCGCGCGTCGTCCACCCACAGGATCGGCGTCGAAGGTCTGCTGTCGCATTCCGGCCTTCTGCAGAATTCGTTGCCGCGGGTGCTCTTGATCGATGAGCAGACCTCGTCCGCCGCCCACATCTGCGCCTTGCTCGATGGGGCTGCCGAAGTGGACCTTGCCCTGGACCCGCAGTCCGGCCTGTTTCAGGCCGCAGAGGGCAGCTATGAGTGCGTGCTGGTCTCCACCGGATTCGCCGCGTTCGACCCGCTGAGGCTGTGCTCGCAACTGCGCTCGCTCGAGCGTACGCGCTCGCTGCCGATCGTGCTCTTGGCGGGCACCAAGGAGGACGAGCGCATCCTGAGGGGACTGGAGCTGGGCATCAACGACTATGTCGTTCGCCCCCTCGATCCGCAGGAACTGATTGCGCGCCTGCGCACGCAGGTGCGGCGCAAGCGCTACAATGACGAACTGCGTCAGAGCGTCAGCCAGACCATCGAGATGGCCGTCACCGACGGGCTGACCGGCCTGCACAATCGCCGCTATCTCGACGGCCACTTGCCGAAGCTGTTCGAGCGCGCCATCGCCAGGCGTCGGCCGCTCTCGGTGATGATCACCGATCTCGACCGCTTCAAGCAGGTCAACGACACCTATGGCCACGACGGCGGCGACGAGGTGCTTCGCGAATTTGCACGCCGGATGAGGAAAAGCGTCCGGGGCATTGACCTTGCATGCCGATTTGGCGGCGAGGAGTTCGTGATCGTGATGCCCGACACGGACGGAGCTCTCGCCGAGGTCGTGGCCGAGCGGATCCGCAAGGAGGTTGCCCAGACGCCGTTTGCAGTCAGCGGCGCAGCCAAACCGATACCGGTCACCGTCAGTGTAGGTGTGTCGTCGCTACGGCAGGAGGGCGACAGCGTCGCCGGCCTGATGAAGCGAGCCGACCTTGCACTCTATGACGCCAAGACCGCTGGCCGAAATCGAGTGGTTGCAAGCGCTGCGTAGGGCTGCAACCTCCGAATGGCCAATAGAGCTAAGCTCAATTGTTTACCTTGTTCCGCGTGATTCGCAGCCGTGGTTAAGAAAGTGTTGATTTCCAAGTAATCTTGCGCGACTGTGGAAACGAGAACACGAACGGACGTCGGCACGAGGAGCTAGGCCGGCAAGTTCGCTCGATACCCCATGATGCTCAGGTCCGCCGCATCTCCTGGGTCCGTGGGGTCGGCCGGCCGGCACTGGCACATAGTGGCCTCCTCGTACCGCTGCCAGATAGCCGACCGGCCCCCTTTATCATCCAACTTTCGCGATCGTCGAAGGCGAGGGGCCGCGGCCGTCTGGCCGCGCGAGATCGCCTGGCTGCAGTGCCAAACGAAAACGCCGCCCGGAGGGCGGCGTTTGGCAATCGGATCTGGACCCGAATTACTTGATCTTCGTTTCCTTGAACTCGACGTGCTTCTTGGCGACCGGGTCGTACTTGCGGAACGACAGCTTCTCCGTCTTCGTGCGGCTGTTCTTGCTCGTCACGTAGAAGAAACCGGTGTCGGCGGTCGACAGAAGCTTGATCTTGATGTTTGCAGCCTTGGCCATGATTCTCGTCCGTTAGATGTCTGGTGTTGCAACCGCCTCATGACGGGAAACGACCCCGGACGCGGAAAACTTAGCGCGACACATAAAGATCGCGCCTGGAAAGTCAAGCCTCAGAGCGCGAAAGCCTCGATTTCACGGCGATCCGGCCCAATCCGAGAGCCATGTAGCCAGCGAAGAACACGGCCAGGGCCCAGCCGAATCCGTTGGGGCCGAATGCATCCATGAAGATGCCGATCGCCTGGGGGCCGAGGATCATGCCCAGGCCGTAGCAGAAGATGAAGGCGGCATTGGCGGAGGCGAGGTCGCGGCCGGACAGCTGCGCGCCCAGATGGGCCAGGCCTACCGTGTAGAGGGCGGCGACCACGCCGCCCCACACGAACAGCATGCCGGCCATGAGGTGCCAGTTGCCGGCGATCCAGGGCATCGCGAGGGTTCCGGCCAGGCCGGTCGCGGCGCAGATGAGCAGCAGCGTACGGCGATCGTGCACGCGGTCGCTGATCATGCCGATCGGAATCTGCAGGATAACGTTGCCGAGGCCGATCATGGTGAGCAGCATCGCCGCGTCGCCCTCGCTGTAGCCGATGCGCTGGCCGTAGACCGGAAACAGCGCGAAGCCGCCGGTTTCCACCGCGCCGAACACGAGCACGGCCGCCGTCGCGGTGGGCACGATCCAGATGTAGCGGAAGAAGCCGCCGCTGCCGCCTTCGGCCACGATCCGGGGGCTTTCGGCACGCGCGAGCAGCACCGGGATCGAAGCCAGCGTCACCAGTCCGAAAGCCAATCCAAAGGGCAGGAAGCCGTCGCTGCCGATCTGGGAAAAGATCCAAGGGCCGGCGGCGAAGCCGAGCGACAGAACGGTGGCGTAGATGCCGAGCACGAGGCCGCGGCGGTGGGGCGGCGCGCAGGCACTGATCCAGAACTCCGACAGGATGAACAGCACGGTGAGCGCGAAGTGAAGGATGGCCCTGAGCGGAAACCACATCCAGAATGCGTCGACGAAGTAGAAGCCGACGAAGGCGAGGGCGCCCGCAAAGATCATTGCGAGCATGGTCCAGACCACACCGAAGCGCATGGCGATCGGCGTGGCGACAGGTGCCGCGGCGATCGAGGCGATGCCGGCGACGGCGGTGTTGAGCCCGATCATCGACGACGAATAGCCGCGTGATTCGAGAATCACGCTGAGCAAAGGAATGCCGAGCCCGATGGCTATGCCGACGACGCTGATGGAGCCGATGGCGGCCGAAATCGATCGCCAATGCACACGCTCGTCGCTCTCGGTCTCCCGGATGGTCTCGTTCATGTCTGGGCGGCCTAAAGAATGACGCGACGGAAGCGCTTGTTGAGCATGCGGTAGAAGGGCACCTGGCCGCCGGGGCTCAGGTCCGGATCGCTCTCCAGCCGCTGTCTGAGATCGCCGAGCACCGACCGCGTGATCTCGGGTATGTCGGCCTGCATCGCCTGCTCGAGCGGCAGCCATACCAGTTCCTCGAGTTCGTTGGTCGGCCCGCCTTCCGGCAGTTCGACCGCCACGTCGCTACGCCAGGCCGAAAGGAAGCGCGTGTCGAAGCGCCTGACACGTCCCGGAGGCGTGATCGCGCGGGCGATGAAGCGCAAGGGAGCGAGGGCGGGCTCCACCCCCTGTTCGGCGAACCCTTGCCAGTCGGGCTTGGTGGTAGCGAAGGTGTTGCGCCGTCCGATCAGCAGGCCGGCTTCCTCATAGGTCTCGCGGATGGCCGACAGGGCGATAGCGCGGGCGCGGGCCACGCTGACAAGCCCGATGCCGGCGCGCAGTTTTTCCAACTCGGCGGGATGCAGTTCGTCGGCGACGCGGATGCGGCTGTCGGCCGGGTCGGTTCGACCGCCTGGGAAGACGAATTTTCCGGGCATGAAGGCGTGCTTCATGTGACGGCGCCCCATCAGCACCAGCACATCGCTGCCCTTGCGGTCGAGGAGGATGAGGGTCGCCGCGTCGCGCGGCCTGAGCGGAGCGGGGCCGGTCGCCATCTCGCGCGCCTCTAGCCGGTCGAGTTCTGCTTTGCTGATGCCATCCATCGCGGCTGTCCTAACGGAATGTCGGGGTGGAGGGAAGCGCTTGGCCGCATGCGGGCATTGCGCCAGCGGGAGGCTCAGGCCTCGGGATGACCCTCGATCTCGTCGTCCTCGCCGCCGAAACCGTGCATGTAGAGCGCCCACTGCATGCCGACGACCCCTCCCTTGACGGGGCGCAGCAGGGCGAGGGCCGAAATGATGGTCAGCGGCACCCAGATTGCCAGGTGCTGCCAGGTGGAGAGCGAGGTCGTCGCCTCCACCGCCATGAACGCCCCGACGACGATGTGGCCGACGATCACCACGACGAGATAGGCGGGTAGGTCGTCGGCGCGGTGGTGGAAGATATCTTCGCCGCAGACATCGCAACGGTCGACTGTCTTGATGAAGGATGCAAACAGCTTGCCCTCGCCGCAGTTGGGGCACTTGCCCAACAGGCCCCGCTTGATCGCAGGCCAGAGCGGGCGCGCCTGCCGGTCGACCTGCTGGTGACCGCCGCCGAATACCTGTTCTTCCATAGTCATCTCCTGCCGCGCGGTCCTCGCCTCGGCTGAGAGGCGCGGGCACGCGTTCGTTGCCCCTTCGCCTTGTGGAACGACCGTTTCGAGCCGGGCAGGGGCTTCGGTTCGGTTAGCATCTCGAAGCGCATGGCGCCGGCGAGCGGGGCGATTTCGACCAGCCTGACCTGAACGCGGTCGGCCAGCTGATATCCCTTGCCGGTGCGCTCCCCGAACAGCGAGCGGGCAGCTTCATCGAAGTGATAATAATCGTCACCCAAGGATGACACGGGGATGAAACCATCCGCGCCATATTGCGGCAATTGGACAAATAGTCCCGCCTTGACGACGCCGGAGATGCGGGCGTCGAAGGTCTCGTCGACACGCTCGGCCAGGAAGCCGGCGATCAGCCGGTCGACGGTGTCGCGCTCGGCCGCCATGGCGCGGCGTTCGGTTTGCGAAATCAGCCCGGCGATTTCTTCCAGACGCGCTTCTTCGGAGGGCGTCAGCCCGCCGGCGCCGAGGCCGAGCGAGCCGATCAGGGCGCGGTGGACGATGAGGTCGGCATAGCGGCGAATCGGCGAGGTGAAATGCGCGTAGCGGCGCAGGTTGAGGCCGAAATGGCCGATATTGTCGGGGTTGTACTCGGCCTGGCTCTGCGAGCGCAGCACCACCTCGTTGACCAGCTGCTCGTTGTCTTCGCCGCGGACGCGCTCGAGGATGCCGTTGAACTGGCTCGGCCGCATCTGGGCGCCGCGCGCCAGCGACAGCCCGATCGTCTGCAGGAATTCGCGCAGCGATTCCTGCTTGGCGAGCGAGGGGCCGTCGTGGATGCGGTAGACGAGCTTCTGCTTCTTGTTTTCCAGCGTCTCGGCGGCCGAGACGTTGGCCTGGATCATGAATTCCTCGATCAGCTTGTGGGCGTCGAGGCGGTCGGGCACGACGACGCTGTCCACCGTGCCGTCGGGCTTCAGCAGTATCTTGCGCTCGGGCAGGTCGAGCTCCAGCGGCTGGCGTGCGTCGCGGCCGCGCTTGAGCACGTCATATGCCGCCCAGAGCGGCTTGAGGACGGTTTCCAGGATCGGCGTCGTCTTGTCGTCCGGAGTGCCGTCGACGGCGGCTTGGGCCTGCGGATAGGCGAGGCGGGCTGCCGACCGCATCATGATGCGGTGGAAGGAATGCCTGATCTTGCGGCCCTCGGCCGAGAATGTCATGCGGACGGCGAGTGCCGGGCGGTCGACGCCTTCGCGCAGCGAGCACAGGTCGTTCGAGATCCGTTCCGGCAGCATCGGCACGACCCGGTCCGGGAAATAGACCGAGTTGCCGCGCTTCAAGGCCTCGCGGTCGAGTGCGGTGCCCGGCCGCACATAGGCTGCAACATCGGCGATGGCGACGGTGACGACCACGCCGCCGACATTCTTCTCGTCAGTGTCCGGCTCGGCATAGACGGCGTCGTCATGGTCCTTGGCGTCGGCCGGGTCGATGGTGACGAGCGGCAGTTCGCGCCAGTCCTCGCGGCCGTCGAGCGTGGCCGGCCGGATGGCCTCGGCTTCGGCGATGACCTCCTGCGGGAAGATGTGCGGAATTTCGTGGGCGTGGATGGCGATCATCGAGACCGCCTTCTCGTTGGTCAGCGAGCCCAGCACCGACAGCACCTTGGCGCGCGGCAGGCCGTAGCGGCTCGCGCGGGCCGGCTCGACCTCGACCAGGTCGCCCGGCTTGGCGCCGTTCTGGAATTCCTTGTCGACCACCAGCTCGGGCTGGCGGCGCTCGACCGGCTCGATGCGGAAGGTGCCGTCGGCGAGGATGCGGAAGATGCCGAGAACCGTGTCGGTGCGCTTCTCGAAGACCTTCATCACGCGCGCCGTATAGGCCGGCTCGCTCTCGGTCCCGATGTGGTCCTCGATAGGAAAGGTCTTGGCGAGCACGCGGTCGCCGACGCCGGGGGTGGGCCCGTTGCCGCCGCGCGGCAGCCTGATCTGGACGACGGGGCCGTCCGGCTGCTCCGACGGGCGGGCCAGAAGCGCGCCTTCCTCGTCACGGCCGAAAATGTCGAGCACCGCGACATGCGCGAGCTGTCCGACCCGGTGCAGGCGCTTGCGGCTCTTCTCGAGCAGCCCTTCGTCCTGCAGGTCGCGCAGCAGGCTCTTCAGCCAGATGCGGTCGTCGTTCTTGAGCGCGAAAGCCTTGGCGATGTCGCGCTTGCCGCTGCTATCCGGATTCTCCGCGATGTAGCGGAGAACCTCGTCGCGCGAGGGGCGATAGACGTCCTTGCCCCTGACCTCGTCGCTTGCGGCGCGTCTGGAGCCGGCGTTTCGTCCGGAAATCTTGCGCGCCAAGGTGGGTCAGTCCTTCTTTTTGGCTTTGCTGCTGGCCGGCTTTTTGGCCCCGCCGCGCGCCGGCTTCTTGGCTCCCCCGCCTTTCGCCTCTCTCTCGGCGATCAGGACGAGGGCTTCCTCCAGCGTCACCGAGGCCGGGTCCTTGCCCTTCGGCAAGGTAGCATTGACCTTGCCGAAATTGACATAGGGTCCGTAGCGTCCGTCGCGGACGGTGACGTTGCCGCCGCCGCCGGGGTGCGCGCCAAGGTCCTTGAGCGCAGCCGGCGTGCCGCCGCCGCGCGCGCCCTTGCCCTTGGACTGCTTCTCGGCAAGCACGGTCACGGCCCGGTTCAGGCCGATCGAGAACACGTCCTCGATGCTCTCGAGATTGGCATAGGTGCCGTCGTGCAGCACGAAGGGGCCGTAGCGGCCGAGACCGGCCGAGATCATCTTGCCGGTTTCGGGGTGCTGGCCTACGTCACGCGGCAGTGCCAGCAGTGCCAGCGCCTTCTCGTGGTCGATGGTTGCCGGCGTCCACCCCTTGGGCAGGCTCGAACGCTTGGCGTCCTTGCCGTCGCCGCGCTGGATGTAGGGGCCGAACCGGCCGCTGCGCAGCGTGATCTCCTCGCTGGTGTAGGGGTCGGTGCCGAGAACCTTGGTGCCGTCCTCCAGGCCGCCGTTCTCGCCATTGCCGTTCGGGCCGTCGAGCTGGCGGGTGTAGCCGCATTCGGGGTAGTTCGAGCAGCCGACGAAGGCGCCGAACTTGCCGAGCTTGAGCGACAGGTTGCCGGTGCCGCATTTCGGGCAGATGCGCGGATTGGAGCCGTCCTCGCGCTCCGGGAAGACCAGCGGCGCCAGTTCCTCGTTCAGCGCGTCGAGCACGTCGGTGACGCGCAGTTCCTTGATCTCGTCGACGGCGCCCGAAAAGTCCTTCCAGAAGTCGCGCAGCACGTCGCGCCAGGCGAGCTTGCCGTCCGAGACCTCGTCGAGCTTCTCCTCCAGCGAGGCGGTGAAGTCGTACTCGACATAGTGCTCGAAGAAGCTCTCCATGAAGGCCGTCACCAGCCGCCCCTTGGGCTGGGGCACCAGCTTGCGGTTCTCGATCTTCACGTAGTCGCGGTCTTCGAGCGTCTTCAGCGTCGCGACATAGGTCGACGGACGGCCGATGCCGAGCTCCTCCATCTTCTTGATGAAGCTCGCCTCGGAGTAGCGGGGCGGCGGCTCGGTCGTATGATGGGTGGCGTTGATGGTCTCGCGCTTCAGCGTCTCGTCGGCGCGGATCTCGGGCAGCCGGCGGTTTTCCTCGTCCTCCGAATCCTCGTCGCGCTGGTCGGTATAGGCCGCGATGAAGCCGTCGAAGCGGGTGACCGAACCGATGGCGCGCAGGCCCGCGAGCTTGGCGCCGTTGCGCGCCTCGATCTCGACGGTGGTGCGCTCGATCTCGGCCGGCTGCATCTGGCTGGCGATCGCACGCTTCCAGATCAGCTCGTAGAGCCGTGCCTGGTCGGCATCGAGATACTTGCGCATCTCGGCCGGGCTGCGGTTGAAGTCCGTCGGCCGGATCGCTTCGTGGGCTTCCTGCGCGTTCTTGGCCTTGGTGGTGTAGAAGCGCGGCTTCTCGGGCACGTACTTCGCGCCGAACATCTTGCCGATGGCGTCGCGGGCGGCATCGATCGCCTCGGGCGCCATCTGCACGCCGTCGGTACGCATATAGGTGATCAGGCCGGTGGTCTCGCCGCCGAGGTCCATGCCTTCGTAGAGGCGCTGGGCAACCTGCATGGTCCGGGTCGCCGAGAATCCGAGGCGCGAGGATGCCGCCTGCTGCAACGTCGAGGTGGTGAAGGGCGGCGCTGGGTTGCGCTTGGTCGGCTTCGCCTCGACCGAAAGCGCCTTGAACGATGCGCCTTCGAGCATGGCCTTGATCTCGTCGGCCTGGCCCTGCGAGGAGATGTCCAGCTTCTGCAGCTTCTTGCCGTCGTAGGCGACGAGCTTGGCTTCGAAGCTCTCGCTGCGCGGCGTGCCCAGGATCGCGGCGATCTGCCAGTATTCCTCGCGCACGAAGCGTTCGATCTCCGCTTCGCGGTCGCAGACGAAGCGCAGCGCCACCGATTGCACGCGGCCGGCCGAGCGTGCGCCGGGCAGCTTGCGCCAGAGGACCGGAGACAGCGTGAAGCCGACGAGGTAGTCGAGCGCGCGTCGCGCCAGATAGGCGTCCACCAGCGGTGGGTCGATCTCGCGCGGATTGGCGATGGCGTCGAGCACCGCCTGCTTGGTGATCGAGTTGAAGGCAACCCGCTTGATCGACTTGTCCTTCAGCACGCGCTTCTGCTTCAGCACTTCGAGCACGTGCCAGGCAATCGCCTCGCCCTCGCGATCCGGGTCGGTTGCGAGGATGAGCCCGTCGGCGTCCTTGACCGCCTTGGCGATGTCGGAAAGCCGCTTGGCCGACGCCGTGTCGACCGACCAGGACATGGCGAAGTCGTCATCCGGCTTCACCGATCCGTCCTTGGCTGGCAGGTCGCGGACGTGACCGAACGAGGCCAGAACCTTGTAGTTCCGGCCCAGGTATTTGTTGATGCTCTTCACCTTGTTGGGTGACTCGACGACGACGACGTCCATATGCGGCTGATTTTCCACTGAAGCGCCTGACAACGGCCAAGGCGCGTGACGGACAGATTTCAATTCGCACGTCAAATGGCCGCCCTTTTTCGTCCGGTCAAGGGGAGGGGGGCAAAAACGGGCAGTCTGTCGAGTAATGCAACCTGTGGTTATTCTTTTGAGAATGTTGCAATCTGTAGTCGTTTTGCTATATTTCCGCCATTGCCGGTTGAGCAACTCTCGCCGGCGGATGCCGTGGCGGGTGCTGACACCCGTCAGGCACTTTCGAAGGACAGTGATGCCATGCATCAGAGCGCGCCCGTCCGACGGCGGGCCGAAACGTTGGACTAGAGCGGCGGACGCTCAGATTGAATCAAGAGGGATTCCATTGAGGCAAACTTGGTGATTCACTTCCGGTAGGAGGTGATTTGCGATGCCCAAGCCCTATTCGATGGATCTGCGGGAACGTGTTGTCGGTTATGTCGAGGCCGGCCGTTCACGCCGCGCGGCCGCGGCGCA
The DNA here is from genome assembly GCF_037625995.1 of Aminobacter sp. Piv2-1. Lineage (NCBI taxonomy): Bacteria > Pseudomonadati > Pseudomonadota > Alphaproteobacteria > Hyphomicrobiales > Phyllobacteriaceae > Aminobacter > Aminobacter sp. Piv2-1. The sequence goes on from NZ_JARKMU010000010.1 coordinate 218,072, forward strand.
TTTTGGGGTGTCGGTTTCGTTCGTCGTGATCCTGATGAGGACCTATC